>CAYFNV010000002.1:0-247342 GCA_964344595.1 uncultured Nitrospina sp. | reverse complement strand
CTTTATGGTTGATAGAAAAAGCCCATTCGAAACTCATTGCTGCAATGGCACTTACTAACAGAGGCCCCACAAGATAGGTGCTTAACAGAAGCTTCAGATAGTTAAGGAGGCTGAATCTTTTTACCTCTTGAAATTGGGCATTGTCGTTTTTTCTGGCAACCGTGTTTGCATAAATTGCTCTAAAGAGTTCACAATCTTTCCAATACTCATTATGTGCAGCCCCAAAAACAGAATAACGATTGAAAACTACATCCTTTTCTTTTTTGAAAATTCGTTGATAGCCAACTGTTTGTTCGACTATATCCAGATTATGTCCGACAGGATCCAATTCGTCTGAATAATTAAAATGTTTAATAGGGTTTCGGACGGGACCTTTCCATATGTCTTTTTCCAGAAGATATTTATAGTTCAGCCACCACATGACCAGATATTTATCGATGGGTGAGCCAAGAGTTACAAAGCTTTTAACCCGCTCTACCCAATTTGTATTGATAAAATCAATATCTCCTTTCCTGGATGCATCTTCTTTTGTGAGATAACCGGGAAAAGGAAGATTAGAGAAATTGCTGTGACTGGGACCCGTTCTTATATCTGGGTTCACATGAGCGTAGAGCAGTGAGTCCAAGCTCATTATAGTTCCTAAGCTATGGGCTATAATCGTGTAAGTAGGTTTTTCAGAATAGGGTAAGCCTTTTTCCGCCAATTCTTTTTTGTGACCTTCTTCGATTCTTGCCATGAGTCGATGGAATCGTCGAATAGCTTTACCGCGGGTAATGGGATATTCTCCATAGAGTTGTACGTCCCCTAAAAACTCCGTAAAAATCTTATATTCAACCTCTTTTATTTTAAAACTCATAAGAGTTTGTAAAATAATAAAAATATCTACAAGATTAGACAGAATTTTTATGATCCACGATGGAACCTTTGCATACTCGCAATGGTTTAACTTTGCTTTTTGATTTTTGAGTTTTAACCTTCCCATGAGGCCTTCTGCCCAGACATCTACAGATTGACAAATGTCGTCAGCATCACTTTCCATGATGTCGGCCCAGCAAAGATCTACAAAGCGTATGTTCTGACCTTTTTCTTCATCGTTTACTTCCTCTCCATAGAAAGGAATATTGTTTATTATTTTTTGTTGTTTATCAGGAATGTCGGGTTGTGGGATGCCGCGGAATTCCAGCCATGGGGAGAATATGTTTTTAGAGTTGGTATTATCTGTGTCAGGAGCAAGTTTTTCTTTTCCTGTCTGTCCGGAAGCTTTGCCTAAAGTAAGAATGCCATCCAGCTTCGTTTCATCAAACCCGCGGCTGGCCTCTGCGAAGCGATTGATTACGTTTAAAACGGTTTCATTTTTACGTTGTTCACCAATTCCGTGGACTACAATAACGTAATGCATAACTTTGCTAAAAGTCGATAGCTATATTTCTCTAATTTATTCCATCATTCGATTGTTCAATAAACTTCTCGGAGGCCTTTTTAATATCATCTATTTTGGTAATCGATATAAAGAGCTTATTTGCGTCATCTAGTTCAATACCCAATCGATCCAATAGGCTTTTGGCGGCTTTTTTATTTTTTTCAACGTCACTTTCTCCGAGAACAGGTATGCTTTCAACCCTGTTGTTCACTTCAACCAGAAAATCGTTCATTTGTTTTGGAGTTGCGTCTGAGATGGCTAATTTGGCAGTTTTAATTTTTTTTCTGGCACCAGATTTGATTACACCGATAGCTTGTGGGTTGCTGGATGCATTAAATGAAATATTTTGAGCCAAGGATTGGGCTTTTAGTAGTCTTGTCAGACCGACGTCTTCTGAACGTTGGACCGATGCTGCTGCGTGTTCAAGGCCACTGTTCAGTGAGCAGTGCGCATGATAAATTACAGCATCTTTGACAGCTCTTTCAATGGGGTAGTCGGTAGTACTTAAATTTCGATTTATCAGGATCTCATTTTTATAGAAGTCTTTTCTTTTGGCTTTGAAACCAGCTGTGATTAGTTGTGCACTTTTGTCTGCAAAATAATCAGCATTAAACTCTCCCCTAATTCCGCTAAATATTGAAGCAGAACCAGAAAGTGCCCGAACGGTATCTGCCGCTGTGAAAATTGCTCCTGCACCAGCTAGAGCAGTTGTAATTGAGCCCAGCAAAAAATTGGTTCTTGCATTTAAGGCCATTAAATGTTTTTCGTATTCCCCGCACCTCTGATCGGAGGCAATCAGTATTCTTTCTTGAACCTGGTTTCGTTTCTGCTTTTGTGTGATTTCAGCTTTGTCATCATATTTAGTATGGTAACTTTTGAAACTTGCACGCAAATCTTTTTGTTGTTGATCCAGAGATGAGCCTTCATCGAGTGACGCGACACCTTCAGGATCTAATTCAAGAGCTAGATCAATTATGTCGGTCGTTGTATTTTCGACAATTTGAGTAGCTCCAAACGTGCCAGCCTGGCGATTACTTAAAGTTGAACAACCATTGAAAAATGTTGAGAGGATTGTGAGTGCCAGCAATAGACCAATTCTTTGTTGATAGATTTTTGTCATAGCTTGTGATGTCATTGTCGCCTCGATGTTCCTGAACCTGGTAGGTTCAGTTGGTCATATATATTCAGTATAGTTAAAGTTAAGACTTATGGATATATCGAAATATTGAAATTCGATATCTATTAACGTTGTTTTAATGGTTTTGGCTAGCCAAATATGTAACCGTATTGGGAAAATTGCAAGAAAAAAATCGGTTTAATAATATATTTGGAAATGAGCTTTTCTGGGAGAGTTGAAAATCAAATAGTTGGAGAAAGAAGATAAGTTATTTTTTGAAGCTTTCTAATTTAGACCATTGCTTGGATAACATCCTTTTTACCTATGATTCCGACAAGTTTATCGCCATCCAGAACAGGGAGGGTGTGGATATCTTTCTCGGCCATCAATGTTGTGATTTCATTGATGTCTGTATCGGGAGAAACGGTGACAGGGTTTTTATGATAAATATCTTCAATTTTTGAGCCGGTCAGTTTTTTTACATCATCTTCAAACTTTTTTTCGCTTTCCAGGAACAGGACAGCATCGAACAGGGCGATGACTGTAGGGATGTGAAGGTTTTTGTTTTGTTCAATCAAGTCCCCCTGGGTAACTACACCTACAAGCTTTCCATCATCATCGAGAACTGGGACTCCGTTAAAGTGGTTTTCGAGAAATAGTTTCGAAAGATCACTTATAAGCTGGTCTGTTTTTACTGTTACCACATCCCGGGTCATGATGTCGCGTGCCGTTTTCATTCTATTCTCCGTTTCTCTGAACTGTTTATCAGTCCTGCTTGTTTAAATTAGATACTTTCCTTAGTTGGTCTATTCCCTCTAAAGAGGGTCGTTGTGTTATGGACTGTTTATCACTTTTGACTTTTTGGTTTGGTTTTTGGTTCTTTTTTTTAAATACATTTTTGAAGAACTGCATGATTGTTATCATGAAGTCCAGAAAGCGATCTACGAACTTGAAGGGCAACTCTTTTTGCATTTTGTAGACGACATATACAACAACAACAATAAGAACTATATTGGGTATCCATACAGATGTGTAGGCATGAATTTTTCCAATCCTTCCCAGGTTCTGGGTCATAATCAGGCCAACATAATAAACCATGATAACGGCAACGGTGATTCCAAAACTACCCGACTTGCCAGATCGACTTGATTTGATGCCGAGCGGTGCCCCGAGAAATGCAAAAAGCAGGCAAGTAAAAGGAATAGAAAATTTTTTACTCAACTCGACTTCAGGGCCAGTGGTCGGAAGACCCTTAGCTTTCATTTCCTTGATCTTTTCTTTGATTTTCGCAAACGACATTTCTTTATTTCCGACAAGGGCTTCTTCTTCCAGCCTTTCTGTGTCCGGGAGACTGAGATTGATATCATAACGATCAAAGTTTAAAGTCTGATAATCTCCTCTTTCATTGCTCAATTCATGAATGGTTCCATTGTCCAGCTTAAGTTGAATTTTTAAGGTTTTCGGGTTTGGAAATATGACTCCCTTCTCAGACGTTATGATTTGTGGATTCTTTGGATTGGTCGTGTCAGCAATAAAAACTCCTTTTAACAATGAATTTTGCTTATGTTCTTTTACCAGTAGAATCAGGTTTTTGAAGTCCCGGTTGAAGACATTTGGCTGGATATCAATGTTGGCCCTGTTCTTTATGATGTCATAAACTAGAACTTTGTAGGACTGGTTACCCCATGGAAGAGCCAGGAACATAATGATATTGGCCATAAAATATGCAATTAAAGAAAATATCAGAACAGGTTTCATGAGCTCCAGAAAACTCCAGTTGCATGATTTCATGGCAACCCATTCATTATTTGCTGAAAACTGATTGAATGTAACAACAGAAGCCATCAGAACTGCCATGGGAATGGTGATAGCAAAAAAAGCAGGGGATATATAGACCATCATCATTACCATTTCCAGAAAAGAAACACCACGGTTAACGATCATTTCAGCAATAAACAGGAATTTGTCCAGATAAAGCACCATTGTCATGGCAAATATACTGATCAAGAAGATCTTTAACAGTTCTTTGAGAATATATTTGTCAATGGTTTTGAATATCATTTAGCGGGGTTTATTTATGTAATGATCTACAATTGGGCTGGAATTATAGATTAAAGAAACGAATGGTTTCTTTTTATAAGTCTGCACATTATACTACATCCCGGCATCGGGTTTATATTTCATCCTTTTTAAATTTGATGAGTAATCCAGTTACAAGATATAAGCATAAAAGACTACCTCATTGGTTAAAAACCAAGCTCCCTGGAACCCCAAAATTTTTTCAATTAAAATCACTTTTAAAAAGAAGTGGCTTGAATACGGTTTGTGAGTCGGCATCGTGTCCAAACATTGGTACCTGCTGGGATGCTGGTACTTTGACCTTCATGATCTTGGGAGACAGCTGTAGCAGGGCCTGTCGGTTTTGCGATGTACCTACTGGGTCGTTGAATCTTCCTGACCCTGATGAACCTGACAAGGTGGCTTTATCTCTTTCCCAGTTGAATTTGAAGTTTGCGGTTATAACCTCTGTGGACCGCGATGATTTGCCAGATGGTGGGGCAGGGCAGTGGGTTAAAACCATCAAAGCTATTCGAACTCGCTGCCCAGAGATTAAGATTGAGACATTAATTCCAGATTTTCAGGGGAAAACGGATCTCATTGAAAAAGTATGTGAGGCGGGACCTGATGTGCTTGCACATAATCTGGAAACGGTAGAATTGTTGCAAAAAAATGTGCGACCACAGTGTAGGTATGAATGGTCTTTGAAGACTTTGAAAATAGCATCTCAAAGAAAAGGATTGATTGTAAAAAGTGGGCTTATGTTGGGTCTCGGTGAAAAAAAAGAGGAAGTGATTCAAACAATGAAAGACCTTGTCGAGGTTGGGTGCCAAATTCTTTCAATTGGACAATACCTCAGGCCTTCACCGGCTCATGCGGAAGTTGTCGAATTTATTCATCCCGACTGTTTTGAAGAGTTTAAGATTATCGGTGAATCGTTAGGCCTAAACCATGTAGAAGCTGGACCTCTTGTGAGAAGTTCTTATCTTGCAGATCAGCAGGCTAAAGCGGTTAGACTGAGTTGAACGAAGGATAGCAGTATTTTTTATGATCCTGAATAGCATTTTCGATTAACCCTAAAAGTACATCAGGTTTTTGAGGTTTAAAAATATATTCATTAGCTCCCAGAGCATATCCAAGTTCTATATCCGCTGGTGACTTGTAGGAACTGGTATAAACCACAATGGTAGTATTTTCCAACTCCTGTTTAGTTCTAACCCATCTACACAACTCGAACCCATCCATTTCAGGCATCAAAATATCTGTGACAATTATATAAGGCGAATATCGTTCGATCAATTCAAGAGCGGTTTTACCATTTGACGCAGATATTACATTGTGTCCTTTTTCTTCAAGAAGGGTTGTCAATAAGCCTCTCGATTCGTTGTTATAATCTACAACAAGTACAGTCATGGTTATCCGTATTGGGATAGGTTTGTTTAAGCCTTTATAATTTTGCTATAATATCATGAAATCCAAAAATAAATTTGGTATGGTAATAGTATCAAATGGTAGAGAATTTTCAAACAATCTTTTATCAAATAACAACTACACCAAACAGATTAAATGTGTGTGAATTTTTCAAACCATTTATTAATAATAAGTTATGGTGGATATGTGCTATTATCTAATGAACAAATTATGCAAAATAACTTTATTTAAGAGGAGGTGCATAGCTTTAATTGTTTCATAGCACGGAAGATATTTTTTTCTGTTATCGGATATTATGACTGCGTTGAGAGTTGCTGATTTGGCACGGGCTTTGCTGGTTGGTATAAAAAAGATTATTGTGTCAAATTATCATCTGGAGTTAACAGTGCTGAGCCTAAATTATTTTCCGAGAACTTTAAATAAAATGGAGCATGCTAACCCTGTTCATTTGAAAAACAATTCTAAGGTTGGAGATCCTTTTTACTCTATATTGATCAAACATCAACTGAATATGATTCAAGCTTGGAATCCGCCAGGAGGTTCAGTTTCGGCTATAGATACATTTTCCCTATCGAAAGCTCTGCTTAAGCTAAAAGGCTTTAATTCTGAACTAAAAATTCAACCTGCTACTAATTTTCGGAATGTTCTAAAGTCCTACGAGACAGCAAAAAAAATGGGAGAAAAGGGAAGTCTGAATAAGCCAACCCTTAAAGAATTGTCGGCTCAGGTTGCTGAGAGTAACTCTATACCTTCCAGGTTATTTCAAAAACTTATTCATACTGAATCAGGATTTAATCCCAAAGCTTTGAGTTCTAGAGGAGCTATGGGGCTGGGACAAATCATGCCGGACACAGCCAGGGAGTTGGGGCTGAGTTTTGGGGATGACAAGACACCGGGTTCGGTTTGGCATGCTGAGTCAAATTTAGACGCATCTGCCCGCTATTTTAAGATGCTTTATGACAAGTACCGTAAAGAAGGGATCAGTGATAATGAGGCTTGGAATTTTGCTGCCGGCGCCTACAATGCAGGGATGGGAAATATTGGCAAGGCGATTAAAAAGGTTTCTCACCGACCAGTAACAACCTGGGATCAGGTTGCAAAGGTTCTACCAGAGGTTACCGGAAAGCATTCCCAGGAAACCATACGCTATGTTGATCGTTTGCGAGCCTAATATTACTAAGGTAAGTCAATTTTTGATTCGCGTTAATTTAGTCTTCTTAAGCCAAAAGTTTCTTTGAAAAGGCTAGTGATTACAAAACGCAGGTTTTCTTTTTTTTCTGCTAGCCTACGAAGTGTATAAGGTAACCATGAGCTACCATATGGGGTATAAATTCTAACTCGGTATCCTTTTTCTTTAAGTATTTTTTGCAGATCTCGTCTCACACCATATAACATTTCGAAATAAAATGACTCAGGGTCAACTTTTTCTTGATGTATGAATTCAAGAAGTTCGAGTAACAGATATTCATCATGGGTAGCTATAGCGGGTTGATAACCTTCTTTTAGCAATTGTCGGGCAAGTTTTAAAAAGTTTGCTCTGATATCATCCATCGTTTGCAGGGCAATTTCAGGAGGCTCTTTATATGCTCCTTTACACAGTCTTACAGATATTCCGTTGTTAATAAAATGTCGAACATCATTTTCAGAGCGATACAGGTAAGCTTGTATCGCTTGACCAACTTGAGGATAGTTTTTATGCACTTCTTCACAAATGTCTAAGGTGTTTTGCGTGTGGTTGGAACCTTCCATATCCAAGCGGATAGTATTGTTCCCTAATATTTGAGCTAATTGTTTCAGGTTTTCTGTACAAAAATCACTGTCAATCTCCAACCCCAATTGAGAGAGCTTGATGGAAAAGTCAAATGCTTCATGAATACTACTAAGAGACTCAAAAAGTCTGAAGTATTCAGACTTGGCAGTTTCCACCTGTTGCCGAGTAGAAATACTTTCTCCTAGAATATCAATGGAGGAATAATAACCAGCTTTTCTTACTCTGCTGATAGCAGGTAGGGCTGTTCTGAGGTCAGGTCCTGCAATAAATCGTTTGGCAAAAGGATATAGTAGTCTCATAATAACCCGATTCTAGGCATTTCCTTATTAGAAATATGGGCCTTGGAAATAATATTAGCCAGTTTTTTCACAATTTTTTTATCTTTCATATATTAGCGAAACTTTGCTTTTTATTCTGGGAATCAATAAAATACAATTATTATCAAATGGGGTTTTGAGGAGGAGTTTATGATGAATTTAAGTTGTATTATTTTTGCAGGTCTTGCGGGGGTTTCAGCTATAACTCTTGTGTATTATTTTGTTACGGAATGGAATAGTGAATAACCAATAATTTGAGGTGGTAGAGTGCTTTTATTCGATCAAACCAACTTTGAACCCGGGGAATTGCTGGATTTGATTCCTGGCAATGTTTGTATGCTCAATGAAGAGGGTGAGATCATGTATGTGAATTCGAATTGGGCAAACTATTTTAAACCGGGAACAGCTTCTAATTCTCCAAGTCTGGTTGTTGGTTCTGATTACCTGACAGAGTGTGATAAGTGGGAAATCATTTCTCAAGAACAAATTAATGGAATTCGTTCAGTATTAAATGGAAAGTCCCATATATACGAAACCGTATACCTTTGTCATTATCTTGAGCAGGAAAGATGGTTTCTTTTGAAAGCGGTTGCTCCAGCAGATAAAAAAGGTTGCATGGTTTTAAAATTTGATGTGACCGAAAAGAAAAGTGCAGAAGAAAAAAATATAATAAATGAAGCTATCCTGAAGAGTCTTATCGATAACTCCCCAGCCCTTATTTATATCAAGGATATGAGCGGAAAGTACACTCATGTCAATAAAATGTTTGAGCAGGTAATTGGAACAAAAAAAGAAGATATTATTGGGAAAAAACCTTATGAGGTTTTCCCCTGGAACATGGCAGACCAATTTGTCAAAAATGATAGAAAAGTTATTGGAACCCGAAAACCTTTAGTTGTAGAAGAACAATTCACTATGAAAGAAGAGGTGAAAACTTTCCATACGATCTTATTTCCTTTGCATTGGGGAAAGAATAACCTGATAGGAATTGCAGGCATTGCATCAGACATCACTGATAGAAAAACTGCCGAGGAAAGACTTCAGAAATACAAAAATGAACTTGAAGATTCTTTGAGTGTGAATGAAGAGAGACTCCAACTCTTCTTTGAGGCCACCACGGATGGTGTTTGGGACTGGAATTTGCTGACCGATGAAATGTTTTTCAGTCCTCGTTGGCTGGAATCTCTTGGATACCACCCCGGTGAACTGGAGGCCAATAGTGATTCATGGAAAAAACTGATTCATCCTGAAGACTTGCCAAAGGTAATGAAGGCCTTAAATGAACATTTAGAGGGAAAAAATGAAGGGTATCAATGCGAAAACCGCATTTTACAAAAAGATGATTCCTGGAGATGGAATCTTAACCGGGGACGTGTGGTTAAAAGGGATGAATCTGGGAATCCTTTACGAATAATTGGATCGGATACGGATATTACAAGGCTTAAGGAAGCAGAGTTTGCCCTGCGCGCCAGCGAGCAAAACCTTGCTCAGGCTCAGGAGATGGCATGCCTGGGTAGCTGGGAAATGACTGTAAAAGAAAATAGTCTTCTTTGGTCGGACGAGGTTTATCAGATTTTTGGAGTGGAAAGGGATAAATTCAAACCCAATTATGAGAGCTTTTTGGCAATGGTTCACCCGGAAGACCGGGCTTGGGTTCATGAAGAATATATGAGATGTATTCAAGATAAAAAGGAGTATGATGTCAGTCACCGAATTATATTACCGGACGGTTCCCAGCGAATTGTGCACGAAAAATCTAAAACCTTTTATGACTCCAATGGGGTAGCTGAAAGAACCATTGGTACTGTTTGCGACATTACTGATAAAAAGAATGCGGAAGAAATTCTTAAAAAATCCCGTCAGCAATTGAGAGATTTAAGCAACAAATTGCAAACCATTAGAGAGGAAGATAAGAAGAGAATTTCAAGGGAAATTCACGATGAGTTAGGGCAAACTTTGACAGCGATTAAACTGGACTTGACTTGGCTAGAAAAAAGAATAGATATTTCTGAGCCTCCAGTGAAGGAAAAAATTGAATCAATTTATTCGCACCTTGCGGATTCGCTGGAAACTGTTCGAAGGGTTTCTACAGAGCTTCGACCACAAGTACTTGATGTAATGGGGTTTTGTGAGGCACTGCAATGGCAGGCTGAAAAATTCATGGAAAATACAAATATAAGTTGTAAATTAAATATTGTTCCTGAGGGAATCCGGTTAGAACCCGAGTTGTCTACAGATTTATTTAGAATTTTTCAAGAAGCGTTGACTAATATCTCACGCCACTCCATGGCAACTAAAGTTTTAGTTGATTTTGTTGAAAATGAGAATGGCTATGAGTTGAGTGTTAAGGACGATGGTATGGGTATCGATAGCATGAGAATCGATCACTCAAATTCTTTAGGGTTGTTGGGAATTCGAGAACGTGCACTTATATGGAAGGGGCATGTCGATATCAGGGGTGTTGTTGGAGAAGGCACTCATTTGACCGTAAGTATTCCAAAGGTTGAAAAATGATCGGTAACGTAGAAAAGACTATTCGAATAATTATTGCAGATGATCACGCTGTGGTTCGTAAGGGTTTAATTCAAATTATAGATGAAACTCCAGGTATGGAATTGATTTATCAGGCTGGTGATGGTGATGAGGTATTGGAAACACTCCCCAGTTTGGATGTGGATGTCTTGTTACTGGATATTAATCTTCCGGGTCAAACAGGGTGGGAGGTTATGCAGAAAGTTCATAATGACTACCCTGAACTAAAAGTCGTGATTCTCAGTGTTTCTTCAGAGGAAAATTATGCCAAGCAATTTTATAAGGCAGGTGCCGCCGGCTACTTGACAAAGGACAGCGCCCCAGAGCAGCTTGTTGAGGCCATCCGAAAAGTTGCTGATGGGGGAATTTATATCAGCCAAAAGTTTGCTGAAAAAATGGTTAGCAGTCTATCAAGCGGTTCGGATAAGGCTTTGCATGAGAACTTGTCTCCAAGGGAATTGCAAATTTTTTGCATGATTGGTGCGGGAAAAACTTTGACTGAAATTGCCACTGAGCTTGAATTGGGTGTGGGAACAGTGGGAACTTACAGGAGCAGAATTCTGGCAAAAACAACCTTGAAAAATAATGCGCAGATCACAAACTACGCATTCAAAAATAAACTTGTCCAGTAGGTATTTTTCTTTAGATACTTACCAGTTTTTGCAAATTAAATTCTTCTGAGTTTGTTGCGAAGAGTTCTTTTTGTTTCTTAGACAGTTTTTTGAATGCAATCTCTGCTTTCAATGCTAATGAATGGCTTCCTATTTCCTGTTGAAATACCAGTTTTAGCGGTCCTTTTCCCTTGAGGTATTTTGCGGCTTTGTTACTACCTTCCTGATGTTCGATAAAACGACGAGCTATGTCCTGGGTGATACCTGTATAAAGTTGGCCATGTCTTGTTCTCACCATATATAAATGCCAAGGCAGAGTTTTTGAGTTGGGACTCATTGCTTTAATCAGACCCCATTATTGAACAGACTCAGGAAATCCGCATAACCCTCTTTTTCCAGGTTATCAACAGGAATAAACCTCATTGCGGCAGAGTTGATGCAATACCTTAAACCTGTTGGCTTGGGTCCATCATGAAATAAATGACCTAAATGAGAATTGGCAGCCTTTGACCGCACCTCTATTCGGACCATATTGAAAGAGGTATCTTTTTGCCTGATTATATTTTCTTGCACCAGGGGTCTGGTGAAAGAAGGCCAACCTGTTCCGGATTTAAATTTATCTTTAGAGCTGAATAAAGGTTCTCCGGATACTATATCTACATAGATACCGGGTTGTTTATTATCCCAGTATTCATTGTTGAATGGAGGCTCTGTTCCATTTTTTTGAGTGACGTAATATTGCATTTTAGTCAAGTGATCGATCGACCCACTTTTGTTCCCAATTAAAGTGATTCTGGAATCTTTTAGACCATTGATCTTCATTTTTGAGATCTTATATTCTTTATCTTTTCCCCAAACACGGTTTATAAATTCATCCCTTCCCGATCCAGCCCTGTACACTCTGTAGCGAATATAATTCTTTTTGAAAAAATCCTGATGGTATTCCTCGGCAGGATAAAACTGGCCAGCTGGTACGATTTTTGTAACAATTTTTTTGCTGAAACGTTTTTCCTTTTCAAGCATTTTTTTGGATCGTTCGGCGGCCTGTTTCTGTTCCTTGTTTTTGTAGTAAATTCCTGTTGTATATTGTTTTCCCCGATCTACAAACTGACCTCCTGCGTCTGTAGGGTCAATATTTCTCCAGAAAATTTGTAGCAGGTCATTGTAGGAAATTCTTTCCGGATCAAAATGAATCTCTACTGCTTCAACATGGTTTGTTGCACCTGAAGCGACTTGTTTATAAGTAGGGTTTTTCTCTTTTCCACCGGTGTAGCCAGAAATAGCTTTTGAAATACCTGGCAGGCCTTCAAAAGGGTGCTCCATGCACCAGAAACAGCCACCCGCAAAAACTGCGGTCTCGTTCTTTGTAAAATTGTTGGGTTCTTTGTTGGCAACTGCTGATTGCTTTGAAGCACTGCTTACATTCAGCGGTATAAAAGCTATAAGAATCAAAAAAACAAAGAATATTAATAAGGCGGCGTATTGTTTATACATTTAAAAAGCCCTCCTCCAAACTAATTTTGTATATTTATTCTTGCATTTTTCATGATAACAAATCCATCTCATAATAACGTAGGTGAGTCGCACTTTTCTTCAAAAGCTTACAAGGTAGGGAGTTTGGAATAAATTCTGAGGGCTACCGTAATGACGATAAAGATTTGCTTTGTGCCAATTCAGGGTGGATGCTCATAGCACTTTGCAGGGGCTGTATAGCTTTTTTATATCGCCCCAGTTTCATATAAATCTGCCCAAGGGTATACTGCGCTTCTGCATTGTCAGGGTTGAGTCTGATTGATTCTAAAATAGCTGCAAGCGCTTCCTGATACCTGTTGGACAGAAAACAAGACAATGCCAGGAAATAATATGAATCGTAATTGTCAGGCTCAAGCTTGATCGCTTTTTGGTAATATTCGCTTGCTTCATGGTGTCTGTTTAAGGCCGCATGGGCTAAACCAATTTTGAAATTTGCTTCTGCAAAATCGGGTTTGAGTCGCAGGCTTTCCTGAAGTTCTTTTAGTTTTTTATCATGGCGGCCTACAGCCCCATAAGCGAGAGCCAAATAAAAATGCGATTTAAAATCATCTTTTCGAAGCTTCAAAGACTGCTCCAAAGGAGGAATGGCCTGTTGAAATTTTTTGTTTTTTAAATAAACGAGACCTAGCTCTTTAAGAAAATCGGGGTTGTCGGGTTCTTTTTGTAATGCGGATTTTATTGATTGTACTGACGGAATTTCCTCCTGAGATAATGCTGAGGAGTTTACAGTTAGAAGACCTAAACCTAAAAATATTGATAATATCTTTTTCATGATACTTATCCCTGTCTTTTTTAGGCACCCGATCACCAAATGGACAAAAACTATATCCCGGACTTATATTTCTGTAAACCCAGAACGTATAAAACCAACAGATTCAACTTGCTTGAAAAGGGAGTTTTTATGGGGAATGTAAATTGAAAATTACAACGGTTTTGACACCTTTTATTTCAATAAGTTGTGCGAGCTGTTTTTTTACAGTTTTCAGTCTTTAATTTTCTCAGCTAGAGCTATGTGGTGGCAGCTAACAAATGAATGTGCATCTCCTGACTTTTCAGGAATTTGGCTGGTACATCTTTTTGACAAATCGGAGCCTGACTCTTCATTCAAATAAACCGGACAACGTGGATGAAAGTGGCAACCGTTTGGAGGATTAAGCGGTGAGGGAACATCTCCTGTCAGCGGCTTAAAAGGTTTGCGGGTTTCCAGCGAAGGAACAGCCTCAAGAAGTGATTTTGTATAAGGATGGCGCGGGTTGCCAAAAAGTTCTTCAACGGGTGACTGTTCAACGATTTTACCAAGATACATGATTGCTATTGTGTCAGCCATATAACGAACTACGCTGAGATTATGGCTGATAAAAAGATATGTCAGTTTGTGCCGGGCTTGTAATTCTTTTAGCAGATTAAGAACCTGTGCCTGTACAGAGACATCCAGTGCACTTGTGGGTTCATCCAGGACCAGGAATTCCGGCTCCAAAATGAGAGCACGGGCAATTGCTATACGTTGTCGTTGACCTCCTGAAAACTCATGGGGATAACGTTCCAGAATGGCCGGGCTAAGACCAACTTCTTCCAAAACCCGGGAAATTTTTTGGGTTCGTTCCACGGGCGAAAGGGCGGGTTGATGGACTTCAATCCCTTCACCCACAATCCTCTCAATGGTCATTCTGGGTTGTAGAGAACCGAAGGGATCCTGGAATACGACCTGCATATGCTGGCGAAATTGCTTCAGGGCTTCTCCTTTTAGTTTCATAATATTTTCATCGTTAAAAAACACTTCTCCTCGAGCATCCGGTACTAATTGGAGAATGGACTCGCCCAATGTGGTTTTCCCACACCCAGACTCACCCACCAGCGCAACAGTCGAACCTTTGCGAATATCCAGATTAATATTGTCCACAGCCCGGATATGGTCTGCTACTCGCAGGAACACTCCCTTCCGAACAGGAAAATAGGTTTTTAAATTTCTTATTTTGACAAGTGGAGTGTTCTCAAGTCTACGGACGGGTATGGGCTGAGTTTTACCTTTTTGTTTTTTGGGTGTTTCCTGCCCCTTATCGAGTAAGTGGCAAATTGTTTGATGACTTTTGTTGAGGTGGTGTACTGTGCTCTCCTGTTTGTAGCAAATATCCATGACTTCTGAACAACGTTCAGCAAACCTGCATCCATCCCCATATTCAGTCGCAGAAGGAACCAGACCGGGTATGGTTTCCAGCAGAGTATTAGTTTTTTCCAGTTTTGGAATTGAACTGAAAAGCCTTTGTGTGTATGGGTGAATCATATTGTTGAAGATACTCTCACGGTTGCCATATTCAGCTATCCGCCCTCCGTACATGATGCACAGATCATCGGCCATCTGGTTTACGATACCCATATCATGAGTAATCAGAAGAATCGCCATACCGTTTTGTTTTTGCAAATCACTCATCAGGCTTAACACTTGGGCTTGAATTGTTACATCCAAGGCGGTAGTGGGTTCATCGGCAATTAGCAGTTTTGGTTCGCAGGCCAAGGCCATAGCAATCATGACTCTTTGTTTCATACCGCCAGAAAGTTGATGCGGGAAGTCATCAATGCGTTTATGCGGATCAGGTATTCCCACCCGCTCCAATAATTCTAGAGCCCGTGTTCGGGAATCCCCTGTTGCGATTTTCAAATGTTGCTTTAAGGGCTCCTCTAACTGATCACCGATGCGGTACAAAGGATTCAGGGAGGTCATTGGCTCCTGAAAAATCATAGCGATGTCGTTTCCCCTCAGGCTTCGTATTTCTTCATCATTCAGTTTGAATATATTCTGTCCCTGGAAGTGTACTTCCCCTGTTGGATGATAACCGTTCTCGGCAATCAGCCGGATGATTGAAAATGCAGTCTGGGTTTTTCCGCATCCGGACTCACCGACGAGTGCCAGGGTTTTTCCCTGCTCAAGATCAAAGGAAATTCCATCTACAGCACGGGCGATTTTTCCTGGCCCGGCATGGAAGTGAGTCGAGAGATTTTTTACTGACAACAGCATTTTCTTATAAAGTTTTTCTTGGATCGAAGGCGTTGCGGATTCCTTCTCCAATAAAAGTTAATAGAGTGATCGTTGCAGTTAGTGCGGCAAAGGTGGGTAGCAATATCCACAATGCCTGGAGGTTGTTTTTCCCTTGCGCCAATAGCTCACCGATGCTGGGAGCAGGGCTGGGTACACCCAGGTTCAGGTAGTCCAGGCTCACTAATGCGAGAATTCCTGCTGTGACTTCAAAGGGAAAGAATGTGACCACCGGAGTTAAAGCGTTAGGGAGTATATGGCGTCGCATTATAGTAAAGTTGGATACTCCCAACCCCTTGGCCGCTTTAACAAACTCGAAGTTGCGCACCTTTAAAAACTCTGCACGAATGTAAGCGGCAATTCCCATCCAGGCAGTCAGGTTTAAAATTAAAAAAAGAAGTAGTGCCGAAGGAACCAAAAAGGAACTTAAAATTATCAGGATATATAGTCGAGGAATCGATCCCCATATTTCCGTCAAACGCTGGCCAACTAGATCTACAGCACCACCAAAGAAACCCTGGGTTCCTCCAATCAGGCATCCTACCAGGGTTCCTGTTATCGCCAGCGAAGCGCCAAAGACCATTGAGATGCGGAACCCATAAATTAAACGCGCCAGAATATCCCGGCCCCGGTCATCAGTTCCAAGATAATGCCCATCTACCCACGAGCTTTCTATAAACCCTTCACTATGAGGTTTTGGGGTGCGGTAGGGTGCGGCCAGCACGACATTCCCGGTTTTTGATTCTGTCGGGATATATTTATAGTCGTAACGGACTGGAGGCCAGAGCACCCAGTAGTCTCTTGGAGTAATAAGCTGGGATGACGTACTTTCAACAGTGGAAGTCATCGTTCCATCGTTGTCCTCAAAATCATCAAGTCCGATACTAAAAGCAGGTTGCTCTACCGTGTCTTCATCTTCAAAGTCATCCAGTTGCAAGTCAAAAGAATTTGTGTTGTCTGTTTCTAAAACGGGATCATCTGGAGTCCCCTTTAATATCCCCAGAAACCGGGAAGATTTGTAATCCGGTTCGCTTGGCAAGGTGGCTCCAAAATCTTTTTCGCTGTAGGTCAACAGAATAGGGAAATAGGGCTTACCTTCCACAACAATTATCAGGGGCCGTATATTACAGATTAACTCTGCTGGCAAAGTAGCTAAAAAAAGAAATGACAGAATCAAAAAGCTGTAATAGGCACGTTTGTCATTTTTAAAAACAGCAAGTTTTACTGATAGCTCTTTATTTACCTTCAACATATTCAGCCCTTGGACTCATCAAAAGAAATTCTTCTATCAATCAAAACGTAAGAGAGATCCGTCAACAATTGTCCGATAAGTCCCATCAGTGAGAAGATAAACAGGGTACCAAGAACAATAGGGTAGTCCCTTTGGATTACTGCCTGATAGGAGAGAAGACCAAGACCATCCAGAGTAAAAATTTGCTCCAGTAAAAGCGAACCGGAAAAAAACATTGCCAGGAAGGCTATGGGAAAACCTGTCACCAGGGGAATGAGTGAATTTTTCAGAACATGTTTGAACAAAACTTTTTTTTCTGGCAAGCCCTTGGCTCTGGCCGTCAGCACATATTGCTTGCGCATCTCTTCCAGAAACGCATTTTTGGTCAATAGGGTAAGTGTGGCAAATCCGCCAAGTACGTAGCATAGCAGTGGAGCTGCTAAATGATGGAGGTAGTCAGAAAGTTTTTCCCAGAACGACCATGACTCGTAACCGGGTGTTCCAACTGATGTCAGGCCAGCAATAGGTATAAGATGGGTAATAGCTCCATCTCCCGGACCAAACAGGACGATGAGAAAAATTGCCAGTACAAAACCAGGAACGCTGTAACCGATGAGCACAATCATACTTGTCGCTGTATCAAAACGCGATCCGTGTTTAACGGCTTTGGCGATACCCAGAATGATGCAGATGGTATAAGTCAAAAAAAAGCTGGTGACTCCCAGTGATGCTGAGACTGGTAATTTTTCCTTAATGAGTTCAAGGACGGATTTATTTCGATAAAAGGAGTTGCCAAACTTAAAAACCAGAAAACCTTCCCAATTGCTTCGATCGAAAAAATTTTCCATAAACGGGGCCGATTTGTTTTTTGGGGAGTACCATAAAAAAGTTCTCAAATATCTTTCCCACAGAGGCCGGTCTAGATGGTAAATTTTTTTCAATGCGGCCATATGTTTGGGGTCGATTTCTCCAAACTTTTTTCCAGGTCCAGTTAAGGCACCACCTCCTGCTTCAGTCAAAACGCTCCCGTGTCCCCTCAAAAGAGACTTCATCTGATCGATGGGGCCGCCTGGCACAAATTGAGTAGCTATAAAGGTTATAGTGACGATTCCAATTAGAGTGGGAAACATCAATAAAAGTCGACGTATGATATAAGCGGTCATAATAATATTCAGAGAAACACTTTTACTGGAGAGACTTTCCTTGCGCTCTTGCTTTCTTCAGTTTTTGAACTTTCTGTTCATCCCACCACCACCACTCCAGAAGGTTATTGGCTATATTACTTTGAGACGGATTAATTTCTGGTCGGCTGAACTTATTCCAATAAACCGCGCGATCGTAAGCAATATACCAATGTGGAACAACATAAAACTGGTGAGTGAGAATCCGATCAAGAGCATGGATTTTGATGACCAATTCTTTTCGGGTTTTTGCTTTTATAATTCCATCAATCAACTCATCAATAGCGGGATTTTTTATGCCCATATAATTTCGGGTTCCAGGGGTTACGGCAGCTTCACTCCCCCACATATAACGCTGTTCATTTCCCGGTGACCTGCTTTGAGGATAGTTTGCTACGATCATGCCAAATTTGAAATTTCTCAGTCTTTCTTCATATTCGGCAATTTGCACAACCTTGATGTCCAGTTGTGCACCAATTTTTTTTAAATTATTTTTATAAGGTTCTGCTATGCGTTGAAACCCGGGTCCAGCTAAAAGGAGCTCAAACTGTAAACGTTGTTTTCCTTTAGTGCGAATTCCATCTGTACCGACTTTCCAACCTGCGGAGTCGAGAAGGGTGTTGGCAATCTGGATATTTTTGGCGGTTGACTGGCCTTGCCCCGGTGCGCCTACTGGTTTGGTGAGGGCAGTTTTAGGAACATAACTTTTATATTTTTTTCTTAAACCAGCGAGAAGGTCTTTGACTTCATTTTGAGGAACACCCTGCGCTTTCATTTCAGGATTGTTATCGAAGAAGCATTCATTGCGGGTATATTGCCCATAAAATAAATTTTTATTGCTCCATTCAAAGTCGAATGCCATGGCAACGGCGGCACGTACCTTGCGTGACTTAAAGAACTCGTTCCTCATATTCATGGCAAACCCCTGCATGCCTGCCACCCTTGTATGTGGAAACTCACCACGAATGTAGTACCCCTTTTTGACAAAATCACCTTTATAGTCTAATGCCCAGTCCCGGGAACTGTTGACCAACTGCATGTCAAACTCTCCCCCTTTAAATGCTTCTCGCTGAGCTACAGGGTCGAGGTAAATTTTGAAAGTGACTCGGTCAAAATTATAACGCCCACGATTGATAGGGATGTCTTTGCCCCACCAATTTGGGTTGCGCTTGAAGGTGATAAATTTTCCGTATTCGTATTTTTCGACCGTGTAGGGTCCGCTTGCGACAGCGATATCATCGAAATCCGCTCCAAATGATTTTCCCTTGGCTCCATAAATATGTTTTGGGAAAATCAGCATCTGCCCGGTTATCAAAGGTAATTCCTGGTTGTATATCGCAAAATGGTAGCGGACAGTGTGTTCATCTATTTTTTCAATGGACTTGATGTCCTTGAAATATTCCTTGTAGATTGGGTGGTATTCGGGGTCTTTAATCAGGTTGAATGAGAAAATAAAATCGTCAGCTGTAAGAGGGTGCCCATCTGAAAATTTTGCCTGTTTATAAATGGTATAAGTCATAGAAAGTCTGTCTTCAGCAAGCTCAACTTTTTCGACCAGATTACCGTATTGCGAAAAAGGCTCATCGTCATCGGCAGAACTGTCCATAGGGGTTTGAAAAACCAGTTGCCCAATGCCGGGAGCGGTCACCCCCTTGAGAGAGGCTGGATTTAATTTGGTGAATGCTCCAAAATCCGACAATACCAAACCACCTCCCTTAGGTGCACTGGGGTTAGCATATTCATAGCTCTGTCCGGGTTTGTATTTCAAGTCCTGGGGACTATATAATGATAGTCCGTGTTGAGCGGTTGCCCAGGACTGTTGAACGAGTAGTAGTATTATGATGCTGGCTGATAGAAGTTTTGTCATGGTCAATAGAATTAGAGGTCGTTAGTTTTTCTCTATTTTAACATTCATGTGGCTTCAAGGGGAAACAGGTTTATCAAACCCATAGTTGGTTGAAATGTCTGCAAGATATCTTGAACTGAGCCGGTCTGAATTGGAACTGAGAGCCCAACAGGCCTACGAAATTTATCGGGAATGTCAGGTGTGTCCACACTCATGCAAGGTGGATCGAACTCAGCGGCAAACCGGTTATTGTGGACAAACGGATCGTTTAAGGGTTTCAACCAGTGTCAGGCATTTTGGTGAAGAGCCCCCTTTGGTAGGTACGTGTGGGGTAGGGAACCTGTTCGTCACTGCATGTAATATGCGTTGTGATTATTGCCAGAATTTTCAAATTTCTCAGCAATGGTCAAAGCAGGAAGGTGTAACCAGTCCTGAGCAAACCTGGCAGACTACGGCTGAGCAAATGGTACGACTGCAGGAAGAGGGAGTTCATTTTATTGGTTGGGTTTCACCATCCCACGTTGTTCCGGGTTTGTTAAAAAGCTTGTCACTTGCTCGCGAAATGGGTCTTACAATTCCCATAATATATAACACCAATGCTTACGATGCTCTGACTACATTGAAGCTTCTTGACGGGATAGTGGATGTTTACCTGCCTGATTTAAAATATGCGCATTCTGCTACAGCCAGGGAAATTTCACATATTCATGAATATACGGAGTTTTCCCGACAAGCAGTATTGGAAATGTACAGACAAGTCGGACCTTTGGTATTACGTGAAGATGGATTAGCAAAAAGTGGTTTGCTGGTTAGACATTTGATACTACCTGAAAATCTGGCTGGAACCTGGGAGACACTTTGCTTTATTGCCCTTGAACTGTCGCCAAGTGTTTCTTTGAGCCTGATGAGCCAGTATCGTCCTGTTCATAAAGTTACAAAACTTTTGAACAGGGAGATTACCCAGGACGAATATGAAAGCGCAATCTCCATGGCTCAGGAACTGGGATTTGAGAATTTGTATCTTCAATCTATGGAAACAACAGTGCATAATTTGCCGGACTTTAACGATATGGAAAATCCATTTCCTCTTGATCGTGCCCATAACCAGGATATTGTCAAGGCTGGGCAAAGTTAAGAGTCGAGCTATACCCTGCAAAGTTTTTTATAACTTCAGACCATTTTTTCAATATTTTGAGGGTAAATTAAGGATAAGAGCTTTCTTGTTCTGGAAGCCTTTATTTGTTAATCTCTATCTTTGATCTATACCTATTTCAGGAATAAAAGTTTATGACATTGAGAAAGACACGAAAAATACGCATAGGAAGCCTTGAAATCGGCGGTGATGCCCCCATTGCAGTGCAAAGTATGGCTGCTACTCAAACCCAGAACCTGGAAGCGACTTCCAGGCAGATAGAGGTTCTTGAAGAGGCCCAGGCAGATATTATCCGTATTGCGGTTGATAGCGAAAAGGATGTGGAGGCTCTTAAAGTTCTACGCCAACGGTTTCCTGAAAGTGTGTGGTCAGTAGATCTACAGGAAAATTACAAGCTGGCACCCATTGTTGCCCCTTTTGTGAATAAAATTCGCTACAACCCGGGACATTTGTTCCATTTGGAAAAAGATAAAACGATTCGTGAAAAAGTAGAGTTCATCGTCAATGCCGCAAAAGCAAACGATTGTGCCATTCGAATTGGTGTCAATTGTGGTTCGGTAGATCCGGATTACAAAGAATGCTATAAAAATGATTCGGTGGAAGCCATGGTTAGGTCTGCAGTTGACCATTGTCAAATGCTCGATGAGATGGGTTTTGTGAACTATTGTGTTTCACTCAAGGACTCTGAGTCCCAGAAAGTGATTGAGGCCAACCAGAGGTTTTCAAAAGAACGACCGGATGTACCTTTACATTTAGGAGTGACAGAGGCAGGGCTTCCGCCCGAAGGGATTATCAAAACACGTATAGCTTTTGAACAGTTGATTTCAGCTGGGATTGGCGATACGATCCGCGTTTCCCTGACTCTGCCTAATGATGAGAAAGGGCAGGAGATTCAGGTTGGGAGGGAGATTTTAAAAGATATTTCGGAAGGACGTTTCCGCTCCGTGCCTGAGAACTTCTTGGATGGGTTAAATATCATAGCTTGCCCAAGTTGCTCAAGAGTTGAGAATGACAAGTTTGTAGATCTGGCTCAGGATGTTCGGAGAATGACTGAATATGCTGAGAAATACAAACTGACCATTGCGGTGATGGGTTGTCGAGTGAATGGTCCTGGTGAAACTGATGATGCGGATCTGGGGCTTTGGTGCGGACCAACACGTGTGAACCTGAAAAAGGGAACAGAAACTCTGGGTTCTTATTCTTATGATGAAATTCTCGGACAATTAAAAAAGGAAATTGATCAGATGATTCTTGAAAGGTTTCCTCAACCTGCTTAAGAAAAAAGGAGATATGTTGCTCCAACACAGTTTTAGAACAATGGCAGGTTGTTACTTTATGAACAGTGATTAGCTAGCCACACATAGTGAAAAAGGTTTAAATATGGAATTTGATGTTGAAGAGTTAGAAGGTCTGAAGCGAAAGATACATATTACTATTCCACAGGATGTTGTCTCCAAGAGGGTAGATGATGCTTATAAAGAGTTGAATCGTAAAGTCAAGATTCCTGGGTTCAGACCAGGAAAGATTCCTCAAAAAATACTTGAGAAACAGGTTCCCATGCAGTCATTTACGGAAATGTTTCAGGAGTTGATGCAGGAATACTATGAACAGGCTCTTCACAAATCCGGGCTCAGGCCTACTGGTCAGCCGGAGATTGATCATTCTGGTATGCAGGATATAAAACGAGATGAACCTTTAAAGTTTGCTGTGATTCTCGATACAAAACCTGAAATGAAGGTTAAAGATTATAAGGGGCTGAAGTTTAAAAAGAAAGAAGCGGTTATTTCGGATAAGGAGATTGAAGAAACTCTGGAAAAAGTTTTAAGCCGCCATGGGTCTGTAGAGGAAATGCCTGCTGGATATGTGGTGAAGGATGGAGACATTCTCACTTTGAACTTTGAAGGTACCATGAATGGTCACCCACTGGAAAATGGCAGTGCGAGTGATTATGAAATGAGGGTGGGGGAAAAGAAAATGGTTCCCGGCTTTGAAGACCAGTTGATCGGACATGTTCAGGATGAGGAATTTGAGGTGTCGGTTGTCTTGCCCGCTGACTGGAACCAGAAAATGCGTCGAATCAGTTTTCCAATACCTGGCGCCGACGAAAAGCAGGAAGATGACCGTGCTGTTTTTAAAGTCAAAATTAAAAGAATAAGAACGCTCCACCTTCCAGACTTGACAGATGGAATTGCCCAGCGGGAAGGTTTTGATACTGTTGATGAGCTTCGAAGGGCTATCAAGATTGATTTGCAAAACCATAAAGAACAACATGAAGAGTTAAGGATTAAAGAAGATATTTTTAATATGCTGGTCAAAGACGCTGAAATTGAGCCGCCGGAATCAGTGATAGAGCGGGAATTAAAATTCATGATTGAAGGTATGAAATTTCAGATTGCACAGTCTGGAATGAAGCTGGAAGACTCCGGTTTTGAGCCAGAAAAAGCCATGAAGGAGTGGCGAGAAAAGGCAGTCTTTAACACCACTGGTTATATGATGCTGGAGTCCATTGCAGCGGCTGAAAACATCCATTTGACTCAGCAGGACATGGAGGCTGAATATGAATTGCTGGCCAAACAGACGAAGCAGAAGGTGGAAGAAGTCCAAAAAAGGATAATGGCCAACCCGGATTCGTTGAACCAGACAACGACTAAGTTATTGGGGCAAAAAACCATGAACTTTATCTACTCAAACTGTGACATTGAGTATTTCAAAGAAGATGAAGAACCCAAAGAGCAGGAAAGCTGAAATTTTATGAAGTATGTAAAAGTCATGAGTGAAGAAGATCTTCCTATTGGGAAGTCTGCAATCATATCAGCGGGCGAGTCCGAGATCGCCCTTTTTAACTATAAGGGAAAATATTATGCTGTCGCCAATAAATGCCCACATAAAGGTTCGCCTTTGGGAGAGGGGCGTATTGAAGAAGGTATAGTGATCTGTCCCAATCATGAATGGCGTTTTAAGCTGGAAAACGGTGCGAATATGCAGAACCCGGAGCTGTTTATTCCAACGTATCCGGTAAAAGTCAAAAACGAAAATATCTATATTGGACTGGAAGGAGAAGCCGGAAAGGTGGCTTATGGGAAAAAGGCTTCTAACTTGCCATCAAGTATAAAGTTTAATGTTCCCACCATTCAGAAGCCTCGCAATCCGGACGAAGAACTGGACTAACTCCTTAAATTTTCAATCTTTTTTATATCTCTCTCATCCAAGATTGAACAACCCCCACAAAAAGAGCTTGTTTGTTCACCGATAATGAGCACCCCATTTTTTAATATTGTGGGCGAGGTATATTTTTTAAGTGGGTGATTTTCAGGAAGTTTATTTTGGTTAATTTCTTCAAACTCACATCGAGACCTTAATAGAAGATTCTTTATGGTTTCATAATTTGGACAATTCTCAAAAAAAATGAGCTTTATGTCTACCATAGCTATTTTATTGGATAGGTTTTAACCTGTGGGATTATCGTCTTCGATCTCGACCCACTTGGGGTCGCCGTGGGCTTTATAGTTTTCTGTTCCACAAAATGTTCCTTCGTGGTAGATATTAACTTTGAACTTGCCGCCACCATATTTTTCAGTGATGAAAGGGACTGGATCTTCGATTTCAATAAGTTCAGGGGTTTCATATTTCCCGATCAGTTTAAACTCCATACCCATTCCAGAAGGAATCAAGGCATAAAATTTAAGATTGGTTTGAGCCAGGATTTTTTTTAAGTCTTCTTCGCAATCCTCTCGCTTATAATTAGGGCCAACGTTTTGTCTTGCCCGACGCTTGAGGTAATCTTCCATCAGGTTATAAAACCACCAGTTTTTTTGCTTGCGAGTATCGTGGAGAAACGGGTATTCAACAAACCCGTGTTTATTGATAAACGGTTTTTTTGCCATTCGGGCACTCCTTAATAAGTTGCACGAGTAATTATATTCAATTGATAATTGTCTGACAAGCGATTGAATAGTTAATTATTTTTGGGGAATGCATGAGAAAATTTTATAGCAAAAATTATTGGTCAGCAGGTTTTCAATCCAGGTTGTATGATCTGCTCTCACCAGAGGCTTATTTTGAGTCGATGAGGCGAGTGGTTGATATTGTCCCTGATGGTATAAGGTTAAGTCTGCTGGATGCAGGTTGTGGCTCTGGACTGCTCATGGAATTCCTAGCAGACCGTATTCGTGAAGGAATGACTTATACTGGAATCGATATTCTGAAGGAAGGTGTGGATCGGGCTTCCATTCGGGCTCAGGAGTTAGGAGTCACCAGTCAGGTTTCTTGTAAACAGTCTGATTTGACCTTGCCGTTTACAACGCAAAAATTCGATGTGATCGTTGGACATTTTTCACTTTATACATTGGCGTCGTATGGAAATAGACAAAAGGTTCTGGCAAACTTAAAGTCAGCTATGAAACCGGAAGGGGTGCTGATTCTTGTAAACCCTTCTGTTGATTATGATGTGGGTTCAATCGTTGAAGAAAGTATAAAGTTGGACAGAGAGAGATATGGAATTTTAGCTAGCCTTAGTAAACGAGTATTTATTTATCCTTTTACTAAAGCTATGGGGCTCAAGTTTATTAGCAAGCAACTCAAATCAGGGGAGTGGAAAGCCTATAATTGCGAGGAGCTTTCCCATGAGTTGGTGAAAGCAGGTTTTTTGGTTAAACATATTGAAACTATGTATGCTGGTAGTGCTTTTTTATCTACAGCAAGGCTGGAATCCTGATTTGATTACATCTTATTTTTCAAAACTCTATAGAAATAGGCGGGTGCCGTTATTCTGACAACTGCGATCAGCCGCTTTCGCGAATTGCAAACATTTTATTCCTTTTGCAAATGAGGTCTGGATGAATTTGCTTTGGGTATTTCCCAGCATCAGTAATTCCGTTGCGAATTTTTTGTTTGGCAATATTGGTTATCCCTAAAAATAGGTACTAGTTCGGAAAAATCTTTAAAAACAATAAGTTTGCCTTGCTACTAAGCTTGTGTTAAAGTAATTCTAAATTAAAATGGTATAATATCTTCGAATTTATGTAATAGTTCTGCGAGTTATTATATGAATTATGACATCAATATTTTAATTGTCGAAGACCTTTTGACAACCAGATTATTCCTGCGCCGGACTTTGAAAAAGTTGGGTTATACGAATGTTGTTTTGTGTGCCGATGGTGAGCAGGCTCTGGAAGAACTTGAGAGAAATACTTTTCATCTCATTATATCTGACTGGCATATGCCCAAGATGGATGGTCTTGATTTTTTTAAAGCTCTGAGTAAAAATCGAAAATGGAATGATATTCCTTTCTTGCTGATTACTGCCGAAAAGGAGCGTGATAAAGTTATTGAGGCAGTGCAGGCAGGAATAAAAGAATATCTGGTCAAGCCTGTTGAGCCAGAAAAATTAAGTACCAAAATTAAACAAGTGGTTTTTGGGGGTGCAGCCTAAAAGAATTACCCCCTGTAATAACTACTTCCTACCTTTACAAACCCGCATCTTTTTTGATAGCTTTTGCTTTATCTGTTTGCTCCCATGTGAAAGACTTTTCTTTTCTGCCAAAATGTCCATAAGCTGCTGTTGGAGAATATCGGGGTTTTAAGAGATCCAGTGTTTTAACAATGCCTGCAGGCTTGAGGTTGAAGTGAGACCTGACCAGATCTTCCAGAATATCCGGATTAACATTATGGGTTCCAAATGTTTCTACGCAAACAGAAACGGGATCAGCGACCCCAATGGCGTAGGCAAGTTGAACTTCACACCGGTTGGCTACTTTAGCCGCAACCAGATTTTTAGCGATGTAACGAGCCATGTATGCGGCGGAACGATCAACTTTGGACGGATCTTTCCCTGAAAACGCTCCGCCTCCATGTCGGGCAAACCCACCGTAGGTATCTACAATAATTTTTCTTCCTGTTAATCCACAGTCTCCATGTGGACCTCCTATTACAAAGCGTCCAGTTGGGTTGATATGGATTTTCATCTTTTTATGTTGAAACTTTTTTGGAATGACTTTTTGAATTACCTGCTCTGTAATTTCAGACCGTATTTGTTTGTTGGACACTCCTGGGTTATGTTGGGTAGAGATGACTATTGTTTCAATGCAAACGGGTTTGTGGTTTTCATATCTTACTGAAACTTGGGATTTACTGTCTGGTCTCAAGTATGGCAGGACGCCCTTTTTTCTTAATTCTGCAAGCTTGCGCACCAGTTTGTGAGAATACATGATAGGTGCTGGCATTAGTTCTGATGTTTCATCGCTGGCATAGCCGAACATCATACCTTGATCTCCAGCTCCCTGCTCGTGCTTGTCATCGTCAACTCCTTGAGCAATATCTTGAGATTGTTCGTCCAAAGCAACCATTACACCGCAAGTTTCAAAGTCAAAGCCCATGTCGGAATGGGAGAATCCTATATTTTTGATCGTTTTTCTTACAATTTTGGGAATCTCCACATAACATTTGGTTGAGATTTCTCCGGCTATAACAGCGAAGCCAGTTGTGATCATTGTTTCACAAGCAACTCTTGCTTTGGAGTCCTGTTCCAAAATTGCATCCAGTATGGAATCGGAAACCTGATCAGCTATTTTATCGGGATGTCCTTCGGATACAGACTCAGAGGTAAACAAGTAATTTCCTGGGTTCATTAAAATTTCCTTTATTGGGAAGGTTAGAAAATAGTCTAAATGAATTTATTTGATTCGATTTCTTAATTCAGGCAGGGCTCAATTTCTCCTCAAAACTAAGATCCCTGTCAAAATCTTCGGGAAATCGAGTCCTCATTGCATTGGTGATGAAGGATGTGATTTTATCAGGACAGCTCATTTCCAGAACTTCATCGGCTAATTGACGTGCTTCCTCAAGCCGAATCGTCCGAATAATTTTTTTCACTTTTGGTACTGAGTGAGGTTCCATACTCAAGGCTTCTAGTTTTCCCAGTCCCAATAAAAGCATTGTTGCCATTGGGTCTCCTCCAAGTTCACCACAAATTGAGACCTTTTTACCTGCATTTTCAGCGGATTGCATAATGCTCTTTAATGACCTTAGCACCGATGGATGAAAAGGTTGATATAAATGAGCAACGTTTTCGTTGACTCGGTCCACAGCAAGAAGATACTGGATTAAATCATTGGTTCCAATGCTAATAAAATCTACTTCCTGTAGAATGTGGTCTATGCAGATTGCGGCAGCAGGAGTTTCTATCATGGCACCAACTTCTATTTCTTCATTAAAAGGAATTTGTTCATTACGTAAATATTTTTTAGCATCTTCCAGGAGCTTGTTAGCTTGAATGATTTCGTTTGCCGAAGAGATCATGGGGTAAAGAATTTTTACGTTCCCATATAGGCTTGCTCTCAATATGCCTTTCAACTGATCGGTTAATAGTTGTGGTTTGGCCAGGGATAATCGAATGCCTCTTAACCCCAGGGCAGGGTTGTCTTCATCGTTACTCAGGACATCGCCAAATTGCTTGTCCATCCCTATATCGAGGGTACGAATGACTACAGGATGGTCAGCCATTTCTTGCACAACCTGCTTGAAATCTTCATAGAGTTCTCTTTCGCCAGGTATGGATGTTGCTGCCAAATAAAGGAATTCTGTGCGATAAAGTCCTACTCCTTCGACTCCAAACTTGTGAAGACTTTTGACTTCCTGATTAGATTCAATATTGGCCAATAATTTTACCTGAAGACCATCAAGAGTTTCTGCCTGTTGGTGTATGTTGGTTAAAAGTCGTTCTTCATATTTACGGTAGTTTTCTTGTTTTTTAGCATATTGTTTTACTACTTCATCAGATGGGTTTATGATGACTTCTCCATCAATGCCATCAACAATGATCTGGTCACCAGAGTTGATTTTTGAAGTTACTGTCTTAACACCAGTGATAGCAGGGATTCCAAGTGCGGCAGCAAATATTCCAACATGAGAGGTTTTTCCTCCCGCCTCGGTCACTAACCCTTTAACCAGGTTTTTGGGCATCATTATTGTGTCCGAGGGACTTAGAGAATGGGTTGCGATGATTACAGGTTCATTAATATCAGAGAGGGACTCCTGAGAGTGTCCTAGAAGGTTTTTCAAAATAGTTTGAACAAGTAGGTCAAGATCGTCTTTTTTACCCTTCAGGTAATCATCGTTAATGTTGTCAAATAGTGTTAAAAAATTACCTAATGTTTCTGTGAGGGTCCATTCTGCGTTAGCTTTATGTTTCCTGATATTTTCAATAGTATCATTTACAAGAATATCGTCATCTAAAAGCAAGGAGTAGGTGTCCAGAATAACTGCATATTTATCTGCAATTTTTTCTGCACGCTTTTTTATTTCTGCCATTTGAAATTTTGTTTTTTCAATGGCCAGGCGAAAACGTTCTACTTCTTTTTCAACTTCAAGTTCGCTTATTTGGCGCTTAATGATGCAGAACTTGGTGGAGTCAAGTAGATATGCTTTCCCTATTGCTACCCCTGTTGATACTGAAATACCTTTCATGGCCGGTTAAATAAATTTAGCGTCTTCTTCCAGAAGAAGTGAGTATATTTCTTTTTCGTCTTGTAATTTTAAAATTCCATCCCGCAAATTTTGGTTTTTGAAAATCCTTGATATTCGAGCCAGTGCCTTTAAATGTTGCCCGGTGGAATTAGACGGAGCGATAACCATGCACACAAAATGAACGGGTTTTTGGTCTAGAGCCTCAAAGTCCACCCCTGTTAAAGAACGTGCAAAAACCGTAATGATGTGAGAAAGCTCATCAGACTTTCCGTGCGGTATGGCAACATTTTCACCAATTCCAGTACTGCCCAGTTTTTCTCTCTCTATCAATGTCTTGAGCAGAGCTTCCTTGTCTTTTAACAAGCCCTGAGTTTGCAGGAAATCTGTTATTTCACGAAGGACTTCTTCTTTGTTGGTTCCCTTCAGGTCAGCAATAATGGAGTCCTTTTTTAAAATATCGGCAATTTTCATATTAATTGGGAGCGGTATATATAAATTTGGTTTAGCTTTGACTTTTCTCTTTTGATTGTGCACCTTTTTTAATTCTAAGTGCCTGAGCTTTTTCTTTATGTTTTCTTAATTGCTTTTCAATTTTTATCAAAGCGTTATCCATTGAAGCATAGAGATCATCCGTTTCTTCCTTACTGTGCACCGAAAACCCCTTGGATTTTACAGTAACTTCAGCAAAATGTCGGTGTTTCTCTACTGAAAGTGCTACATGAACATCTGTTTCTTCGACCAACTCGCGGATAGTTTTATCCATTTTATTTTGTAAATGCTCCCTTATACCATCCGTGATTTCAATGTTACGCCCTGCTACTGTTAGTTTCATCGATTTCTCCAAAAAAATATCAACAACTTGTATGTTTAATGCACGTTAAAAGGTGCATACGTTACTAGAAGGCAGGTGAAATTAAAACAACTTTTTTCTTTTGCTCGCAGGAGGAATATTAAGTTCTTTTCTATATTTTGTGATTGTTCTTCTAGCTATTTTAGCATTTTTTATCATTAACTCCTGTACCATTTGATCATCCGTTAAAGGATTATTTTCATCCTCTTTGCTGATTATTTCTTTAATCATGTTTTTTACGCGGATGGATGACATGGAATTGCCCATATAGGATTTGATGCCACTATGGAAAAAGAATTTCAGCTCAAAGACACCCTGTGGTGTATCAATATATTTATTTGTGGTGATTCTGCTGACCGTTGACTCATGCATTTCAATATCTTTTGCCACATCTTTCAGCACCATCGGTTGCAAATAAGACAGCCCATCATCCAGAAAATCTTTTTGAAGTTTTACGATGCTTTTACCAACTTTGTAAATAGTTTGTCTCCTCTGATCGATACTCTTGATCAACCATAATGCCGACCGATATTTATCTTCCAAATATTCCTTGGTTTGTCCTTCTTTTGTGGTTTTTAGCAGATTGTGGTAATAAGAACTGATCCTGATATTTGGTACCCCTTCATCATTTAGCACGACATCGTAACCCTCTTCCGTTTTGACCACCACAAGGTCTGGGACCACATAGTCAACACCTTCGGAGCTGAACAAAAGACCTGGTTTTGGGCAAAAACCTTTGATGATTTCCAAGGCTTCTAAAATTGTATCTAATTCAACTTTCATTTCAGAAGCAACTTTCTGCAGATGTCTGTCTTCCAGACGTTCGAGATAATTTTCAATGAGTATTTCAACGCAGGAATTTTTTTCTGGAAGGGCACGAGCTTGTATCATCAGGCATTCTTTCAAAGATCTTGAGGCAACTCCGGTGGGTTCAAATCCTTGTATAATTTTTAAAACTCTTAAAACACTTTCTTCATCGGACTGGCTGATATCAATGATTTCCTGGAGGTCAGCGCAAAGGTATCCATCATTTTGAATATTACCTATTATGCAGGATCCAATAAACTTGTCAGTTTCTGAGTCTACACTTAAATCCAGTTGCCACATTAGATGATCTGCCAATGTAGCCTCTTTCTTGTAAGTCGCCTCAATGGAGGGTTTTTCGGCATAACTTTCAATCGACATACCTCGGTCTATGTTGTCTTGAAAATAGTTATCCCAGTCTATTTCCTGTTCCTGAGGGGAAGTGTTTTCTGTATCGGATGTAAACTCTTCCTGTGTTCCTTCCTGCTCTTTATTAGTTTCCTGGTCTGAGTCATCCTCAAGCATTTCTTCCAGAACAGGATTTTCTATTATTTCCTGTCTTACCAATTGAGCAAGTTCAAGGCGTGCCAATGGAAGAAGCTTGATGGCTTGTTGAAGCATGGGGGTCATAACCAGTTTCTGTCCCAGCTTCAGGTTCAAATTCATTTTCATTTCCATTGCCATATATCTTTGCTCCTGGCTTAAAATGAAAACTGGTCGCCCAGATAAATTTGTTTTACTTTTTCATCCTGAGCAACATCCATCGGTTTGCCTGATGCGATGATTTCACCATTGTTAATAATATAGGCACGGTCAGTAATGCTTAATGTTTCTCTAACATTGTGATCTGTAATCAAAATGCCAATACCCTTTTTTTTCAATTGCGATATTATTGATTGAATATCTGCCACAGCAATTGGATCAATGCCGGCAAAAGGCTCATCTAAAAGAACATAAACCGGGGATGTTGCCAAAGCTCTACTGATTTCCACGCGTCTACGTTCTCCTCCAGAGAGTGAATACGCTTTGGAGTCCTTTATATGAAGTATGTTAAGTTCCCGGAGAAGCGCGCGGGCCTTTTTTTTGCGGTCAAAACTGCCGAGCTTCTGGGATTCAAGCACAGCGATGATGTTTTCTTCAACCGTCAATTTTCTAAAAACTGAAGGCTCCTGGGGCAAATAACTCATCCCTTTTTTAGCGCGTTGGTGCATTGGGAAATTAGTAACATCCTCGTCATTTAATAAGACTTTGCCGTCATCAGGTCGAGTTAGACCCACGACCATGTAGAAAGTGGTTGTTTTGCCTGCACCATTAGGCCCCAACAGACCTACAATCTCACCTTGCTTGACTTCAATGCTTACCTTCTTGACTACTTTTCTCGTCCGGTATGACTTGACAAGGTTCTCAGTTTTAAGCCCAGGCACTTTGTTTATTTAGGGGAGGAAGGTTTATTTTTGGTTAGTTTAGACTTTTTTTTTCGGGTTGCTCTTTATTATCATCTTTTGGATAAATTTTCATTCTCACCCTTTCATTGACCACAAACCTGTCTTTTTCCAAAAGAAAAATCATCTCTCGCCCTTCAACCATATCATCCCCTTCCCATGCAGTGGCTTTGGGGGTGCCTGTTAAAATGATTTTTTGCAATTTGTCCAGATAAACGGCCTTGTCACCGGTTGCTCTTTTTAATCCTCTGGTAATAAAGACATTGCCGATAGCAACGATCTCATCTGTCTCTTTTTTGTCTTCAGAGTTGTAGACCTCCATGATGTCAGAAGTGATCTTTAAGTCGCCTTTATAGCTCTCCACGTTTCCTGAAAATATAATTTTAACTCCACCATTTTCTGATCGCATTCTATCGGAAGTGATTTCTAAAGGTTCATTATCTTGGTTGGATTTTTCCGAGCCTTTATCACCAGCTTTTTGGGCAATGGAAGGTACTGCTATTAATCCCCAAGCTATAAGAACGATAATTCCGATTTGGAGCTTTTTATTTGTCATGTTGTCCCATAGATACTGAGTTACTTTGTGTTGGAGTGATACTCAACCTTTGCCTCAATCCTTCGGCTGGTCCCACGAGCTTAACATTGCCATCCAAGCTTACATTTTCGGTTGAGCTCTTGTAGACTCCTGAATCAGCAGATATTGTATATTGCTTGACACCTCCTTTGTGAAGGACCATTACTACATTCTGCATTCTTGTTACATCTTCCTGATTATTGACTTGTGCCAAGTCTGCTCTGAGTTCCCACTCCTTGATACCTTCATTTTCATGAGTAATCTTAAAGTTCTCAATTTCGACATCGACACCCTCATCCATTACTTTTACCTTCACGTTTCCAATATTAATAGAAGTGTTCAGGTTTTTAAGAAAGTAAAACCCTGCCAGCCCAACTATGCTGAAGGTGATTAACAGTAATACTCTCCTTATCGCATTAATCATTTAAATGTTTATTTTATAACACATTAAAAGCATATGCAAATGGCATACCATATGGCCAATGATTACATATGGACATCTTAAAGTAAAGAAAAAACAGATAGGGTTCGTGGCTTAGGAAAATACGTTTTGAAGGAGAATTCACGTTCTGAATCACTGATGATTTTTATATCAATTTCTATTCGATCTTCAATATTAAAAATGAAATTTTCAGGGTTTTGGGGAGAACGAAGTTTTTCAGCCCATTCAATGACAGTGATTCCCTGATTAAACAAAATTTCCTCAAGGCCAAGGGAATGGATTTCTTCCTGGGTATCAATACGATATAAGTCAATATGATAAATTGGAAACTTCCCCGTGTATTCGTTGATAAGTGTAAATGTCGGACTACGAATGTATTCGTCATTGTCTAACCCAAGGCCGTTACAAATTCCCTGGGTCAGTCGGGTTTTGCCAGCACCAAGATCTCCAAACAAAAGAATGATGTCTCCTGGCATTAATGAACTGCCAAGAGATTTTCCTAAGTGCAGGGTTTCCTCTGGACTATGCGATATTTTTTTCATTTATGGCAGAATGCGTTTCAGGGTTTCTGGAAGACATCTTAACAAGTCACTGGCGACCAGGGTAGTTTGACTTTCATTTTTAGCAAAGTGATCACCGGCCAAACCATGTATATAGGTTCCGGCAATTGAAGCCTTTGAACTAGGCAAACCCTGAGAAATTAATCCTGCTATTATTCCTGTTAAAACGTCACCCGATCCACCGGTTGCCATGCCAGCGTTTCCTGTAGGGTTAATAACGACGGATCCATCAGCTAATCCGGTTAAGCTTGGCGAACCCTTTAAAACAAGGGTCAAATTGTGATCACTTGCAAACTTTGAGGCTATGCCAATACGATTTCTTTGAATTTCTTCAGTTGTCTTGCCGATTAAACGGGACATTTCCTTCGGGTGCGGGGTGAGAACTGTTTCAGGTTTTAACGTATTCAGCCAATCTTTATGTAGCGATATTGCATTCAATGCATCTGCATCAAGAACCAGAGGACATTGAATCTGTGGCAGTATGTCTCCTATTAACGCAACTGTTTCCGGATTAGTGGAGATGCCAGGTCCTATGGCGACTACTGACTTGTCCCCAATGAGGTCAAGAATGGCTTCTTTTGCTTGCAATGATAGTGATCCATCCTGAGTTTCAGGAAGCGGTACGGTCATAACTTCCATAGGGTGTCTTGCTCTCTGCGAGGAATCTGGAAGCGCAAGAGTGCATAAGCCTGCTCCGGCTCTCAAAACGGCCAGAGAGGTCAACCCGGCGGCTCCTTCTTTACCTCTAGATCCTGCCAGAACTAAAACATGACCGTAGTTCCCCTTGTGGGTATTGGGATTGCGTTTCGGGAAAAAGTTTTTGATGTCTTTCTCATCAGGCTGATGAATCTGGATATTCTGTCCTTCAATGGCTTTTTCCGGAATTCCAATATCAATGAGGTGGACTTCTTTCATGATACCGGCTGAAGGGTAAAGCAAATGACTCCGTTTCAAGCATGCGAGGGCAAGTGTCAGGTCTGACCTGACATGAGGTCCCATTAGCTGACCACTATCAGAATCCACTCCAGAATTGATGTCTACAGAGACCACAAATTTTTCAAACTGGTTTATTTTGTCGATGACATTTTTCAAGAAGCCACTGGCTGGTTTATTCAATCCTGTTCCAAATAAAGCATCGATAATGATGTCGCAGTGACGCAATTTGTGATCATGGCAGTTCAAATCATCAGGGTTTAGTTCATTAAGCTGGACTCCAATGCTTCTGGCGGAGTTGGCATTGATTGCGGCGTCACCTTTCAATTCAGAAAACTTTCCGGCCAATAGTACTTGCACTTCTGAGCCAAGGTTGAATAAATGCCGGGCTATAACAAAACCATCACCTCCGTTATTTCCCTTACCGCAAAAGACAAATACTTTTTTACCAGATAAATCGGGAATACAGTTTTGAAGTTCACGGACAATCCCCATTCCGGCATTCTCCATAAGGGTTATACCGGGTATGCCAAAACCATCTATTGTTTGACGGTCAATGGCCTGCATTTGTTTTGCTGTAACGATTGGAAGCAAGAAAATACTCCAAGATGATTAACTGATTTGCCAGGACAATATTAAGTCATATTTTTATTATTTTGGAGCTCCTTGCCTGTGAAATGTAAACTGCTTTCAAAGGTTTTATTCGGAGCATAACAGTTCTTTATAATCTTTTAACCGCTTTCCTTTTTCATCCAAAAAAATTTCTTGTGTGACTTTCATTTTTTTCATTCTATCCAGACGGAAGTTTCGAAAATCTTTGCGCATCTCGCACCACCCTAAAAGTAACCATACTGGACCAAAAAATGCCAGACAAAGAGGACGTATTTTTCTGATTGATGTTTCACCATCTTCTCTGGTGTAACTGAACTTAACCTTGTTTTTGCTTCGGATTGATTTTCTTACCGCCGAAAAATCTATGGAAATGACTGGTTTTGCCTGGGATGGGAGAGAAAATAAAAAGGTTTCAGATATTTCTCGCCGTAGGGTTTCTGGCAGGACAGAAGTGATTTTATCAATGGCTTGATGAGCCGCTTTGATCAGGTCCTTATCTCCCCAACTCTCTACCATTTGGGCTCCCAGCATTAATGCATCAAGTTCCTCAACATCAAACATTAGAGGGCGCACAACGTAGTCTTTGTCCAACATATAGCCAACGCCGGGTTCCCCGATGATGGGCACTCCTGATGCACTGAGATCAGCCATATCACGGTACAGAGTGCGTACACTTATTTCCAGTTTTTTGGCAAGTGAATCTGCGGTCACCACTTGTCTGCGGGCTTTCAGGTGTTCAACAATGCGGAACAGTCGATCGGCACGGCGCATTATGTCTCCTTAAAAAATTCTATTATACATTCCTGCCATACTCCTGACAACACGCTGTCAGGGATGTTATGCATACTTTAACTATGTTCTGGATGAAGAGCTGAAAACATTTGAATAAGGAGAACTATATGGCACAAGTATTAGAGTTGGTTAATTCTTATTATCGAGCATTTGAAGAAAAAGACTTTGAGAAAATGCGTTCCCTTCTCGATGATCATTACACTTTCAAGGGACCCCTCATGCAAGCCAATAGTGCAGATGAATGCATTGCACAAATGAAGGAATGCAGCTTTGAGGGTAAGCACAAGATGGTCCAAGTTTTTACTGAAGAAAATCAGGCGGTTGTTATTTTTGATTGGACCTGCAGTAAGCCATTTCAAGGAACGTTTCGAATGTGTGAATACCTGCAGGTGAAAAATAAAAAAATAGTTTCTTCCGAATTAATCTTTGACACTGCAAACTTTCCTAAAATGGATAAGAATGCTGCGTAATGACTTTGAAAAAGCGCAAATGTTCTTCCACTGTGGCACATTTGCCGGTCGCGGTGGGTGAGCACTTCGCTTTAAGGGAAATCAGGTTTATTAAGGAGGAGAAGTTTAATGGGCAATATAAATAACAGTATCAATTATATTGAATTACCTTTGGTAAAAAACTCAGAAACAAAAAAATTTTACAACGAGGTGTTTGAGTGGGAGTTTACAGATTGGGGGCCAGGTTACATAAGTTTTTCTGGAGCAAATATTGATGGGGGTTTCAATGGGGAAGGGGACAGTCAGGTGGCGACTGGGGGTGTCTTGGTTGTTTTATATGCAGACGACCTGAATAGAAAATTTGAAGAAGTAAAAAAAGCAGGTGGCAAAATTGTTAAACCTGTCTTTGAGTTTCCCGGAGGAAAAAGGTTCCACTTTCTTGACCCTAATGGAAATGAGCTTGCTGTTTGGTCTGAATAACCAGTATGGGAGATTAGTAATGACAATGCGGTGTGCTTGGCTAGACTATCATTCAAAGCCGTCAGAGTTGGATATTAAATATCATGATGAGGAATGGGGTGTTCCGGTCCATGATGACAAAACATTGTTTGAGTTTTTAATTTTAGAAGGTGCCCAGGCGGGACTTAGTTGGTCAACGATTCTTAAGAAACGTGTCAATTATCGCAAAGCTTTCGATAATTTTAACCCCCAAAAGGTGGCTAAATACGATGCCACTAAACAGGAGCAGTTGTTGCAAAATGAAGGAATAGTGCGAAATCGCTTGAAAGTGGCGGCTTCAGTCATTAATGCCAAGCTATTTTTGCAAGTTCAGAAGGAATTTGGAAGCTTTGATAAATATATTTGGGAGTTTGTCGGAGGTGATACCATACAAAATAGCTGGAAATCACTGAAAGAGATTCCTGCTACGACAAAAGAATCGGATAATATGAGCAAGGACTTAAAAAGAAGAGGTTTTAAATTTGTAGGTTCCACCATATGCTATGCCTTCATGCAGGCAACAGGCATGGTCAATGACCATACCACCAATTGCTTTAGGTACAAGAATCTCTATAAATAAATTCTAACTGGTCTTGGAGATTTGAATCACACAAAAATTGTATAAGGGTAGTCGTGGGTCTCTTTCAGGGCCATTTCTTCTCGCGTGGGACTCAGGCCGTTGATGACGCCAAACAGGCAGGGGCAGTTATATTTGGCCTTTTCTTCCTGCTCTAACGAGTTAAAATGTTCAGGTTCTGTCAGAAAATGTGTGTCAAAAAAGTAATTTTTTAAAAAATTACCAAGATATACACCCCTTCCTTTTAATTCAGGAAGATAGGATAGCTTTTCTTGCTGATTGTCGTGGTTATAGTTAAAAGAAAACCGCACCAGTACGTCATATAAAAAACAAAAATGATAAGAATTCATATGTTGCCAACACGAAGCTTCGTTTAATCCAGACCTTAATATATTAAGAAGCTCTTTTAGTGCGTATAAGGAGTTCATTTTTCCAGCGTGGGGATAGAACTGCCTGAAGTCTTCAAACCAATATTCTCGCGGTTGACGTTCAATAAAGGATAACACTTCGTCTTCCTGATCAAGTGCTACTTCAATAAAATGGCGAGGATCAAAGCTGGCATTGTAATCTGAGTCCGGGGTGAGGGTCAGTTTTCCAGGTGATGAAGTATCATAAATATTATTTTTGAAAGCGAGCATATAAAAAATTATCCAGGTGTTTGTCTTTTACTGATTTATGATATTTACACTGTTTTTATTTTTTATTATACCTGATTAGCAGGTACCAATTCGACCACTGTCCTCCAAGTTCTAAATTGAATTCTGCTAAAGAAAATATATATCAATTTGAAGCTCGTTCCATTTCTGGCGATATAATAAGGCTCTCAGAGTATTCAGGAAGGGTGTTGCTGATTGTTAACGTAGCCTCAAACTGTGGTTTTACATCTCAGTATTCAGGTTTGCAGAAACTTTATGAACAATACCGGGATCAAGGATTGAGTATTTTGGCTTTTCCAAGTAATGACTTCGCGGCTCAGGAACCGGGAGTGAATGTAGACATAAAGTCTTTTTGCTTGAATAAATTCAAGGTGACCTTTGATTTGTTCAGTAAGACGTCTGTGCTGGGTCCGCAAAAGCTTGACCTGTATCAATATTTATATGATTGTGGTTTGAGGCATCAGGGACCAGGGGGGTGTCGGTCAAGTATCTTTAGATTGGTAAAATGGGTATTACACCGGGTGAAAGGAAAATGGGTGCCAGAAAAACATGAGGCTCAATGGAATTTTCATAAATTTTTGGTTGGAAGGGATGGTATGCCCGTGGCTAGTTATTTAAGTGAGGTTGTTCCGGGTTCTAAAATGCTCACTCTCAAGCTGGAGGAGGAATTAAGAAAATAGCTTTTTATTGCTGGAATAAATTGGTTTCATGGGTGTAGGGAGGAGCAGGGTTTATTTTTAGCGAAATCTCTTCATCGGCAGGGGTTAGTCTGTTGATCACCCCAAACAGGCATGGGTCGGTAAGTTTCAGGCTTTTCTTTTCTTCTGGCGGCATATTGTTGAAACGGTCAGGATCCATTAAAAACGCAGTTCCAAAAAAATAATTTTCCAGAAATTGATCGAAATCTATATCATCTCCGCCAAGCTCGGGAAATAACTCTTTTCGTTGTTCTGGGTTTGAGTAGCTATAATCCTCAAATGTGCCATACAAGCTGTCAAAAAGGTAAGTCATATGATACGCATTCATGTCATACCAATTATATTTATCAACCAACCCTTCCAGGAGTGACCGGGAAAAAGTGTTAATGAGTAAAATGGATCCAAATTGTGAGACATGAGGAAATAAGGTTTTGAAACGTTCATGAGCTTCCTGTTGAGGGAGTTTTTGCAGCCCGTGAAAAATTTCCCAGTCTGTGGTCAGTGACTTGAAAATGAATTCATGTGGGTTCAGTTTTTGCTGAACCTCATTTTCAGGGTGATTGGTCCGGGTGGTTGCGTAGATATTTTTTTTAAACACGAGCATAGCAGGTCTTATAAAAGTAATTAGTAAAGCAAGTCCTTGAGTGTTTGTCACGAAAATTCAAGTTTGGGATTATTGTATGCATGATGATAAAGATTTTCTATGGGATGAGCTTGGTAAATCGCTATCAGGTGCCCAGCTAGATAGTTTTTGGAAGATGATTACCCAGTTTCGCAAAGGGCCATCCAAGGTCGAAAACTGGAGCTCAATAATGACTCCCGACTCCAAAAGCCTACCAGATTATTTCTGTCTCCCATCTCCGGAAAACGAAAAGACCGCAACACACTTATCTAAGCTTGTTATTGGAAAGCTCAATGGTGGCTTGGGCACCAGCATGGGTTGTGTAGGACCAAAGTCTCTTATTAATGTAAGGGAAAATAAAACATTTTTAGATCTTATTGTGGAACAAATCGAGTGCCTGAATCGGGAGTGGGACCAAAAAATTCCACTACTATTGATGAACAGTTTCTACACGCATGAGAAAACCCAGGCACATCTGAACTCCCTGGGCTTTTCTTCAGAAATAATCGGTTTTCAACAGAACAAATTTCCTCGTTTGCACTCAGATAGTCTGAATCCGCTCGCTCATGGTAAGTATGGAGACCAGGCTTTCTATCCCCCCGGACATGGTGATTTTTATAATTGTGTCTGGCAACAGGGAATTCTACAAAAGCTGATAAACGATGGGAGGGAAATTCTTTTTATTTCAAATGCAGACAATCTTGGGGCAGTGGTGGATCCTGTTATTCTTAATTATATGGTGGAAAATAATATTCCCTTCTTGATGGAAATGACTGCCAAAACTCCTGCAGATGTTAAGGGGGGAACTCTTTATCAGCAGGATGGCAATCTTAAGTTGTTGGAGATTGCCCAGGTACCTGATGATAAGGTTGATGAGTTTTGTGACCAGAGCAAGTTCAAAGTTTTTAATACCAATAATATCTGGATAAACCTGGTGGCCTTATGTGAAAGGTTGAAAGAGGGGCCGCTGGAGTTGAGTGTTCTGGTTAACAGGAAAAATGTTGAAGGTGTTCCTGTCATTCAGCTCGAGACCGCTATTGGATCTGCTTTGGAATGTTTTGAGGGTGCCATTGGTCTTTCGGTTTCCCGTGAACGTTTTTTACCTGTAAAAAAGACAGATGATTTGTTGTTGGTGCGGTCCAATCTTTTTAGCTTAAATAGCGGAAAGCTGGTCAGGAATTCCCAAAGAAAGTCTGTTTCTTTACCTTTGATTGAACTTGGTGACATTTTGCAGAATTTAGAAAACTTTCAAAACAGTTTTCCTGTTATCCCAGATCTTTTGGAATTGGAGGAGTTGAAGATTAGTGGCAGTGTCCGATTTAAAGGCGCTTCTTCTCTCAAAGGCAAGGTTCATTTGAAGGGGTTGAGGGAAAGGATAATAATTCCTGAAGGCGAGTTTTTAGCTGATGAAATCCGTCAAGCTTGATCTGGAAAGCGCCCTGTAATATTAGGCCTTTAGAGTATTTTAATATAGGATAAATTCTTATATTGATATAGGATTTGCGGCTTAGCTCTTTTTGGTTCTATGTTGGTTATGATTATACATCATTGTATATAAATGATTTATTGTGATTTTGGGAAATAAATATTGACATGGTTTAATGCATAGGTATACTCTGGTGAAAACCGGAATTCGACCTTATTAAAGTAGGAAATTTCCTACCTTTTCAGGAGGTCCTTGTCGGCGCTGAATGTTCTTTGAAAAGTTATTTTGTTCTAAATTGGGAGGGGGTAGATTCGTTAAGAATTTGCCTCATTTAGAATATTTAGGTAGGTAAACGTTTGTTAACTAGGGTAAGGGAGGATTTACAATGAAGAAACTCGCTATTGTTTTAATTGTTGCTGTTGCTTCTTTTTGTCTCGCCAGTTCTGCATTCGCAGCGGACTTGGCACCGGGTCAGACAACTAAATGTAATAATGCTAGTTCCATCACTTTAGAGAATACGGGTGGTGGTGCAGTTGATCGTGGTGAAGGAAATGCTTCGATCTGGAAGTCTTCAAACTTCACGACAGTTCCTATTAGTTTGAGCCCGAATGCGAATAATGGCTTTCCTGGCAATGGCGGTGGAGCTGCAGGTAACGCTAAAGTGAAAATGGCTAGCAAGCATTCTATGGGTAGAGGCAAAGTAGTACTGACTGGTCAGAATAATTTCAGCCGTGGTGACTCTATTGGAGACATCAGTGGTGAAGTTAGAATCACTAATACTGGAACAACTAACCTCAGCGTAAATTGTGGTTAATTCCTGACAGGTTTTAAAATCAAGCCGGCCTGATTTTTCAGGTCGGCTTTTTTTATGTCAAAAAGTTCTTAGTAATAAAGAAGAATTCCTCCCGCAAGTATCAGCCTATAAATGATAAATGGCATGAGCCCGGCTTTTGCAACAACATTTAAAAGAAGTTTAATCGCCAGTAAACCTACTACAAAGCTTATTCCCATACCAGTTGCGAGGTGTATATTGGAATAGGTCTGCCCAGGGTCCGGGTGCAAAATGAACTGCATCAATTTATGCATGCCTGCTGCGAAAATTATAGGTGTGCCCAACAAAAAAGAAAACCTGGTTGCTGAAGTGTGTGAGAGATTGCTGAAAAGACCGGCAACAATTGTGATTCCTGATCGCGAGGTTCCTGGGAGCAGGGCAACAGCTTGGGCACACCCGATAAACATGATTTGCCGCATGCTTAGTTGGTTAAGCTTTGTATTTGTTTTTGAGCTTTTTGAACCATACTGGTCCGCTATCAGAAATATAATCGACCAGAAAAAAAGATTGAATCCGACAAAAGTGGGACTTCTTAAGTTGGTCTCAATCCATTCTGCCCCAAAAAGTCCTGCCAACCCTGCTGGAATAGAAGCGAGGAGAATACAACGTGCCAGATGGTGTGTTTCCGGGGAGCCATTGCGGTCAAACAATCCCTTCGTCAGATCAGTCAATTCTTTACGAAAGTAAACAATAATTGCCAGGAGAGTGCCCAAGTGCAAAATGGCATCAAGGGCCAACCCCTGGTCTTCAAATTTAAATATTATGGGGGTTAAGATCAGGTGACCTGAACTGGAAATTGGCAGGAACTCAGTAAGTCCCTGAATAATGCTTAACAAGATTATGTGAAAAAATTCCATTTGTTTACTTTGGAGAAAAAACCTGGTCGGAATACCAGTCAGAAGCGGGTACTGTCATTCAATCGCAAGGGTCGTATTTACTTTTCTGAAAAGGAGCACCCTAAAAACTTATGATCAAGCTTTGGAAGAAACCTTCAATTGGAAAACAACACGATAAATTTGAGCATCCAAGGAGATACTACTCCCAGTAAAAGGTATGAATCAAGCAAAAAGAAACTATAGATAACCGAAGTAGGAAAAGTGTTATTTTAACTGGTCCTTTAGGTTTGCCGGGTATTATAAATTATGCTATCTTACGCGGGCATCAGCCGGATTCCCCAGGAAGATAATTGGTTGCCTCCTTATAATCCCAGACTGAATAAGAATGATTTGTTCCTATCTAGAGGTACCTTTCTATTTCTGGCTATCAGTAATCGTGACAAGATTCATAGTATTTACCTAACGCTAACTTATGAGAGAATTTTCAAGAATTGAACGCCTTCCTCCATATGTATTAGGGATCGTCAACGAACTGAAATATGAAGCCCGTCGACGTGGAGAAGATATTATAGACTTTGGTTTGGGCAACCCCGATATGGCAACCCCAAAGCATATCGTGGATAAATTACTGGAATCATCGCAGAAGGAAGCGAATCATAGGTATTCAGTATCCAAGGGCATATATAAATTACGCCTTGCTATTACAGACTGGTACAAGCGCAATCATGATGTTGATCTTGACCCGCATTCTGAAGCGATCGCTACAATAGGGTCAAAAGAAGGCATTGCACATCTTGCTCTGGCAATCACCACCCCTGGTGACTCGGTTTTGGTGCCAACCCCGACTTATCCAATACATACTTACGCGTTCATTTTAGCAAACGGAGATGTTGTTCATGTGCCTCTTAGTTCTGATATAGATTTTTTCGATGCTTTGCTAGATGCATTCAAGAGGAACTGGCCAAGGCCCAAGGTGATGGTTATCAACTTTCCACATAACCCAACCACTCAGGTGGTAGAAATAGACTTTTTTGAGAAGGTTGTTGATTTTGCCAAAGAACATAACCTGATTGTGATCCACGACTTTGCCTACGGAGATATTGTTTTTGATGGTTATAAGGCTCCCAGTTTCCTGCAGGTTCCCGGAGCTAAAGATGTTGGAATAGAGTTTTTTACCTTGTCAAAAAGTTATAATATGCCTGGGTGGCGGGTTGGTTTTGCGGTGGGAAATTCTGAAATCATCCATGCGCTGGCGCGTATCAAAAGCTATCAGGATTATGGAATGTTCCAACCTATACAAATTGCGGCTACAGTGGCTTTGAATGGACCGCGCGATTGTGTGGAAGAAATCAGGGAAACATACCGAAGCAGGCGTGATGTTTTGTGTGAATCATTAAACCGGGTTGGTTGGGAGGTGACCCCACCGAAAGCAACAATGATGGTATGGGCTGAAATTCCCGATCAATTCAAGAAACTAGGCTCACTGGAATTCTGCAAGAGGCTTTTAGAAACGGCTAAAGTCGCCGTTGCGCCGGGGATTGGATTTGGAGAGGGCGGCGATCATTTTGTACGTTTCTCGCTTGTAGAAAACGAGCACAGAATTAGACAAGCAGTGCGTGGGATTGAAAGATTTTTTAAGGGAACTGAGTAGACAATGAAAATAGTTAAAGTGGGAATGATTGGTTTTGGCACCATTGGTACTGGGGTAGCTAAAATCCTTGCTGAAAATAGTGACATTATCAGGAAAAGATTGGGTGCCAGTGTGGAGCTGGTAAAAATTGCAGATTTGGATATCACCACAGACCGTGGCGTGGAATTGCCCTCAGGGGTTTTAACTACTTCTGCTGATGAGGTGATTAATCACCCCGAAATCGATGTGATGATTGAGTTGATTGGCGGATATGATCCCGCAAGAAAGTTTCTTCTCCAAGCTATTGAAAAAGGAAAACATGTTGTGACGGCGAACAAGGCATTGCTGGCCAAACATGGTGATGAAATTTTTACTGCGGTTACAGACAAAGGACTTTCAATAGGATTTGAAGCTTCTATTGGCGGTGCAATTCCAATCATTCGTTCGGTTAAGGAGGCGTTTGTTGCAAATAATATTCAAATTATAGAAGGCATTGTGAATGGGACAGCAAATTATATTCTTAGCAAAATGTCCGATGAGAGTTGCGACTTCAATACTGCTTTGAAAGAAGCACAAGAAAAAGGATTTGCCGAAGCTGACCCGACTTTTGATGTTGAAGGTATTGATTCAGCCCACAAAATAGCAGTGCTGACACGCCTCGCTTACGGAACTCCTGTTCCATTTGACGATATAACTGTGTCTGGAATTTCTGGTATTACCTCAGAAGACATAGAATGCGCACGGGAGTTTGGTTATCGAATCAAGCTTCTTGCAATATCCAAATACGATGGTCATGCTATCGATATTCGCGTTCACCCTGCTATGATTCCAGTTTCTCATCCAATGGCCTACGTTAATGGGGCGTTAAACGCCATTCGTGTCTGTGATGATATGATGGAAGAAAATGTGTTGATAGGGCATGGTGCAGGTTCTTTGCCAACTGGTAGTGCCGTGGTTGGGGATGTGATTGAAATTTCCAGGAACATCATTTCAAAAGTAGGGGAAAGATTACCTGCCGGTTCATTTCAGGATAAAGAGGTCAAAAAGATACCACTTAAGGACATTAATGAAATCGAATCTGAATATTTTTTACGGTTCAGTGTACTGGATAACCCGGGTGTGTTATCAAAAATATCAGGAATACTAGGCAAGCATTCCATCAGTATCGAATCAATGATTCAAAGAGGTCGAGGTGACCGTGGTGAAGGAGTCCCTTTAGTGATGATGTGTCACAAATCCAGTGAAAAAAATATTCAGACAGCTTTAAAGGAAATAGAAGAATTGGACGTGGTGTGCGGAAAATCTAACCTGATTCGTGTGGAAAAATAATAATGGAATTTAAAGCTTGGTTTCAGTGTATTAATCCAGAATGTAATACCCGGTATGAACTGAGTGATGTTGTTTATCGTTGCAAGAAGTGTGGTGAACTTCTTGAGGTACAACATGATATGGATTTGTTAAAACAACGTTCTTCTGAAAAGTGGAAAACTTTGTTTGAAAGCAGGTACCGGCGTAACGAATGGCCTTATGGAAGTGCTGTTTGGGGAAAAAGGGAGTTGGTTTGCCCGAATGTGGAGGATGATAATATTGTCTCCACTTATGAAGGTGGAACGAACCTCTTCTGGGCCGAGCGTCTGGGGGATCAACTGGGTCTGGAAGATTTATGGGTCAAACAATGTGGCATGGCGCATACAGGGTCATTCAAAGATTTGGGAATGACCGTATTGGTCTCGATGGTCAAGCAAATGATTTCTTCCGGAAGAAATATTAAGGCTGTAGCCTGCGCATCAACCGGAGACACATCTGCGGCTTTGGCTGCTTATTGTGCTCTTGCAGGTATTCCTGCCATTGTATTTTTGCCAAAGGATAAAGTATCGCTGACACAACTGATTCAACCTATCACGCACGGTGTGCTCACTTTGTCTCTGGATACGGACTTTGATGGATGTATGAAACTTGTTCAGGAGGTATGTCAGAAAAACGATATTTATCTGGCAAACTCTATGAACTCTTTAAGAATTGAAGGCCAAAAAACTATCAGTTTTGAAATTATCCAACAGTTTAACTGGAAGGTTCCGGATTTTGTAATAGTACCCGGAGGTAATTTGGGTAATGTAAGTGCCATTGGAAAAGGGTTTCAGATGTTCTATGATCTCGGCTTGGTCGATAGGTTGCCGCGTCTTGTTTGTGCCCAGGCAAAACAGGCCGACCCTCTTTATCGTAGTTACAAAAACGGGTTTAAAACCTTTGAGTCTGTTCAGGCAAAAACGACTTTGGCAAGTGCTATTCAGATTGGAGATCCGGTCAGCTATAAAAAAGCTATTCGCGCTCTCAAAGCTTTTGATGGGATTGTTGAAGAAGCGACAGAAAGTGAGTTGGCCAATGCCGCAGGTAGAGCTAACAAAACAGGTCTGCTTTGTTGCCCTCATACTGGAGTGGCATTGGCTGTCCTTGAAAAGCTGGTAAATACGGAAGTGATTAAGAAAAAGGATCGGGTGGTGGTGATTTCTACCGCTAATGGTTTGAAATTCACAGATTTTCTTTTCAAATATCATACAGATCAAATAGATGACGTTGTATCGGAGCATGCTTTCTCACCGGTTGAATTGACCGCTGATTATGAGCAAGTTAAAAAAGCTATTTTGGAAAAGATTGAAGTATGAATTGCTTGAATCAGATTTTATTTGTGATGGTATTAATGGCTTTTTTTCCTTCCATTATATTTGCTGAGTCTACCCAACCTAGAGCTTTTATTCCTGCTGGAGATTATAACCTGGGGAGTTTTTACTGCGAGGAAGAGCAGAATAATGCTGACTGGTGTAACGATGAGACTCCGCGTAAGGTGAAGATAGACGCATTCTGGATAGATAAATATGAAGTTAGTAATGACGACTATCGGAAATGCTTCATTGCTGGAGTGTGCGAACCAGCATTGTTGCATGAAGACCGTCCGCAGGATTTCAATAAGCCTCGTCAGCCAGTCGTGTTCGTGAGTTGGGAGGACGCCAGAATCTATTGCTCATGGCGAAGGGGAAACCTTCCCACTGAGGAGCAATGGGAAGTGGCAGCAGAAGGTGAAAAACTGGGTGGAGCCCACTTTGGCCAGCCTTATGGAAACGGTGCGACAGAAACGATAGGTAAATTTGAGCCCAATTCTAACGGTCTCTACGATATGATGGGTAATGTCTATGAATGGACCCTGAATGGGTATAATTCGTCCGGTACTTCTTCAGCTAAAAATAAAGTGGTGCGAGGAGGGTCATGGAATTCTCCCAGCCATTACTTAAGAACCTCTGACCGGGTTGGTAAAGATCCCGGGTTGAGATATAGCGATGTGGGTTTTCGCTGTGTATATATCGAAAGGTAATAAAAGGTTTAAATTATGTCGGAAGTCAGAAATGTTGTAATAATTGGTTCCGGGCCAGCAGGCCATACTGCTGCAATTTACTCTGCCAGAGCTGACCTGAATCCTTTTATGTTTGAAGGTTATGTAATGGGTGGCTCAGCAGGAGGGCAACTGACCACCACTACAGAGGTCGAAAATTATCCCGGGTTTCCTGAAGGAGTTGAAGGACCTGAGCTGATGCAGTTGTTTCGCAAACAGTCCGAACGCTTCAAAACAGAAATGGTTCAGGAGGATGTTATCTCTGCAGACTTCAGCCAGCGTCCATTCGTATTGAAATCTGAAAACCGTGAAGTAAAGGCTCATTCGGTGATCATTTCTACTGGAGCAACGGCAAAAAGGATGGGTGTCCCGAATGAAGAAAAAATGTGGAACAATGGTATGTCAGCTTGTGCAGTTTGTGATGGCGCACTTCCCATGTTCAGAAATCAGCCATTGATGGTCATTGGTGGAGGCGATACAGCTGTGGAAGAAGCCACTTATCTCGCTAAATTTGGCTCCGTTGTCTATTTGGTGCATCGTCGTGACAAACTCAGGGCGTCCAAGATCATGCAGGAGAGAGCTCTTAAACACCCAAAACTTAATATTCTTTGGGATACAGTTCTTGAGGATGCATTAGGTGAAGATTATTTAACCGGGGCTCGACTTAAAAATGTAAAGACTCAGGAAGTGAAGGAAATAGAAGTTGCTGGTCTTTTTTACGCAATCGGACACACACCAAATACATCTATCTTCAATGGACAATTGGATCTTGACGATGCGGGTTATATAAAGCTCAAGCCAGGTACTCAGGAAACAAGCATCGAAGGAGTTTTTGCTGCTGGAGATGTGCATGACCATAAATATCGACAGGCCATTACCGCAGCAGGGTCTGGTTGCGCTGCTTCTCTGGAAGCAGAACGCTGGCTAGCCGAGCAAGGTTTGACAGGTTGAGCAATTGAATACTGAGCGTATTCGGAAAACCCTTGAGAAAATTATTGAATCCCGAGACTATTCGCTGAGGATTGAAGAATCTGAAGACGACCCTCTGATTAAGTTGATCAATACCGTGCTGGAGGAAACAGAAAAGCGCGGTAACAAAATTGAACTGCAAAAAATATCCCTCAAAGATCAGATTGCTGTACGGACAGTTGAGCTGGAAGAATCTAACCGGCAACTGGCTCTAGATAAGGATGAAGCTGAAACGTCTAGCTTGAGCAAATCTGTTTTTCTTGCCAATCTCAGCCATGAGTTGAGGACCCCACTCAACCATATTATGGGTTACAGCGAAATAGTTCAGGAGGAATTGGAGGATGAAGGTCAGGATTCCCTTGTTGAGGATATTAAAAAAATCCGAAAAGCAAGCAACCAGTTGATGAAATGGGTAGAGGAAATTATAGACCTTTCAAAAATTGAATCCGGCCGCTCTGAACTCGAATATGAGGAATTTCTAGTTAAAGATCTGATTGATAAGGTATTAGAAAGAGCCAGGTTAGAAGTTGAGAGGCATGGAAACACTTTAAGTGTTGATCTTTCCAATTCTTTAGGAGAGCTAAAAGGGGACCGGGGGAGGGTGGAGAGAATCTTGTTAAACCTTATGGAGAATGCTTCCAATAATACAAAAAATGGCAAGATTTCTCTTATGGTCAGACGGGAAAATGTTGGTGAGACGGACTGGCTTAGTTTTATTGTTAAAGATACTGGTGCAGGTATTAATCCAAAAATCCTTGAAAATCTGTTTAGGGGTTATACCGAAGCCGATGAAAAGCTTTCAAGTGGATTTGGTGCAGATGCTTTAATGTTGGCCATAACTCATAGACTGGTTTTAGTTATGGGGGGTAACTTAAATGGCGATAGTGAATTGGGCTCTGGTACGACATTCACTCTGCGTTTGCCCGGAAATATGGAAACCCACTTGGAGAAACCCCACGTAATGAAGGCAGCTAACCTGTTTATACGTGATATGCTGAGTAGGCCTGTTAGCAGTGGGAAGAAACATTAGCCTGGGCCCAGGTTCCAAAAAAAACACATGGATAAAGGGTTATTGTCCAGTTGCCCCCATCGCTATAGGATGGTATAAAATGGCGACGGTTTTCCTATTAGTTGGGATAGTTACCATTTGCATGTGCAAAGTTTGTAAAATGATTTTGAGCTGACTTCCGGATGTCATCGCGAATGACCGAAGGGAATGCGGCGATCCAGTTTCTTTCTGGATTGCTTCGTCACCTTTGGTTCCTCGCAAAGACAGCTGCAAAAGGATTTTTAAATATAAATCCTTGCCGTGGTAGAGCCTGTTGACCCTGTGTGTAAACTGCGTAGCAGTTTTCCACAAGCCAACAGGCAGATCAATGTGGATTCTCCTTTTTTCTAGTTTAGAAAAGTTTTTGCAAAATTTGTAAACACAAATGTAGCTTATTGCATATTAGTGATGATCCAATAATAGGTCGGTACCCCTCTTTTTTCTTTCCAGCTTACTGGAGTCTTTCTTTGGGTAAATACTTAGATTTGATTCCGCTTCTTGAAACTTTTGCCAGTGCCGGGCTTGTAACTCCTTTGATGAAATAACTTGCTTGAGGTTTCCGTATGCATCTAAAACTCTTGTTTCATAAAACATGTGGCACCTCCACGTTTACAAGATGACCATATATGAATTTGAGACTACTTTTATATTAACAGATAATGTTATATTGTAAAGGGTTTAATTTGCGGGTTAATTTTATGTATTTATTATAGGATTTATGTTGGCTTTGTTAATGTGAGATATTGAATGTGAATTTTTGGTTATTTTGTGAAATTTATGTGATCCGCCTAAATTCAAAATGTTGTAATAGTCTTGTGTCTTATAAAAGTTATAAGAAAGGAATAAACATGGTTCATAAGCAAATATTGAAACTATGGCAAGTAATCGTTGTAAATTTCACTTGGTATATTTTGGTAGGTGTGATTTTAATTGGTTCCACAGGTGTGACATTTGCTGCTACTGCTAGAGAAATAGATGTCAGTGTGGATGTAGCTTTAGAACGTTTTAATAAGGAGATTCCCGGAGCTGATAGTTTTATAAATAAAGCAAAGGGTGTTCTTGTTTTTCCCGAGGTGATAAAGGCCGGGTTTGTTGTAGGAGGAGAATATGGTGAAGGTGCTTTAAGAATAGACGGTAAGACAGTTGAGTATTACAACACAATTGCGGCCTCTCTAGGTTTCCAACTGGGTGCCCAGACAAAAACTATTATTTTGGTGTTCACTTCAGAGAACGCATTGCGAAAATTCAGGAAGAGTGATGGTTGGAAAGCCGGAGTGGATGGTTCTGTGGCTTTGATATCTCTAGGTGCAGGTGATTCCCTGGATACAGTAAGTGCAAAGGACCCTATTGTGGCTTTTGTGTTCGGTCAGAAAGGTCTAATGTATAACTTAACTCTTGAGGGGTCTAAGTTCAATAAATTTAAACCTGAAAAATAGAGGGTTTTTTATTCAATAATTATGTCAAATCTTTTTCTTGATGGTGAAAATCTTAAACCTTTCATTTCTGACCAGGAAGTTGACGGTCTGGAATCGCAAGTTACTCTGTGCCATGACTTGTTAGAGAGTGGTTCTGGTAAGGGAGCGGAATATTTAGGTTGGTCGAACTTGCCCACGAGTTTTTCTGATTCTATTGCGGCTGAAATCACATCTGTAGCTGACACCATTCGTAGTTTATGTGACGCTTTCATTGTTGTTGGTATTGGTGGTTCTTATCTCGGTTCACGAGCTGGGATTACTTATCTGAGTTCCTCTTTTTCTAATCAGTTTGGCAGGCAGGGTACACCGGAAATATATTTTGCCGGGCAGAATATCAGTTCAGATTACCATGCGGATCTTTTTGACTTAATAGAATGCCGCGATATATGTCTCAACGTGATTTCGAAATCAGGCACTACCACAGAACCTGCTATAGCTTTTCGACTATTAAAGGAGATCATTGAGGCTAAATACGGTGTTGAAGGAGCTAGGGATAGAATTGTCGTTACAACAGATTCCAGCAGAGGGGCACTAAAAAGCCTTGCTGATGAATTGGGTTATAAAACTTTTGTGATTCCAGATGATGTTGGAGGCAGATATTCAGTATTGACTCCTGTAGGACTTTTCCCAATGGCGGTGGCGGGAATAAATATTGAGGAATTGATGGAAGGTGCCTGCTTCGCCGAATCTTTATATTCAAATCCTGCTTTGGATCTTAACGACTCTTATCATTACGCAGTCATACGCCATCTACTTTATCATAAGGGGAAAACCACTGAAATTTTGGCAACGTTTCAGCCTGCATTTCATTATCTGTCAGATTGGTGGAAACAGTTGGCTGGTGAAAGCGAGGGAAAAGATTTGAAGGGAATTTTTCCTGCTTCTGTCGAATTTACCTCAGATCTTCACTCAATGGGCCAGTGGATTCAGGAGGGAAAACGCAATATATTTGAGACATTTTTGGTTCTTGAGTCTTCCAGACGAAAATTGAAAATACCTTCTTTTAATCAAGATGCAGACGGTTTAAACTACCTCGCCGGCGAAACCCTGGATACGGTTAATGAGAAGGCCTGGCTGGGAACGGCAAGTGCTCATAAAGAAGGGGGTGTTCCCAACATGACGTTGAAAATCAAAGATCGAACTCCATTCTCTCTTGGCCAGATATTTTATTTTTTTGAGAGAGCGGTTGCAATGACTGGCTATTTGAATGGGGTGAACCCTTTTGACCAGCCGGGTGTCGAGTTTTACAAAAGAAATATGTTCAAGCTTTTGGGAAAGCCCGGTTTTTAATGAGAATACACGACCCTTATGGGGCTTTGACGAATCACACTCTCACATGCTTCAGTGGGCATCAAGTGGCTAATTAGAAAGGATAATTATATGGATACTTTGAGCCAAAAGCTGGAAGAGGTTTTGCATGGTCTGGCTTTTGAAAAAATTGAAGGAGAATCACCTGGTAATGAATCAGACCCTTTATTAGCAAGGTTGAAAGCACTTGGAAGTGAGTTGTGGATTGATACCGGTGAGTTGGAAAAAGCTCAGGCAATCTGGAAAGATGAGCTAACAGCTTTGACCACCAATAATACCCTCGCTAACCAGGTGGTACAAAGTGGAATTATGGATAAGGTTATTGAAGACACCATCCATAAAATTAAACTGGAAGGTTTGGATCTGTCTGAAGAGGAAATGATCCTTGAAGTGGGTTTCGTAATTAATTGCAAGATTGCTTTACGCCTGGTTCAGGCTTTCAAGGTTAAAGTCAGTGTAGAGTTACATCCAGCTGTTTCCCGGAGTATCGAGCGTACCCTCTACTTCGGTCGAAGGTATTACAAGGTTTGCCCAGAATATTTTATTGTCAAAGTGCCATTAACTCCTGAAGGATATCTGGCGGTTCGCTCTTTAAGGCAGGAAAATATTCCCATAAACTTTACATTAGGGTTTTCAGTGCGACAAAATTATTTGGCTGCACGTTTGTCCAACCCTGACTTTGTAAATGTATTTCTGGGTAGACTGAACCAGGTGGTTATAGACCACCAAGCTGGATCTGGTGAATTAGTGGGTGAAAAAGTGACTTTGGCAACTCAACGTGCATTGAAAACAGCTCGTGATCAGCATAAAGATGTGAGTTCACGATTGATTGCCGCTAGTATCAGAAACGGTGAACAGGTAGCTTTTCTAGCGGGATTAGATGTGCTGACCATTCCACCTGCGGCAATGAAAGAGTTTCAGGGGTCGGGAAAATCAGCCGAACAGGTTGTGTCTCATATTGATGATGTCATTGAACCGGGCATTGACCCTCAGCATGCTCTTGCCAAGCGTTTTCCTGAGCTTTGGGAATTGTCTGACGAATTCGAGAATTTTGTGAATGCTCTGGTTTCCAATCCTGAACTGGATACAATGCGAGGTGATGAATTGTCTGAACAGGCAAGAGGAGTTAATCTATTCCATTCTTTCAGCGATGAAGATTTGAAGAAAATGCGGAACCATGGAAAAATTCCCAATCTTTCGGAATGGCCAGAGTCAATCGCGCTTGATGACTTAATGACACAATCTGCGCTACAGTCTTTCACTAAAGACCAGAATGCGCTGGACGAGCGCATACGCTCATTTCTAAAGTGAAACGATGATTCTAGCAGGTGATATTGGAGGAACCAAGATAAATCTGGCTCTTTTTGATGGCAAGCTTTCAATTAGAGAAAATCGATATGAAAGTAGGAGTTTCTCTGGTATCGAAGAGGTGCTGGAAGTTTTTTTAAAAAATAATGATTTGAGAATTGATAAGGCCTGCTTTGGTGTGGCTGGTCAGGTAATTGATGGAAAATGCAAGCTGACCAATCTTTCCTGGCAGGTTGAAGCAGAGAGTATAAAGAAAAGCTTGAAGGTCGATGCGGTTTGGCTGATTAACGACCTGGTCGCTATGGCATATGGGGTTCCTTTTTTAGATTCCGAGTCCTTTGAAGTAATCCAGGAAGGCAACCCGGTTAATAAGGCAATGATAGCGGTGGTTTCTGCAGGAACCGGTTTGGGGCAGGCCTTCCTGATTCCCGATCAAAATGGGAGGCATACTGTTTTGGGCTCTGAGGGAGGGCATTGTGACTTTTCTCCCAGAAATGAGTTGGAAGCAGAGCTTTTGTTTTTTTTGAAAAAAAAATATTCGCGAGTCAGTATTGAGCGTGTATTGTCTGGCCCAGGTTTATTGGATGTATATCGTTTTTTCAAGACGAAACTTGCTGAAAAAGAAACTATTGACTTTCCAGCTACCATTGTTGAAAAAGCTATCGCAAAAAATTCACCTGTTTGTGAGAAAACTGTTGAGTTGTTCATTTCTCTGTATGGAGCCTTGTCAGGAAACTTAGCGTTGCAATATTTATCAGAGGGGGGTGTTTATCTTGGGGGGGGAATTGCCCCGAAGATCATTCCCTTGTTGCATGAAGGGGGTTTTATGGAGGCGTTTCTTTCAAAGGGAAGGTTCAAAAATTATCTTTCGAAAATTCCTGTGAAAGTGGTGATGGATGAATCAACTCCGTTACTGGGTGCTGCCCAATATGCTCTTGTTATGTAAATTGGTTTTTATTTGAATTTGGAACTACTATTAGGTTCTCTAACTTGAAAGAAAACGGTTATGTCATCAAAAATTAAGAAAATTGTATTGGCTTACTCAGGAGGTCTCGATACCTCAGTCATTATCAAATGGCTTAAGGAAAAATATGAATGTGAGATCATAGCTTTTGCCGCCGATGTGGGGCAGGGGCAGGAGTTGGAGCCGGTCAGGGAGAAGGCTCTCGCAACAGGAGCCAGTAAGGTCTATATAGAAGACTTGAGGGAAGAGTTTATCAAAGATTTTGTTTTCCCCATGCTTCGAGCCAATGCATTTTATGAACATAACTACCTTTTAGGTACCTCGATTGCCAGGCCGTTAATTTCCAAAGAACAGATACGTATAGCCAACAAAGAGGACGCAGATGGAGTATCACATGGTGCTACGGGTAAGGGCAATGATCAGGTTCGCTTCGAACTGGCTTATCACACCCTTAATCCTGAGATAAAGATTATTGCACCTTGGCGTGAATGGGATCTTAACTCCAGGACTGCTTTGATTGATTATGCTATAAAGCACGGGATTCCAGTTCCAGTTACCAAGGATAAACCCTATAGTACAGATCGCAATTTGTTTCATATCAGTTATGAGGGAGGAGTGTTGGAGGACCCCTGGTATGAACCTCATGAAGATATGTTTTTATTATCTGTGAGCCCTGAAAGCGCCCCTGATAAGCCGACTAATATTGAGATTTCCTATGAACAGGGAAACCCGGTTGCCATAAATGGGGAGAGGATGAGTCCCGCAACTTTATTGGAACGTCTCAATCACTATGGCGGCGAAAACGGGATAGGACGTATTGATATTGTAGAGAATCGTTTTGTAGGTATGAAATCGCGCGGAGTTTATGAAACTCCAGGGGGAACTATTTTGCACGAGGCTCATCGTGCGGTTGAATCCATAACTTTAGATCGAGAGATTGCTTTCCTACGGGACTCCCTAATTCCCACATACGCCAGGATGATATACAACGGTTTCTGGTTCTCCCCTGAAAGGGAGCTTCTCCAAAAAACCATTGATCAGGCTCAGGCCAATGTTACTGGTGAGGTAAGGTTGAAATTATATAAAGGTAATTGTGTTGTCACGGGCAGGAAAGCTGAAAAATCGCTGTATAACCAGAATATAGCAAGCTTTGAAGAAAGCCATGGTTATAGTCAGGATGATGCAGATGGTTTTATAAAACTAAACGCTCTTCGTTTAAAGCTCTATGCGGAAACCTTTAATCGTTGATAAGGTTTTTCCCGGGTTGATTTGAATTTCGCATAAGTTTTTGTGAACCTTTATTGATTTGCCGGTAAGAATGGCGATAGAATCTTATTATGAGTTCCATTCTTGTTGCGGACGATGAAAAGAGCTTGAGGGACTTCCTCGTTATTATGCTTGAAGAGGAAGGCTATCAAGTTGTTACTGCACCCAGTGTCGAAAAAGCCATAAAGCAGATTCGTGATAATGAATTTGATCTGATTCTGACAGATATTCGCATGGGGCGCTCCAGTGGCATAGATGTATTGGATGCAGCCAGAGATACACTCCCCGATACTCCTGTTGTAATGATGACAGCTTATGCATCTGCTGAAACTGCAGTGATTGCAATGAAGAAGGGTGCATATGACTATATCTCCAAGCCTTTCAAGATTGAAGACATTCAACTGATTGTTAAAAACGCTTTAGAAAAGCGGAAACTAACAGCTGAAAACAGGTTTTTAAAAAATACTTTAAATGAACGTTTTCAGATTTCAAATATCATCGGAAAATCAGAACCGATACAGAAAATATTTGATCTGGTAGCCAAGGTTGCGCAAAGTAAAGCAACGGTATTGATTACGGGAGAAAGTGGTACTGGTAAAGAACTTATTGCGAAAGCCATCCATTTTAATGGCAATAGAAAGAATTATCCTTTCGTTTCTATTAATTGTGGTGCAATGCCTGAAAACCTGCTCGAAAGTGAATTGTTTGGACACGAAAAAGGTGCTTTTACAAGTGCAGATTCTATGAAATTAGGGTTGATGGAGTCTGCCAATAAAGGCTCATTCTTCTTTGATGAGATAGGTGATGCCCCGTTATCGACTCAGGTAAAATTGTTAAGGGTTCTTCAGGAGAATGAAATCATGAGGCTGGGTGGGACTCAGCCTATACCAGTAGATTTGCGAATCATTGCGGCGACTAATAGCAACCTGTCTGTATTGGTTGAGGATAAATCTTTTCGTGAAGACTTATATTACAGATTGAATGTCATTCCTATTCACTTACCACCACTGAGAGAGCGCAAGGAAGATATCCCGAAACTAGTGAGTTTTTTTATAAAAAAATATAACACCAGGCACAATAAAACTTATATTCAGGGTATAGACTCAGATGCCTTGAAAGTTTTTGAGCGCTATCCTTGGCCCGGAAATGTGAGAGAATTGGAAAACGTAATCGAAAGGGCCGTTGTTCTGGAGACTGAGAAGAACATTCGTAAAGTCAGTTTGCCGGATGAGCTTCTTGGGCAGTTATCTTTTGAAAAAGTCAGTGTTCCTGAATTGGATCAGAACAATATCGACCTTGAGAAAACCCTGGAACAGATAGAAAAGAAAATGATAGCTAATGCTTTAGTACGTTCTGATGGAATCATAAATAAAGCGGCTGAAGCCTTGAATCTCAGTTTCCGTTCGATGAGATATCGTATTGAGAAGCATAAGTTAAAAGGTAAGCCTAAAAATGGAGATTGAGTAGCAATCAAAAATTTGTTTATGAAAACGGTAATTTTTAATTTTATTTTGCTTTGCCACCTTGGTATCTACGGGCTGATCTATGCTGCGCCAGAATTACTTGTGGACAACGATAATCAAGGACAGTCTGAGTTTATCGAGGATCCTTTCTTGCAGGCCGAGCACATGTTTCATTCTGGGGATTTTCTTGGTGCCAAGCCTTATTACCACGATTATTTGTCACAAAATCCTTCAGGAAAAAGAAGTCATCAAGCCTTTTTCCGCCTTGGTTCTATCGATCAGACTAATAAATCCTATTCTACAGCAATTCGATTTTACCAGATACTTTTACAAAATTTTCCACGTTCAATTTTTGCAAACTCATCAAGGTTCAACATGGCGGTCTGTTACTACGAACTGGCAGACTATGGTAACGCTGAGTCCATGTTTAAAATGGTTTTGCGTTCTACTCCAGATAATAAGCGTAAGTGGAACGTGATGATTTACCTGGCCCGGATTGATGTCGGACGTATGGATTATGAAAGGGCTTTTACCAAACTAAGAAAAGTATATCAGCAGAATGAGAATGAAGAGATTCGAAATAATGCCGTATCGGTTGCTGAGGGATTGATTAATGAAAAACTTGATGAGTCTAAGGTGTCCGCCTTGATTCAAAAGTTGGGCGATGGATTTCCCGTGGACCTTTTATTATTAAGGAGGGTTTCTTTTTCCCGTGCGACAGGGGATATGCCAAATTACCTGGCAACCTTGAAAAAATTTATTGAATTATTTCCGAACCATCCTGTTAAGGATGAAATGGAAAGCCGTTTAAATGATGCTGCGGTTGATACTAGAGCCAAGATTAAAATTGGTGTTGTGCTTCCATTAACAGGAAAACTTGCATTAACAGGTCAAAAAGTATTGCAAGGCATTCAGCTTGCTGTAAACCAACTTCCTTTTCAAGCACGGGAAAAACTGGCGTTGGAAGTGAGAGATTCGGGAAGCCAGTTACCAATTGATAAGATTATTTCTGATGTGTCAGATGGTCCGAATGTGGTGGGTATTATTGGTCCACTGTTGAGCGATGAGGTTAAAATTGCTGGAGATATTGCACGAAAGCATCAAATCCCTATATTTTCCCCCACTGCATCAACCCATGGTCTTGTTGATGAGAATCCCTTTTTATTTCGTAATGCGTTGACCCGAAGGATTCAGGCAAAGTTTCTGGCAGAGTATTCTGTTAATACTCTTCATCTAAAACGGTTTGCAGTACTGCACCCTTATGAACCTTTTGGATTGGAATTAAAAGATACCTTTATAAATGAAGTAGAGTCATTGGGTGGGGAGATAGTTGCGATTGCTGGTTATGAACGTTCCCAGAATGATTTTAAGAAACAGATTCTGGAGTTGGGTGGAGTTGAGGATGATGATCTTGAAAAAATCGCCCGGGAACTGGTATTGAGTGATCGTGTTGTACCGGACTTCAGTGACTCATCTGCATTATCAAGGCCGCTGATTGATATGGGCCATTGGTCAGGTGATGATGTTGAAAAATTGAAAGTGTCGTTGGAATTGAGTTATGACGCGATTTTTATACCCGGTGTTTATGATAAAGTAGGCCTGATCATTCCACAATTAGCTTTTTATAATATCAATAGGGCAATATTGCTGGGTGCCAATGGATGGAACTCTCCAGAGCTGGTCAAAATGGGTGGCAAATATTTAAAGACTGTTTATTTTGTTGATGGTTACTATCCAAATTCTCATCAAATAGAAGTTCGAAAGTTTGTAGAGGATTTTAAAACCAACTTTGGTGAAGAGCCCACATATTTATCGGCCCAGGCTTATGATGCGGCAAATATTGTAATTAAAAAAATTTTGGCGGGAGCGGATAACCGGATAAAGATGCTGGAAAGATTAAAAAATGTTAAAAATTTTCCGGGTGTTACAGGGAAAACGACTTTGCTTTCATCTGGTGATTCAGAAAAAAATATTTTTGCGTTAACAGTGAAAAGAAAAAAAATAGTTCAACAAAACTAAATATTCAAATATTAATCTCAAAAAGTATCTTCAAACGAATCTTCGTAAAAAGGTTCTTCATTATCAGGAAGGTGGCTTTGAGAAAAAATTTCGAACGTGGAGCCGGGTTCGTTAAAGGATGCTGGTTCACCAGTTTCTGGTTGGACTCTTAAATATTGGATATTTCGTGGGACCTGAAAATTTGTTACAGGCTTATTGACAAGGGCGTCTTGCATGAATTGTAGCCATATTGGTATTGCTGCCCGCGATCCTGTTTCATTTCTACCTAAAGGCTCATCTTTATCTTTACCTACCCATACTCCTGTTACTAGTTCTGGGGTGTACCCCATGAACCAGGCGTCTACGTAATTATTGGTTGTGCCTGTTTTACCTGCCACAGGCCTGTTTAATACTTTGACCTTTTTTCCTGTCCCGTGTTCTACGACACTTTGTAATAAGCTTGTTATGATATAAGCAACGGCTGGTGAAATTGGTTGAGTCACTTCAGGATTAGATGTATATAAGATTTCTCCTTTCCGGTTTTGTATATTTCTGATCGCACTGGGTTTGATCAAATTACCGTTATTGGCAAACGCCGAGTATGCAGATGTTAGTTCAAACAATGTTAATCCTGAAGAACCCAGTGAAATTGAAAGGTTTTGTTCCATATTACTGGAGATACCCAGTTTTTTTGCCAGTCTGATGGTTCCTTTTATCCCGATATTCTGCATAAGTTTAACCGTTACAACATTTCGAGAGTGTGTGAGGGCGGTTCTAAGCGATGTGGGACCGTAAAACTTTTCCTCAAAATTTACAGGTTTCCATTTGTCGAAAGCGTCTTCTTTTTCTTTAAAAATGATTGGAGAGTCTATGATGATGCTTGAAGGGGAATACCCCTCATTGATAGCGGCGGCATAAATTATAGGTTTAAAAGCAGAGCCAGGTTGTCGAATAGCTTGCACGGCTCTATTAAACTGGCTTTTCGAAAAATCATAACCTCCTACCATTGCCTTGATCTGGCCGGTTTTAGGGTCAAGACTTACAAGGCTCCCTTCTACTTCAGGTTCCTGTTCCAAGGAAAGTGCCCAGCCGTTATCATTAAGCCTTATAGGTTTTACCCAGATTAAATCACCAGGAGAAAGAGCTTGTCCGGGTCTTTGTATCTTACTCCATTTCCCATCCAGCCGGGTATTGGGTGGTCTTGCCCAGTTCATGTCAAGAATATCAATGGTGCCCTGATCTGGGCCCAAGAGAACCTCTGCCTGTTTTTCACCCACTGACAAAACCACACCTTTGATAATTTTCCCTTCGGTAATACTTTCTCCTTTGTCAAAACTGTTTAATTTTACAAGGGCCTCTTGTAAGGCCAGTTCTCCTTTTGAAAGATAGAGCTTGCTTATTGGGCCTCGATATCCATAGCGTTTGTCTGCGACTCTTAAGTTTTCTATGATAGCTTTCTGGGCGGATTCCTGAAGATCAATATCCAGAGTTGTATAAACTTTTAAGCCCCCTCGATAAAGCTTGTTGCTTCCATACTCCTCCTGAAGAAACTGGCGAATATGTTCCACAAAATAAGGTGCTCTATTGAGCATGTTTGTAACTTCACCAAGGTGAAACTCCTCATTCATGGCCTGTTCTGATTCTTCTTTTGTAATAAATGAAAGGTAGGCCATTCTTCGAATAGTATGGTTTCTTCTTTTCCTTGCTCGCTCCGGATCCTTATAAGGCGAGTAGTGATTGGGGGCCTTTGGTAGGCTTGCAATCATGGCGCATTCTGCAATAGAAATTTCCTTAACACTTTTACCAAAGTAAGTGCGGGACGCTGCTTCTACTCCGTAACTACCATGTCCATAATAAATCTGGTTGAGATACATTTCGAGTATCTCATCTTTTGTAAATACCAGTTCCAGCCTGACAGCCAGGATAGCTTCCTTGATTTTTCTGGTTAATGTGCGTTCACGTGATAGAAACAGAGTTTTAGATAATTGCTGGGTGATTGTGCTGCCACCTTCAACCACGTGTCCAGCTTTGAGGTTGGTTATAAAAGCTCTGAAAATAGCCTTTGGATCAATGCCGAAATGATAATAAAAGTTAGAATCTTCAACTGCCAGAGCAGCTTGTTTCAAGGCCAGCGGTATATCTTCAAGCGGGGTCATGATACGCTTTTCAATATAGAACTCGGCAATTTTTTCATCCCCGTTTGAATAAATTTGGGTGATGGTGCTTGGATGATAATTCTTTAATTCACGAACATCAGGGAGATCTTTAGAGTAGTGAAAATATATGAATCCTGCCCCGATAAAGCCCGCTACCAAACCAAAAAGGGTGAGGGAATAAAACGTTATCAGGAAAATCTTTACAAACCTGGAACGTTCCTTTTTCTTTTTTGATCTGGCGGGTTTCTGGTTTTTAAGTGATTTTTTCATTTTTTTTCGTTAAACGGGGAATGATTTTTTGGAAAAAGGAGTAGTTATTGCACAGGTTAAAAATAGTGAAAGAAATTATTTTGTTGGTAAGCGACCTTCTTCGAGATCTAGTAGGTCGACCCATGTGCTGATGTCTTTCCTGGAGGGATCAATCCTGTTGCGAACTTCATTAAAGTATTTTAGTCGATCCTCTGAATCAGGCCGTCGTTCAAGAATCTGATCGTTAATAAAATCAATCTCTTCGGATCTTTTATTTTTAACCAGATCCTCGGACCACGCACATATTTCATCATCTCCACATTCCACTGCTTTATTTGCAAATGCATCGGAATCAATATGTAGGAAGTTCAAGATAATTTTATCCAGCGGGCAAGGGTAAATATAATCTGCAATTTTGTTCTCCTTAAAGGCCCGGGCTTTGTCTATCATTCTTGCCAACTGGACCAAACCGGCCATCTTTACTTTTGGACTGCGGGGATAGGCTCTGGATAAGTCCATTCGTAGTTAGTCGAGCCTGAGACGGCTCACCCTTTTAAAATTTTTAGAGGATTTAATAGCTTTAGCACCTGTTTCGCCAATTCGGTTACGAAAAAGATCCAGGGTTGTCAGGTTAACAAGATTGTCTGATTCTGCTAAATATTTTGCCCCTTCTTCACCTATTCGGTTAAACTTTAAAATCAGTTGTTCCAACTGTGCCAGGTTGGATGCGTTGGCTAAGTGTTGCGCTCCTGCTTCAGTAAGATTATTAGATTTTAAATTTAGCGATTTTAATTTTTTTATGTAAGGGGACTGGCAAAGTGCTGATATACCTGAATCACTGATGCTGTTTTCACCCAACTCCAAGTGGGTCACTTCAGACAGGTTTTCCATACTGGCCAGGTGAGCAATTTCTCCATCCCCGAGTTTTTTGTTTTCCAACTCGAGTCTTACATCTACCACTCCCTTGACTGTTTTATCTGCAACTAACTTTTCTATATCAATACTTTTTTCGTCAGACATCAAAAAATAGGTAAAAAATCATCAAATACAATACTTTATCAAAAGCATTTTATCATAAACTTATTGTCAGGCAGGGTCAAATATTACAGTAGCGCTTTATGAGATTCAATTTGAACCTATAAATATGCTAAATTAGATTATGCTTGGTACAATATTTATAGGTAATTGAAAACTTATTATTTTGGGAGTTATGATATGCGAACCGTAATTTCAGTTTTGTTTGCCTTATTTCTGATTTCTTTTCCTCTTACTGTTGTTGCTGGTGAAGGGCCTATGGAACTACCTGCGGGTTCCCATGCTGGTGCTGATATGCATAATAAAGCGGGGATTAAGCATTGGGGAATGGGGCATGCTGAGGAAGCACTGAAGCATTTCAGAGAAGCTGCTGCAGAAGACAGTTCAATAGCAGAAATTCATTTCAATGAGGCTGTTGCATTGGATAAATTAGGTGACCATGGTGCGGCTACCAAGCACTTTGCGAAGGCCAAAGAACTCGCTAAGGGAAATAAAAAGATACTGGAGTCTCCCATTTTAAAGGGACATTTAGGGCACTAGAACAGTTTTCAATGATTTGGCCGGGAACCTGGGGTTCTTCGGGTTCCCGTTTAAATTTTGCTACCGGTGAGTAATTTTTCAATTACTGGTCGGATCGATCTCATAGGTTGTTGTTCTTTTTTTTGCTTATTTCCTGACAGGTAATAGAGTAAATACCTGTCAATTCAGCATTTATTTTGATAGACTGGCTCTATTCTGATCAGTCAAAAGGAGAAAAATTTTATGATGGGAATAGGTTTTCCTGAGTTAATGGTAATTCTGGTCATTATTATGATTATTTTTGGGGCTGGAAAGTTGCCTGAGATTGGTTCTGCGTTTGGGAGGAGTATTAAGAACTTTAAAAGCTCCATGAAAGAAGCCGAAGAACTTGATGAAGAATCTTCTGATGGGGCCAATGCTGAAACCTCAGAAGCATCTGCGAATTCAGAATCTACGGGTAATGCTGATAAAGATGGGTCTAAGCCAGCTACCAAAGCTGCTAAAAAAGAAGAGGATCTGATTGACGAAGCGGCTAAAGAAATTGAGAAAAACAGAATTGGAACTATTCGCACAAAACATGATGGTCTGGTTCAACAAGGAGATGTTTTTACTACATCCTTAGGTAGAACTCCGGGTGGAAGAGGGCGTGACCGTGGAGTCTCCAGAGATACATTCTAGCCCGAGGTTAATAGCAAACTTTTTTTAGCTGAGAAGAATGTTTGTTCGCTAGATAAAGCTATTGTTCATTGGTCCTACGCCTGGTGTTGAGGTTCATTTTCCCATCTAATGCCAATCCCAACCCTACCCAGATTAAATCTTTAATCCTTGCAACTAGCGACACAGTTAACCCCAGGTTTGCCGGGTAACCCATTGACGTAAATATTAAAATCAATCCTCCTTCAAGAGCACCGATACTCAGTGGAATCATGAAACTACCTATTTTCACCAATTGGGCAAGTGATTCCATGATCCATAATTCATAAAAGCTGACTTGAAAACCAAGAAAATAAAGGATTGCATACATTTGTCCCAGTCCTAGTATCCATCCGAGAAAAGCCAACACAACAGCCTTGATCACTCTGCCTGGGTACAGACGATAAAAACCTGAGAAAAGCGTATTTAGATGCTCAATTTTTTTCAGATTATGTTTCAGATTCGGCATGTTGGTCTTTTGGCCAAACCAGTGACATATTTTCCCAAGGATTCCTGTGAGCTGAAAAACGAAAAACAAAAAAATACAGGTTGAAAGTACCCCCATTCCAACAAGACTTATCATTTTGAACTCATCAGAAATTATAGAAGAGTTCAAGATCATAATTATCCCGGGGATAAAGAACAGGATCAATCCTGTTAGAAAAGTAGTTTTGGAAATGATTTGGGAAGAGATTGCCTGACGTAAACTGAGTCCCTGATGTTCTTTTAGAAGTTGAGCTTTTAAAGGTTCGCCACCTAATGTTCCAAGTGGAGTGATTACATTATAAGCTTCACCAATTTGCCGGATCCGCCATAATTCCCAATTTGTAAAGAGCTCAGTTTCTTCAGGACGAAAATTACATTTCCAGGAAAGCGTATCCAGCCATGTAACCCCAGCGTATAAAATCAGGACGACTAGAAATCCCCCTCCGAGTTGTTTAAGAAGACTCGGGATGGTTTCCAGGTCAACGGTATTGATGGCCCAACCTAAAAGCAGGCATCCTAATATAAGAAAAGCCAGCTTTATAAATTTAGTCATAAATGGAGTGTAGGAGGAGCAGGTAGAAATGGGAAAGGGGTGATGAATGCTGAGGCTGTGATTACCTGTCGCACTCTCCGCCTATCATATTTATCATGTCGAAGGTAGGAATGATATCGGCAAGCATTCCACCCGTACACATTTCACCCATTGCGGAAGTCATGGTGAAACAGGGGGGGCGAACACGACACTTATAGGGTTTTCCTGAACCATCGCTTACCAGGTAGAAACCCAACTCACCGTTTGCGGCTTCGGTTGGGAAATAGACCTCTCCAACTGGTGGCTTAAGTCCATCAATAACCATTTTGAAATGGGCGATCATTTCTTCCATCCGTGAATACACATCAGGCTTGGCCGGATTCCTTAAATAGGGGTTGGCAACATTAATTGGGCCATCTGGCATGTCTCTCATTGCCTGTTTAATGATTCTAAAGCTTTGTTTGATTTCTTCCATTCGTACCAGGTAGCGATCAAAGTTGTCGCCGGTTTTACCTAATGGAATGTCAAAGTCAATTTTATCATAGCAAAGATATGGATGATTTTTTCGGACATCGTAATCGACTCCGCTTGCACGCAGGCAGGGACCGGTAAAGCCCCATGAGATAGCACTTTCTACTGGGATAGCTCCTGTATCCTGCATACGGTCCAGGAATATCCTGTTCTTGGTCAGAAGGTAGTCCACGTCATCGAACAATGAGTCGAGTTTGGGATAAGTAGCCTTGAGGTCTTCATCAAAACCCAGAGGCAAGTCACACATCAGCCCTCCAATGCGGATGTAGTTTGAGGTCAGGCGGGCACCACAAACCTTTTCTAATAAATCCCAAACAATTTCACGGGCTTCAACAAAATATATAAATGCTGTCAATGCTCCTAGTTCAAGTGCAGCAGCAGCAATGTTGGTGTAATGATCTGAAATTCTTGCAAGTTCATTAGTGACCACACGAATGTATTTGCACCGTTCAGTAATTTCAATATCGCAGAGTTTTTCTACAGCAAGTGCAAAGCCAATATTATTCATTATGGCAGAACAATAGTTCAACCTGTCCGTATAAGGGAATACATTCGAATAGGTCACGCTTTCGCACATTTTTTCGAATCCGCGGTGCAGATAACCAATTTCGGTTTCCAGGTTGACCACGGTTTCTCCATCAAGCGTCAGGAGAAACTTTACCGTCCCATGTGTGGCCGGGTGCGAAGGTCCCATATTCAGGACCATATGATCGGTATGTAAATTTTCTTTTAAGTCTGCCATAATGATTTATAAATCTGTTAACCTGGAAAAATTGATTTAGACCTACCCTGCTTTGGTAATCTTTACGTTAACTAACCCTTCTTCCCCATTTCGCAATGAGCTGACAGGAACGTTTACCCAGTTTTTGGGGATATATATCATTCCCCTGTTGGTCACTCTACTGGTTCTGACTTTTACTTCTACTTTACCTGCTGAAGACTCAACAAGAATTTGATCACCTGTTCCAACGCCCAAACTTTTTGCATCTTCGGGATGTAATTCAGCAATACATTCAGGTCCAATATCAACCAATGCTTTGGCGTGTTGGGTATAACTTCCTATATGGAACATGTGGTTATTTGTTTGTAATGTGAAGGGATAGCCTTCTCCATTATTATTTTGTCCAACCACATTGCTGTTGCAATGAAACTTTGGAGTTATATTTGTGGAGTCCGGTGTCCATTGAACAGATTCATCTCCTGGGAAAACGCCTTTGTAGGCTGGGCTGACATTAGATATTTCCTTTTGAACACTTGAAATATCAGTATTTTTAAATGGTTTTCCCAACGCGTCTGCCAATTCAACCAATATGTCAAAATCTGGTTTAGAGGTTCCTTGAGGAATCACAGCTGATGCTAAACGCTGGACATGCCGCGACATATTTGTATAGGTTCCTTCTTTTTCTGCGAAAGTTGATGCAGGAAGAATCAGGTCCGCCATCTTTGCAGTATCGGTCATAAAAACATCAGTAACAACCAAAAATGGTACGGTTCGTAGGGCCTCTTTAACCAATTGTGGTTTAAAGTAGGATTGGACAGGGTCTTCTCCAGCGATATAAAGGAATTTTAGTGCTCCGTTTATACAGTTTTGAAATAAGTCACTAACAAGATTCGACTCCCCAAGAGAAAAGGCTCCCCATTCTCCAGTAAACCTTTCCAGAGCAGAAGAGTCATTGATTGGTTGATAACCTGGTAAAAAGTCTGGAGTGCAGCCCATATCGTTAACTCCCTGAGAGTTGCAATGTTCTCTAGGAGGATAGACACTTACACTACCAGTACTGCCATGCTGAACCAGAGTACAAAGATTAAGAATGGCATTGAGAACCTCTTCGCCTTGACCCGTGTCAAGAATATCATTTCCAACAATGACAAAACGGTCTGCATCTCTTGCAAACCTTTCTGCGGCGCGGGTGAGAACATCATCAGGCAGACCTGTGACTTGTTCAACAGATTGAGCTGTATACTCGGATAAAGACTGTACCCATTCGTTGTAATTGGGAATGGCAGATTGTGCTTTACCTTTATCAACCAGATTATTATCAATGATAATGCGAGATAACCTGGAAGCAACGGCCAAATCGGAGCCATGCTTGTAGGTCATCCGAACATCAACTTTAGCTTTGCTGTCAAACACCACTTTTCGAGGATTGGCTATTAAAATATCTGTATTGCTAAAGATAGTTCCAAAACGAATTGAGTTTCCACCTACCGGATACTCAGAGGGTAGATCGGAGTTGAAAATAAGGACCACATCTGCTTCCTGAAGCTTGGTGATAGGCTGTGATGTAATACCATTTTCAAAACAGTTCAACATGAACTGATTTAGAAAAGGAGCCCTTATATTGGCAAGGTTAGTAACTTGATTTGAACCAAGCAGACTTCGGAACAGTTTCTGAAAAAGAAAATTTTCTTCATTCGTTAGCTTTTCTGATCCGATTCCAGCAAGACTGTCAGCTCCGCTACGGTTCACCGTTGTCTGCATTCGGTCTGCTATGGTATTCAGGGCTTCTTCCCAAGTTACTTCTTGAAAACTTCCCCCCATGTTCATCAGAGGTGAGTCAATTCGCTGGTCGTTGTGAATGATGCCGTGCCCCAAACGACCTTTTGCGCAGAGATTGCCTTCGTTGATTCCAACATTGTAACTTTCATCTGCTTCAATACGGACGACTTGTCCTTTTTTACTTTCCAATTTGATGGTACAGCCCCAGGAACAATAATTACAGGTAGTATGTGTATTGGTGAACATGGCCGCCAGGCCTCTTGCCTGAGATGTCATATCCATCAATGCACCCGTAGGGCAGACTGTTATACATTGACCACAAAATTCACAATCCAGGGGTTCATCATTAGCTGTACCGATTCCAACGCTCATACCACGTTTGTGAAAATCCAAGGCTTGTACCCCTTGAATTTCATCACAAGCACGAACACACAATCCGCACATGATGCAACGGTTGAGGTAGAATTCTATGATAGGATTTGTCTTGATGCTGGGTTCGTTTCGTCTCTGGATTTCAAACCGACCATTGAACAGTTGCAGCATATCTGTGTTGTCCTGAAGTGGACAAACTCCCGATTTATCACAGATAGGGCAGTCCAGAGGATGTTCGACCAGTAACATTTCAAGACAGGCTTTATTGTAGCGATTAGTCTCTTCAGTTGCGGTTTTGATTTCCATGCCATCGCAAACTGGCTGTGTGCATGAATAGACCAGTTCTTTTTTGCCATCAACCACTGTTTCAACCATGCAGGTTCGGCAACCTGCAAATGGTTTAAGTTTTCTGTTGTAACAGAGATTAGAAACCGGTACATCATTCTGTTTGCAGGCCTCAAGAATAACTGTTCCCTCAGGGACAGAAACCTTTTTACCATTAATGTCTATATTGCAGTCTTTTTGGGGAACGGTGCTCATGAAGCTGGTGCCTCCTCGGTTTCCGGGTCATCTTCTAACTTGTACTCTCCCAGAAGATCCAGTGTCTTTTCAGGGTCTATAGTTCCATGCGTATCTTCTCCAATGATAGCCATTGGAGCGGCCCCACAGTTACCAAGGCAGGAGGCAGTCTGTAATGTAAACAATTTGGTATTATCAGTTTCACCAGGACCAATGTGATAACAATCATGAATTTTATCACTGATAATTGGTGCCCCTTTTACAAAACAGGCCGTACCATAGCAGAGCTTAATGATGTATTTTCCCGGTTCCTCTATAAGAAGCTGAGGGTAAAATGATATCACCCCGTATATCTCTGCCCGGCTAATGTTCAGAAATTCCATGACTAATTCCATAGAAGGTGCAGGCAAATACCTGTAAGCTTCCTGAATTTTTTGCAAAGTCGGAATGAGGTGACTACGTGAATTGTCTGGAAGATTATTTAGTATTTCTTCAGTCGGAGAAAGATCGATTTCTTCTTGTTCAATCTCTTCGGTAACGGTCTCGTTGGTTTCCATGGGATAAACCTTTACGAAATTAATAAAATCAGTAAGCTTTTGCTTACCAATTTACCAAGAAAATAGATGGGTTCAGAGGAAAATATAAGAGCCTTATATTTTCACGGTTTAGGGTTGATTTCCCGAATCCCTCTTGGAGGCCGAAGTATATAAGTTTAAAGGATTTACTGTCAACTTATTTATTGAAAAAGCTTGGATTGGATAACACCTTTAGAATCAGGAGCCATTACCATGCTGGAAACAGATGTCGAGCCAGCTAAAGGTACTATTGAGGGTAAAGCAGAATACCAGATTTGTGAGTGGTTCATGTTTAACGAAGAAAACTGCTAGGGTACCAAAATGATATCAAGTTCTTTGGGAAAGACATCTTTTTGCGCGGAAGCTGTTGCATTTTCCATGGCTTTTTGGTTTAAAGCCAGCCTTTCATATGCGCCTGAATGATTAGGGTCTAATTGAAGTACACGATGATATTTGTTTTGCGCTTCTTGATAACGGTGGAGATTATCATAAACAAGTCCCAGACTGTAGTGAGCGTTTGTGTCTTCTGGAGCCATATCTATGATTTTCTGAAAGGGTGGTATAGCTTCCATAAATCGTTTTTCATCAATCAATGCCCATCCCATGTTGAACAGTGCTTTTTGGTGATTGGGATTTAAATCCAATATTTTTCGATATTGGTTTATGGCTTCCGTATTTCGCCCGAGGATCTCGTAAACCATTCCAAGGTTGAAATAACCAGCCTGAAATTTCTGATTGGAATGAATTGCTCCACGGAACATTTTTATAGCCATTTCATAGTTTTGCTTGTTAGTGTATATGGCTCCCAGCTTATTATAAGCATCTGTAAAATTGGGCTCTATACTGATAGCTTGATTATAGGAGTAAATAGCCTCAGGGTACAATTCCAGTTTCTGATAGGTTTGTCCAAGGTGATTGAAGGTCAGTGAGGAATCAGGTTTGATCTTGACGGCTTTTTGAAACGGAGCAATGGCATCTTGCGGTCGATTTAGCCTGATCAAAGTAAGCCCCAAATAAAATTGCGCCTCAAATGAGTCTGGCTGTTGTTTAACGGCTTTTTCTAAATGTGGTAAAGCCCTTTCAAACTGATTCAACTCTACCAGGCTTTTTCCAGATAACAGTCCTACTTCACTATAATTGGGTGCTATTTTTAAGAGTTTATTCAGATGCTTTGTGGCTTCCTGGTAGTTTCCCAGTATTGAATTGAATCTTCCCAGTTGCAGTAATGTGTCAAGATGGTTTGGATTCATCTCAAGTGCCTTTTCCAATGAATCAAGCCCTTTTGCAAAGAGCCCAAGGTCACCATAAGTGACCCCCAGCTTGTAATAAGTTTCTTCACGGTCAGGGTTGATTTCCAATGCAGCTTTAAATTCTTCCAAGGCTTTATCAGGAAGATCCATTTTTGCGTAATTCCAGCCAAGGTGAACATGTGCTTCAACATGGTTGGGGTCCAGACTTACAACACTAAGAAAATTTGTGATAGCGTCTTCATAGCGATTGAAGGATTGATGGATTTCTCCCATATTGAAAAAAGCATCCAGATTTTCAGGGTCCATTGATACAACTTTTTTATATTGGTCCAAGGCTTTGTCTGATTCTCTTAGCTCTTGATATAACCACCCCATATTATAATGTGCTTCGGGGAACTCTTCATTTAATCTCACAGCTTCCTGGAAGCTTTTAATGGCATCATGGTTTCTACCAAGCCGTGAATAGGCTACCCCAAGTTTAAAGTGAGCGACCGGGTTTCTGAAATCGATTCGAGCAAACTCATGGTAAGAAGGTAATGCTTTATCGTGTTCGTCCAGATTCTGGTAGGCAGCTCCCAGTCTTTCATATGAATCCGCATAGCTTGGATTAATAGTGATAGCGTTTTTTAGTGGTCCAATAGCCTCTTCATTCCGGTTGGAATTTATATAAGCACGGCCTATACCAATATAGGCTTCGAAATAATTTGGGCTCAGTTTCAATGTGTCTTTAAAAGCCTGCACGGCATCATCATATTTATTTTGTTGAGCATAGCTAATACCCATTTGAAAATAGGCATCTGGGTAAATAGGAGAGATTTCCAACGCACGTTTGAAGTGTTTGATTGCATCATTGAATTCACCCAAAGCTGAATAGACTTGCCCCAGAGTGAAATGGGCGACTACCATCCGTGGTTTTGCTTTCAGTGCTGTTTTGAGAGGAATGACAGCTTTTTCATATTCTTCTAACTGTGCATAGCTCCAGCCTAGTCCAAATTGTGCTTCTGAATAATTGGGTCCTAAACGAGTAGCTTCTTTGAAGGAATCAACAGCCTCTTCATATTTAGAAATAGCACCATAACTGGTACCTAAACCGCTATGAGCTGCAGCAAACAGGGGTTCCAACTCAATGGTTTTTAAGTATTCTGCAATTGCTTTATCATAAAGCCCCATTTGGTGATAGGCCTGACCCAGGCCAAAGTGAGGAGCATAGTCTTTAGGGTCTGCTTCAGCTGCCTTTTTAAGTGTTTCAATGGCATCCTCTTCTGCAATAACTGGCTTTGCTATTGCAAAGAAGGCCAATAATAAGAATAAAACAAAAAATTTTTTTAATACATAATCACTCATAAAAATCTACTGGTTGCATCCTCTGGATATGACTCAATATTATGGATGGCAAGATCTGAACCTTTTTGCTCATCTTCCTTCTCCAGTCTGATTCCGACTGTTTTATCTAAAACCATATAAACTGCAAAACCAAAAACCAAAGCGATAACTATGGCAAAAAGAGTCCCGATTAGCTGTGCCAGAAAACTGACCTGACCCAAACCTCCCAAGGCTTCCTGACCAAAGATGCCACAAGCTATTCCTCCCCATGAACCTGCTATGCCGTGCAACGGCCAAACACCCAATACATCATCAAGCTTTAACTTTTCCTGTTCCCAAGTAAAGCCTTTGACAAAAATAACCCCTGCCAATGCTCCAATAATGAGTGCGCCAATTGGGTGAACTTGGTCGGAACCTGCGCATATGGCAACAAGGCCAGCCAAGGCTCCATTATGAATGAATCCTGGGTCATTTTTAGAAATCACCAGGGCCGCAATAATTCCTCCAGCCATGGCAAAAAGCGAATTTATGGCAACCAAGCCAGATATTCCCTGTAATGTGGCTGCAGACATGACATTAAAACCAAACCAGCCTACGCAAAGCATCCAGCTTCCCAGTGCCATAAATGGAACATTGCTGATAGGAATAGGGCGGCTACGGCCTTGAGAATCCCATCTTCCAAAGCGAGGACCAAGTACCATGACAGCAGTCAAGGCTATCCATCCACCCATGGAATGGACGACTACTGACCCAGCATAATCATGAAAAGGAACTCCCCCGGTTAGTTCTGCCAACCATGAACCTTCTTGTCCGAGAAAGGATATTTGTCCCCAAACCATACCTTCAAATAGAGGGTAAGTAATGCCAACAAAAATACCTGCAGCTAAAGCTTGAGTCCAGAACTTGGAACGCTCTGCAATACCTCCAGAAATGATGGCAGGAATAGCGGCTGCAAATGTTAATAGAAAGAAAAAATGAACCAGTTCATAGCCTTGGTTTTCTGCCAATAATTTGCTGGCAGGTTGAAACATAAAAATTCCGTAGGCTATTCCATAGCCAATAGTGAAATAAATCAGAGTTGAGACGGCAAAATCGACTAGAATCTTCACCAATGCATTGACTTGGTTTTTCTTTCGAACAGTACCTACTTCAAGAAACGCGAATCCTCCATGCATGGCAAAAACCATTACCGCACCAAGCATCATAAATAGAACATCGCCACTACTAATAAGCGAACCCAAGTTATTTTCCATTATTCTTTCCCCTTTTCAGGATTTATGAATTTGGTTGCCCAACAGTTTATCCTTTTATAAGGGGTGAAATATCATAATAGCAACTATTGATTTATCGACCTATTATCCCCAAAGCAAAAGGAAAAACTTTGATTATGAGCACTTTCCGGTAAACTATAGCTAGTCGGTACTCCAAAATAAACAGAATTAAGGCATATTACTTTAAGTCATTTGAAAGCAAACAGGGTAATAATGGAGTGATAATAAAGTAAACTCAAATAAAACAAATACTTATTTGTTCAGGTTTAAGATGCCTGTGAATCTTCTTTAAGACAGGTTATCAAGGAAGAATCGCCGAAAATTGCTCCCATTGTTTCAGAAATTGTATCGTTTAGCAGGCTTTCGTTTGGAAAGCTGGCAGGGCTGATATCAGTTCGGCTTTTCCTTGATGAGAAGTTTTTACTGAACTTTTTTATTTGATTCATACATGTTGCTTTGATAACGACTTTGACCCGTATATTTATTTTTGGGGGGGCTTCCTGATAACGGCTTTTTATGCGCAATATTTCAATTTTTAGCGATTTTTTTAGCGCAGGATTAAAGTTTTTAGGTAAAAAGCCCAGTTTTGTTAGTCCTTGGCGAATCCGGGTAGTAAAAATATCTTTCAAGTCTCCCTGGGATGTAACAGTAAACTTTCTTACTTTAAAACCTCCCTGCCATTTCGAAATGATATTACTGGAGCGGGCATCAACAACTTTTACACCTACGGGAATTCTATTGCCAATTTTGGATGTGTGAACTGGTATGGAAGGATCAATAAGAATACGATGATTTTTAGTGCAGCCTGTTGAGAAAATAACCAAGACTAAAAAAAATATGGTAAATATTTTCGAAGATATTAAATTCATTTATGATTAGAATCGGTTAGAAGAGCTTTTATTTGAGAAACTGTTTGGAACAAGTTTAATAATGAAATCGATTAAAATCAAGTTTGTGCAAAAAGGTATGGTGACTGCTACAGATGTAAAAGATAGAATGGGCAGGACTTTATTGACTGCGGGTCACACAATAACAGGACAAAACTTGAAAACTTTAAAATCCTGGGGTGTCACTGAGGTTAATATAAAGCTTCAGGATGATGCGAAAAATGATCCCCAGAAGGGTGAAGATCCGGAAAAGAAAATACCCCCAGCCATCGTTAAAGAACAAGACGGTTTATTCAGGCATACCGACCGGAGACATCCTGCAATAGCTGAATTATATGATGTTTGTTTGACCAGAAAGTTTAAGCTTATGCAGGAGGGGTCATGACAGAGGGTATGAAACTGGACCTAAAAAACCTAATTGAGCAATCTCCACAGATATCCTCACTTCCTACAATTTTTTACCGAATTAACGAGGCTGTAGAAGATCCGGAATGTTCGTTTGTAGAAATTGGTGAAATCATAAGTGGCGATCCATCTCTTTCAGCCCGATTATTAAGGATTGTGAATAGTTCTTTTTTTGGATTTCCGAGCAAAATTGAAACTATAACCCATGCGGTGACAATTGTTGGGATGGCTCAACTTAATGACTTAGCCTTGGCAACAACAGTGGTGAATCAATTTAGGGGTATTCCCGAAAACTTAATCAGCATGAAAAAATTTTGGTTTCATAGTGTTGCAACAGGTCTGGCTGCAAGGATCATAGCTGTTTACCGTAGAGAACCAAATGCCGACAGATTTTATTTAATGGGCATGCTTCATGATTTGGGGCGATTAATATTGCTGCTTAATGTTCCTGAGAAAATGCAAAAGGTCGTAAGCCTTTATGAAAATGGAGGTCTTTTGCATGATGCTGAAAATGCGATTATGGGAGCTGACCACGCAGCAGTTGGAGGTATGTTGCTAAAAGTATGGAAGCTTCCAGAAATGCTTCAAGAGGCGGTGGCTTTTCATCACATACCTGGTCAATCACCTTGTTATCCTGCAGCTGCATCTATTGTGCATGTTGCATACATCATTGCGCACGGAATGGAACTAGGAACATGCGGAGAAAGTCACGTGCCTCCTCTAAATTCTAAAGCGTGGGAAATTCTGGATTTACCTACCAGCCTTTTATCATCGATTGTTGAGCAGGTTGATAGGCAAACCAGCGAAGCTGTTGAAATGTTCCTCTGATAATAAAACCTGTGAAGAAAGATCCTAAAAAAGACTCTAAGAGCAAGGATCAGATTAGAATTGAGTTTCTTGAAAGTCAAGCCAGGCTCAATCTATTTGGTCTTGATATTCTTGCTTCTCTTGGTGAGTTACAACATAGTGCCCACCTGACCCGTGATCCACAAAGAATTTTGAATGTTGCGCTAAGACATGTAAGGCGCCTTGTTAATTTTCAAGTGGCTGCTTTTTATCTAGTGGATGAGGATAGTTCTGAGTTTGTTCTGAAAGAGATTGACCCATCTTCTGATCAAGCACTGATTCAGGTGGAGGTGGATAGGGAAATTGAGAATGGTACCTTTGCTTGGGCATTAAATCGTAACCGGGCAGTTGTTATTAGAAACCCTGACCATGAACATTTGCTGGTATTCCATGTTTTGGCTTCCAAAACAAGAGTGCGTGGTATGTTTGTTGGACGGGTTTTATCAGGTGGTTCTCCTGTAAACGAAACAATTCTCTATCCATTATCAGTGATCCTTCAAAATACTGCCAATGCCCTTGAAAGTGCTGCCCTCTATAAAATGATTTGGGAGCAGAATCAGAACCTTGAAGAAACGGTTCGACTCCGTACTCAGGACTTGGAAAACCAGACTCAGGAATTAAAGGAGGAAATTTCATTTAGAAAAATTGCTGAGGAATCTCTACTAATTGCTAAAGAAGAAGCAGAAACAGCTGCAAGAGCCAAAAGTGAGTTTCTAGCAAACATGAGCCATGAAATCCGTACTCCTTTAAATGCTATCCTGGGATATGGCGAGATTCTTCAATTCGAAGCGCGAAAATTAGAACGACCAGACTTTCTTGAAGATTTAAGGGCAATAGAATTTGCAGGACGTCATTTATTGCGTTTGATCAACGAAATTCTTGAACTGTCAAAAATTCAGGCGGGAAAAATGGAAATACATCCTGAGTCTTTTGACCTTTCAAATCTAATTGAAGAAGTTATTTCGACGGTTAGGCCATTGGCAATAAAGAAAAAAAATAAGTTGGAAGTTATTAAGCAAAATTTGCCTGACTCGATGTATTCGGATTCCTCTCGTATTCGCCAGATCCTATTAAACTTATTAGGAAACTCTTGTAAATTTACTGACAGTGGAGAAATTCATTTGACCGTTTCTGGGAAAACTGTTGATGGCGTTAAATGGGTTTATTTTACTATTGGAGATACTGGGATTGGCATTGCCCCTGAGAAAATTTCCAGGTTGTTTGAAGAGTTTGTGCAGGAAGATTCTTCAACAACTAGAAAACATGGTGGAACAGGACTAGGGTTAACTATAAGTAAGCGTTTGGCCATTCTATTGGGTGGCGATATACAGGCAAGCAGTGAACTTGGAAAGGGAGCGTCGTTTACTGTTTTTGTGCCTGAAGATGTTTCTCATGTGAAAGTTTTAGAAAAAGAATCTGGCAGTAGATGGAAAGAATGGCTTGGTCGATTTCTTGATGAAGGTCAGGATGATATTTACACTGCAAATCAAAAAATAAAACCTAGCTACAATATCGATTTTAATATAAATCAGGCCCTTGTTATCTGTGATGATGAAGTCATTTGTAATTTGATTAAAAGATTTCTGGAAAAAGAGGGATGTAAGGTGGCCACTACCGATGATGGCGAAGAAGGTTTGAGAATTGCTGAACAGAGCCACCCAGAATTAATAATACTTGATACCAGTGTTGGGGGTTTGAATGGTTTGGAAGTTTTGTCACAGTTAAGACAAAATCCCAACTTTGCAAACACACCGGTTATATTGTTGACGGAATTCGGGGAAAGTCCTGCGATAGAAGGTGCGACTGAAATTTTGTCTAAACCTCTTGATTGGGATCATTTTGTAGATATTTTCAAACGATATTGGATAAAGCCTACTGACTTCACTATTTTGATAGTTGAAGACGATGCTATTAACCGGGAGGCTCTAACTCGCATATTTAACAAAAGTGGTTGGAATGTAGTGGAAGCTATTGATGGAGCAACAGCGCTTCAGTTGCTGGCTAAAGGAAAAAAACCTGATATGATTTTGTTGGATTTGGTATTGCCGGAAATGAATGGTTTTGAATTTATCGCACGCCTGAGGCAAAACCAGAAGTGGAAAGATATCCCAGTAATTGTCAACTCTGCAAAAGAACTCACTCTTGAAGAACAAGGCAGGCTAAAAGGTGATGTTGTTAAAATATTAAAGAAAGGTGATGTTACTTGTGGGGAGTTATTTCAGGAAATCCGTCTGTTAGCCGGTCGAGTTAAAGATGGTAAGGTTTAACTTGTTTTTGATTTTAAGTGCAATAAGCTACATTTGTGTTTACAAATTTTGCAAAAACTTTTCTAAACTAGAAAAAAGGAGAATCCACATTGATCTGCCTGTTGGCTTGTGGAAAACTGCTACGCAGTTTACACACAGGGTCAACAGGCTCTACCACGGCAAGGATTTATATTTAAAAATCCTTTTGCAGCTGTCTTTGCGAGGAACCAAAGGTGACGAAGCAATCCAGAAAGAAACTGGATCGCCGCATTCCCTTCGGTCATTCGCGATGACATCCGGAAGTCAGCTCAAAATCATTTTACAAACTTTGCACATGCAAATGGTAACTATCCCATTTTAAGGTTGTGTGGTCGACTTGTTTTGTGTTTCGACTCTGGCAAAAAAGATGGATCGGGGGTGGACCCGCAACGTGTATTCAATTTGCTGGTCGGCGATAAAGGGTTCACGTACTAAAGGAAAACTCCATTCTGATACTGTTCCCGGTAAATGTGGATAGCCTTTAATAATATTGCCCCCTTTATGTGGGTTGTTAAGAAGTACAAAGTTCTTTCCTTTTCCTTCAGGTCCTATGTCATACACATAAACCCAGCCATAGATCTGGCTGATGGTGCGTGTTGTATTATTTTTGATTCTAAAAATAATAGTATTTGTTTTCTCTGGCAATGTATATAGATTGGAGATGCTGATCAAACCTATATTTACAAATCTTTCATTTACATCTTCCTGGGCCAGGCTCTGCCATGGATAAAACACATAGCTAAGCAGGCATAATCCTGATAATAGTAGTAATTGTTTTTTTCTATTTTGTCTCAAGATATTCTGAGCCCTTCATCTGTTTTAACTCGGATATCTCTTATGAAGAGAAATCGGATCTTTTGAATAGCTTCCCAAAACTATAATAAGGCCAGGATAGTGAAGTTGATTGTATGGGCTGAAACAGAATACGTTGCTTGACTGGTGTCAGTGAAAAAAGTTAATCTTCGATATCCTGAGCTGATATAAATTTGTTTTTATAATAGACGGTTAAATCCTTTAAAGAAATAATACCTATGATTTTGTTGGCTTCTGTAACACCCAGGTAGCGTGCATTGTTGTCGTGCATGGAGGTAAGGGCAGTGTCCATTACCTGATTACTTTTTACGGTTGCTGGTTTCTCCATGAGCTCTGAAACTTTTGTGCTTTTTGGATCCAGCCCTTCTCCTAATACTTTACGTGTAAAAATTTCTTCAGTAACGATTCCTACTATTTCACCATCATGAGTTACTAATAATGAACCTATTTTATTATCCTTCATGACTTTAGCAGCATTTTGTACGGAAGTTGAACCTGAAATAGTTCCAAGTTTTTCCTGCATGTAGTTGCCTACCTGATCTTCCTGGTTATTGCATTGGCAATATTTAAAGCTGTAATAATTTGCAAAATCTTTTATGGAAAGAATGCCAACTATTTTATTTCCACGAGCGATGGAAAGATGGCGAATATTATTTTCCCGCATTTTTTGATACGCATCTGCCATGGTCTGACTGCAGTCCATAGTGATTAATTGACGGACTAGTACAGTAGATAAAATGGTTGTGCTCAATGGGCGTCCAGCTGCTATAACGTCCATAGTGAGGGCAGACTCAGAAAAAACTCCTTTTACTTTTCCCTCTTCCGAGACAAGCAAACATCCTACTTTATGTTGAGACATTTTTTGTGCGGCTTCTAGGACAGTGCTGTTAGCATCTATACCTAATACAGGGCCTTTCATGAAGTATTGAATTTCGCCTTTTTCCCCTACCTCTTGACAAAACTTATTGTGATAGTAGTTGGCAAAGTCTTTAATGGACAGTATTCCTGTCATCTTGTCTTTTTCCGTTATTCCTATATGTCGAATATTATTCTTGCGCATATACTCATAGGCTTCTTCCATGGGTCGACTGGCATCCAATGTGATGATAGGGTTATTTGCAATCATAGAAACATTGGTTTTGACAGGGTCCATATCCTTAATCGCAAATTTTCTGATCAAGTCGGTATCAGTCAGTACCTGGGTGTAGTTATCGCTCTCGCCAATTAGAATCGAGCTGATTGAGTGGTGACGCATTTTTTGTGCGGCTTCTTTGATAGAGGTGTCAGGGGTGGCATATACTAAAGACTCTTCCATGAAATAACGAATTTCGTCCATTATAGAACCCTTGCAAAGTTGATAGAAAGCTCATTTCTTCACTCAGGTTAACTAAACTGAGGGAGGATTACAATAGGTTATAGGGGAGAAGAAGGATGGGGCTTGAAGTGTTCCTAGTGTCCCATGAATTGCCTGGTGGTAATATATTTTAAATGCTTCCACCAGAACCTTAGTTTCAAACGTTCGATTTGAAATCGAACCCATAAATGTATATTACGCTGGGGCTTAACAAGGTACATTTCTTTTTACCTCAACTTGTCAGATAAAAGAGAACAGACTTTCTGTTACCGCTCAGCTTTACCCACTATCAATTAAAATTATAGTCAGGCGTTAATTACTTATCGGCTAAATCACCCGTTGACTTTATGGTTAAGACAGGAAAACTATTGGTGGTATATTAGAATTAGTAAAAGGCAGGCATTTTATAAGGGTATGAAAACGTAATTAGAAGTTTTTATTGGAAACTTGTTTTGTTGAGTAGCTTTGTGACTATGTTAAACAACTTCTCTCCATGCTTTTAGCATAGGGAAATAGAGTGCTTTTTTTATAGGAAGTTTCTCTCCATGTTTTCTTAAGACAGTTTCATATCGTTCCAATTGATGTCTATAGCGCTCTACTTCACTATCTAAAAATAACTCAAGGCTTTTCCCGCTTCCTTCATGACTTCCAGTTTTATAATCAATGATCCATCGAACTTCGTTATCCACAAAGGTACGATCAATGACATTTCGAATATAACGATTACCCTGAAAGTAGGTAAGAGGATACTCTGAACGAGAATCCTTGTGTTGAGTTAATATCCATTTTGCCCGCTCATCAACTAAGAGGTTGGAGAGAGCTTGAATCCCTTTCTTTAAAGCCTGATCCGCTTGTTCTGGGGGTAACCCTTCACCCATTAACGCAGATCTAAGCTGTGGTTTAAATTTTTCTATTTTTTCCTCTGGCCAGTTTTCTAAACCCTCCACGGCTATGTCATGTAGGCAGCGGTGCAAGACATTTCCCAGGCATCGTGTGGTATTACCTGCCCAATAATATTCAGGCTCCACGTATTTTTCCTCCTCTATATCTACAATGGGTCCTTCTACAATTGAGTTTTCAGGAGTTGGAATTATGAAGTTTCCAGGTAGTCGATGAATGGAATGCATTCCTACTGCGGGTTGCTCTGTAAGACTTGTACCTTTTTCTACAACCTCTTTCAGCTTTTCCAGCCATTCATCTTTTATATGTGGCCAGAGTTTATTTAGTAAGGAATTTGAGTAGGGTTTCCATTCATTTTCCCTGAAAGGCTCCAGGTGCCCAAATAGATGCAATTGTGACTTGGCCCTTGTAACAGCTACATAAAGGAGCCTTAATATTTCATATTCTTCTTTTTCCTTATTCAGATCAGATAAAAACTCGTAAAGCGGTGAACTTTCACCACCTTTTTCCTCAATTGGGGCAAGTAACAGGTCATCGCCATGCGGCATCCAGTAAACAAGACGTTTCTCATCAGTCTTGATACGCTTTCCTAAACCGGGCAATATTACAAAATCAAACTCCAATCCCTTGGCTTTATGCATGGTCATGATTTGTACTGAATTTTCGGATACAGCCAGTGGACTTGCAAATAGATCTGTAAGTATCAAATCAAAGTTTTCAAATTTTTCTTCCTGACCTGAAGCGACAATGTCTTCGACCTTGTTAAAAAATACTTCAATATCGTCAGGGCTGGTTCCCTGAAGGCAGGCGGGGCCGCCTAGCTTAATCCAGCATGCTTCTAATACGTCGCGAAAATTCTGGTCAAATGATTCGATCAGGAACTGCTGAATATTGCCAACAAGATTCTGCGCCCTTTTTTGTCCATCTTCGCTAAGAAGTTTAATCCGTGATGAGTCATTAAGCAGGGCCCATACAGGGGTTGAAGCGTTCAATTCCACTAATGCATGGATATCAGACAAAGACAAACCACACCAGGGAGCTCTTAGTATAGATAGCCACGCTGTCCGGTCCCCGGGAAAACGTAGTGCACGAAGCAACGACAGAAGATCGAGAATTGCTGGTCTGTCCGTAAGAGAGTCTATGGACTCAGCTTTATATGCAATCTTAGATTCATTTAAAAACTTAACTATAGAGGTGAGATGGGTTCGCCCTCGGACCAGAATAGCCAAACTCTTGCCCGGATGTTGTGATTGCAGACTCTTGACCAATGTAGTGATCATTCGTGCTTCTTCTTCTGAAGTAATATGGCTATCTTGGTGATGAGGAACGGGGTGATACAGCACTCCGGGGTGGAGGCTTTCTTTTAAAACTGCTGACGAGGGTTTATAGGAAATTGCACCGAGATCAGCATCTTCGTATTTTGGAAAAATTTTTTGAAAACAGGTGTTGACCCAGTCAACCAGCTTTTTTTGTGAGCGGAAGTTTGATTCCAATGATAAAGGTTTTAAACGTAAACTACCGAGACCACGATTCTGAGTTTTGATGAATAATCCTACCTCTGCATCCCTGAAACGGTAAATCGATTGTTTGGGGTCACCGACTATAAACAGTGTCCTTCCATCTCCTTCACTCCATTCGGAAGTGAGCTTGTGTAGCAGCTCTTCTTGTTTGAAAGAAGTGTCCTGATATTCATCTACAAGAATATGGTGGATTTTACAATCCAGATAATACAGTAAGTCAGTGGGCTGCATGTTGCCATTCTCATCCTTTTGAACAAGCCCGTTTATAGCTGAAAGGGAAATCTCTGTGAAATCGGTGATTTTTCGGGATGAAAATATTTCTTTTAGCTTTCTGTTTATCTCAGCCAAAAGTCGTATGGTGGATTTCAACAGATTCCATTCCATATCTGTAAAGTGAGCTCGAGGAAGCCTTTTAACTTTTGCCAAAGTTTCAAGAAGGGAAGGGTCATTTTCCACAGAACCCATCAGTTTTATATACTCACCTTTCATTTCTTTGGCCAGGCTTTCAGTGCCGACAGGAAACCCTAATCTTACATCTGGTTTTTTTCTGTAAGTGTTGGATTGCGTCAGTAATAGGTTAGCAATGCCTTTCCAGGCTTCCAGGTTGTTGATGGAAGTGCCTGGAAACTCCTGCAGGTTAGCAAGGCAGGCACATGGATGGGTTGGGTTTGAGTTTTCTAAATTTCTACCTGAATAGTTAGCCAGTTGTAGTACTTTTTTTTGAATTTGCGGACTAAATAAGCCATTCAAGTTGGTAAGTTTGGCTTCTATCAGGCCGACCAGTGTGCGTTCAAGATCATGGCGGTCATCTTCGTTTAATGGATGTGACTCCAGATTTTCACGTGGATCAAAAAAGGAGATCATCCATTGGTCTCTTTTCTCTAGCAGTTGCACGATCCTTTTTACGAAATCTTCTTTTGAGTTATCTATATGCCGGAGAATGTTACGCACTAGTTCGCCGTAAGGGCTGTTCTCACTTTCTGTTAAACTCAGTATACTCCTGGCAGTTTCCTGATAAAGACTTTTGGCGTTTTCCTGAATATTCAGTCCTGCTCCCATTCTTGATAACAATGGCATTCTTCTTGTTAATGAGGAACAAAAAGAATCAATCGTTACAATTCTCAGGCGGGCAGGGTTATACATCAGATTCCACTCCCGTTTTTGATCCTGATCCAGCACTTGACGAGCCAGTTCCCATGTGAATCTGGTATGAGTTTGCTCTGGTCGTTGATGAGTTTGAGCTTCAGTGAGGGCGGTGAATACTCTTTCTTTCATTTCTGCAGCGGCTTTGCGCGTAAATGTCATGGCCAGAATTTCTTCGGGATAATTTGCCAATCCAAGTAGTTTGAGATAACGCTGAATGAGCAGTTCAGTTTTTCCTGAGCCTGCAGGAGCTTGAACGATAAAAGACTGGTCAGGTTCCAGAGCCTGTGTTCTTATTTTTTCATCTGCCAGCATTGTTAGTCACTCTCCCACGTCTCAAGGGTTTCCTGAACTCTGCAAAAAGAGCCGAATTCACAATGGCGACAAGGCTCACCTTTGTTTATCGGCGAAACACTATGTTTTCCCTGCAGGAACTCATCCGCAACATGGTTTAAACTGTTTTTCCAGTAATCTAGCAATTCTTCCCAGGAAGAACACCCTGTCATTTTTTTAAAGTCATGGTTTTTGAATTGTCCAAGAGGAAAATCCGGAATGGTAGTTCCTTTGAACTCGGGTTTTCCGATTAACAGATGTCCATAGGCCAGACCTGCAGGGGATTTAGCCAATGAGTAAAGGGGTAATTGTGGAGCGCGTATTTTCTCGGCAAACCACTCAGATGGCTTTGCGTCCCTACCAGCTTTGTAGTCGATTAACAACAAACCTTTTCCGAGAACTTCATCGATGCGGTCAATTCTTAAAAGAAGTTTTAGTCCTACCAAGTTAATAGAAATACTTTCTTCTATTTTGTGTATTTTGAAATCAGGCCTTTTCAATTCTATGTTCAGTAGCCAGTCATGAATAACTCTTATATTTCTATCTATTTCCAGTTTGTTGAATTGAGTCTGATCTGTAGTTCGTATGGAACAAACTTTAAGGGCCTCTCGCACATATTTGTCGAGATGTTGTTCAAGGGAACCTTCAGAAAGTTGTAAAAGGGTTTTCGAATCAATCGTGTTTAACCAGAATAGTTCCAGAGCTTTATGGATTACGTTGCCTCGATCAAGGTTGTCAAAGTCAACTTCAGGAACTTGATATCGTTCACTATTCAATCGGTAACGAGCAAAAGCTCGAAAGGGGCACTCCACCTGATCTTTAAGCAGGGCATAACCAGAAGAAACTCCCTCAGTTGAAAACAGGTTCTTTTCAGAATCAGTTGCCGGTAAAAATTCAGGTTCGGTGAGCTCTTCCAGGTCATTCAAAGCCAATATGTGATCTTTTATTCGTTTTGAAGAGTAAGTAGTTTTATCAAGCTTCGAAAAGTTTTTTATTAATGGACTGATTTCTAGATCCATGTCACCTTCGTGAAGTGGAAAGCTACAATGAACATCTGGACTGGCCATGATCAGCCGTTTCAATGATTGCTTCGAAAACTCCAGCTCGCGTTGAGAGTTGGAACGCGGGATTAAAAATTTGTTACGGATTTCATAAGGAATGAAAGGATTGGGCTCAGGGTGAGTGGGCAATGCTTCACTATGGCATCCCATAATCCACAAATGGTCAAACTGCATTCCAGATGACTCAAGAAGGCCTACGATTTGAATAGAATGTTCTGGTGTTTTTACCTGGAAGGGTGTGCCTTGTACTATGTTGGTAAAGTGTTCGAGAGCTTTCTCTCTGTTAATTTGACCGAGGATCTGGTTTAGAGAGCAAAACTGGTTCAAACAATTTTTCCATGCTTCAAATGACTGATGTCGTTTAGACAAAATGAACTGTTGACTGGTCGAGCCTTTCGATTTTCCAGGCCAATTAAAGGCTTTTAAAACCGCTGATATTTTCTCTGTCCACTTTTCCGGAAAAAATAACTCACTATTCTTTACCCATGACCTCAAAACTTCAACTAGCCGGTCTGCTTGTGGAATGTTTCCATAGGTTGATTGGAATTGATTGAGGTTAATCGAGAGAATCCTTTGCTTTCTTAACTTGTTCTCCAGATCAGATATTTCCTGGGAAGGTGGAAATACGTAACCCAAAAAAGGACTCTGAATGAATGACAGGAATTTGCTGATTGGAACAGTCGATGATTTTATTGTCAGCAGATCAAGTGCTATTTTGATCATGGGTTCCTGAGACAACGGTGGAGCCAATGAAATGTTAAACACTTGTTCATCCAGCTTGAAAATGGATTCAGGAACGAGTTCTGCTGAGAATTCACGTTTGAGGAGGGTGAGATACTTATCCAGTTCAGGAACAACTATGCCGATTCGTTTTCCAGGTATAAATATAGACCTTACCCAGCGGGCACAGGCTTCTGCTTCCTCTTGTCTATTCTCGTATTCCCGGACACAGGGTACTTTCAATTTTTCCTGCAAAGCTTCTTCAGTTGGTACCGTTGACACGAAGTCGACCCGGGAACCTTTTTCAACAAGAAAGTCGAGGAAGTTTTTTAATTGTGGGCTCTGTTCTTCAAAACCCAATACTCGAATAAATGGTGGGATGTTTATTATTCCTGCCTGCATGGAGTTCTTGACCACGTCCATGAGTGTGCATGGGTCCAGTGCGCCAAGTGAGGATAGGCGTCTTTCATATTTTCCAATCCAGTTTAGAAATACTTTTGTTTCATCAGTGAGTTCATAAAGCTTGGGGGCCAGAGGCAGGCGGTATTTATGGATCAAGGCATAGGCTTCACTTGCTTGAGAAGCGATACCTTGTAAGTGAAGAAGTTCAAGACGGGCGGAGTCCTGAATTATGATTTGCTCCCAGATTTTTTCACATTGTATTTGGCTAAGGAGATATTTGGCAGGCCAGGATTCGACCCAGATATTACGTAGCCAGGATTCAAAGGAAAATATTTGGGGAGTTTCCCAGGCCTTTTCACCTGCTTTCTTCTTCTGCTCGTCCTGTTCCAGCAAAAGCCAGCGTGCCAGCCGACTGTTTACGGTAAGGGTAAGGGGTTGCAGAGAGCGATTGCTCATTTACGATCAAGGAGTATCTTGCACCCAGACTTCGCCCTTGGAGGTGGTTTCGCGTTTCCAGATAGGTGTGGTGCGCTTGAGTTCTGCAATGGCCCATTCGCAGGCTTTGAACGTTTCTTTTCGATGTTCGCCAACAGCTACGATCAGGACAATATTTTCACCAATATCTATGGGGCCAATTCGGTGAATGATGCTCATGTCAATGATTCCAAAATCCTTGATGGATTGCTCACGTATCTCTTCAAGCTTTTTCTCTGCCATCTTTGGATAGTGTTCGAAATTGAGCTTGGTGATATTTTCTCCCTTCGATAATTCTCTTCCTGTGCCGAGAAAGGTGGTAATGCCACCAATATTGCGTGAAACTTTTTTCATAGCCTCTATTTCATCAGTGACCGAGAAGTCTTCTGACTGAATTCTTACTTTAGAAAAGGTAGTGGTGCTCATGATTTTGTCCTTACTTTATTTTGTGCCGCCCGAAAACGGAGGCAGAAAAGCCACCTCATCCCCATCTCGTATGATGGTGTCGGCAGAGGCCATTTCCTGATTAACCGAGATCATTACTTTTTTCTCTCGGAGAATTTCTCCCATTGTCGGAGTTGATTTGGAAATAATATCATTTAACTGATCCATGGTTATTGGTTTTTCAATATCCAAAGCTTCTTCGTCTTTATTGGCGATGGCTCTAAGGCTGGCAAAATATTTAATAACAATCATTTTCCTGCCTCCACCACTTCTTTGTTAAAGGTTCCTGATTTACCACCAGACTTATGAATCAATCCAATATGATCAAAGTACATACCTCTATCAACAGCTTTGCACATATCATAAATGGTGAGTGCTGCCATTGAAACCGCAGTCAACGCTTCCATTTCTACACCGGTTTGTCCAGTCACCTTAACTGTGGCACTGACGGTTATAGAGCAAAGTCCTGTGTCAGGATTCGGATCCTGATTGATCTGAAAGCTGATGTCAACACCGGTTAAAAGAAGAGGGTGGCACATAGGTATGACTTCATGGGTGCGCTTGGCTCCCATAATTCCTGCAACTTGTGCGACAGCCAGCACATCACCCTTTTTGATCTGTCCTTCCTTTATAAGCCGCAAGGTTTCCGGTTGCATGTACACTTCTCCTGTGGCCACGGCCTTTCGGGAGGTGTGAGTTTTATCGGAAACATCGACCATGCGTGCACGGCCTTCTTCATTAAAGTGAGTCAATGGATTGTTCATATAGGCAATTGTACATCAACAGAGACATACGCTCAATGGGATTTCCTTATCAGCCTGTTAGTATACTATTCAGGCGGTTCATAGAGCCCCAGGATATTGCCATCGGGGTCTCGAAAACGGGCCAATTTACCATAAGAATGGACCTCTATGTTTCCATCGAGAGTAACATCCAGCTCTTTCAATCGGAATATAAAACCTTCAATTGGGCGGGCGAGAAAATAAACCGTAGCCCCAACTTTTCCTGGAGCAGGGGACTTCTGTAATGCCAGCCTTTGACCATCCAATTCAAACTCGGCCCAGTCTTTTCGGTGAAACAAAGGTTCTTTTCGCAATACCTTCTGGTAGAATTCGACTGCCCTGTCCAGGTTTGAAACCGGATAGGAAATGAATGCGATTTTAGTCTGCATACTGTAAATTCTGCTTACGAGTTGTTACGCTTTGGAGCTTAACGTTTGTCACTTTTTAATATAGGACTGGTTCTATTCTCCAGCTTGATGCATTCTTTCTGGAATATATTGACCCAGACCAGCAAAAATTCCCAGTATTTTTCCGCTATGAAGGGGGTTTGGATCATGATCATGGCCCTGACCGCCTACTTTTTTTTCGGACTGCCCCCATTAAGCTCAGAAATTATTTTCTGGAGTATTCTCTCAGGTGTTTTACACGGAGTCTATATACTCTGCCTTTCCAGGGCTTATGCTACTGCCGATATATCTTATGTCTATCCCATTGCCCGGTCTGCACCTGTATTTGTTCCCGTTTTCGCCTGGTTATTACTTGATGAGCACCTGAACATTCAGACATTTCTTGCGATTGGACTTATCCTGACTGCTATTTATATCCTGCACTTTGAAGGACATCTGATACGAGGTTTTAAAAACCTGGTGAAGGCTATGGGGCAGCAGGATTTACGTTGGGCTTTTTATACACTGGCAATGGTTGTCAGTTACAGCCTGGTAGACAAAAAAGGAATGGAATCTTTTTTGAGTCATTTACCGGATCAACCGTTTGCCAATGGAATCACCTTCTTTTTCTTTGAAGCAACTGTAGGTTTTATTATTTGCAATATTTATATTTTCACCAGTCATCCAGCAAAATATGTATTGAAAACCTGGAGAGAGGAATGGCACAAGGCTTTGCTTGCAGGGATTGCCACTCTGGGTTCTTACGGCCTGATTTGTGTAGTACTTCAGTTTGAAGCGTTGAGCGCAATAGTTTCGCTTCGTCAAGTTAGCGTGTTGATGGTGGTCTATTGGGGGTGTTGGAGGTTAAAGGAACCCTTTGGTCCACAACGTCTGTTTGCAGGAGGGCTGATTCTGATTGGTATTTTCCTGATTGGCAGTAATTCCCACTAATATATTAAGAATAAAAGCAATTTATATAAATATTAATATCCATGATGAGCCATTGTGTGCCAGGGACAGCACGATTCACTGGAGCCAAGAGGCAGATTAAAAAAAATTAACCCCATTTGATAATGAGAGACCGATATAATAAACGGTGATGAATGTTTATTTTATATTCTGAAGTATTGATTTAAAGAAACTGGAGGCTGTTTGTGAATCATATTGGAAAATTTCTAAAAACCGGACTGGTTCTGGTTTTCTGGATAGCACTATTTATATCTTCTGCAGAAGCGGTTAAAGGTGACAAACGTAAAATTCAGACACTTTCACTGGAGAATGGACTGGATGTTCTTTTGATTTCAGACCCGGATGTGCATCGTAGTGCTGCCGCATTATCTGTTGGTACTGGTTATCTATATGATCCCAATGAAAAATCAGGGCTTGCTCATTATCTGGAGCATATGTTGTTTCTGGGCACTGAAAAATACCCTGAGGTGGGTTCATATAAAAAGTTTCTTGACTCTCATTCAGGAGGGTCCAATGCCTACACCAGTGGAAATATTACCAATTACTTTTTCCAGGTTTCGCATGATGGTTTTAATGAAGCTCTTGATCGCTTCAGTGATTTTTTTAAGGCTCCCTTGTTCGATAAAACTTATTCTGAAAGAGAGGTCAAGGCAGTTAACAATGAGCATGAAAAAAACAAGCTCAATGATGGATGGCGTGGGAATTATGTGGCTGGTCTGATGTCGGAGCCGGGTCATCCTGTTGCTAATTTTGGAACCGGTAATCGGCAAACGCTGTCAGGAACGAATGGCCCAGCTTTGAACAAGTTTTATGAACGATATTATGCGGCTTCCAATATGAAGCTGGCTTTAATTTCGAGTATGCCTATGGAAGTTCTTACCGGAGTTGCGCAGAAATATTTTGCTGGAATTCCCGACAGGCCGGTTAAAGTTCCGCAACTTTCTCCTGAGTTCAGAAAGCCTCTAAAAGGAAAATACCGGTTACTGAAGATTAAAACTATCAAAGATGTCCGTTCACTGGAAATTGATTTCCCAACCATACGTCTCAAGAACCATCAAGGTAGCAAGCCTGCTTCGATTGTTGGTTCAGTGTTGGGATATGAGGGAAAAGGTTCTTTGCTTTCCAAGTTAAAAGAAGAGGGACTTGTTTTGAGCCTCAGCGCTGGTGGTGGAAGCAGTCATCCGGATATTAATTCATTCGGCATTAATATATCTTTGACAGAAAAAGGGTTGAAAGAATATGAGAGGATTTTAGAACTTATTTTCGCATACATTGACATGGTTCGTAAGCATGGGATTGAAGAATACACTTTCAAGGAAACTCAGGCTATGGCGCAGATCAACTTTGACTGGAAAAACCCGGATGAGGGAATGGGTTTTGTTGCAGGCAAAGCCGCTCTCATGCATGATTACAAGTTGAAGGATGTTGAGACTCTGCCGTACCTCTTTACAGAATTTGAGCCCTCTGCCTATAAAGCGGTGTTGGATACTTTGGTTCCAGAAAATGCAATGGTGATTCTGAGCCACAATTCTGCTGAAACTGACAGCAAAGCTCCCTACTACGATGCCGAATATTCTATAAAAAAAATTGGTGGCAAAGCTTTCAGTAAATTGTCTCATCCTGGAAAGGTGGAGGGTATATTTTATCCCGAAAAAAATGATTTCATTCCTTATAATCTAAAACTCATTGAGGAGTATCCACATTTAGTGAGGGATGATGATAAGGCAAAAGTCTGGTTTAAATATGACCATCGATTCAAACAACCCAAAGTTGCTCTGACTTTTAGAATTGAAACACCCAAAGTCTATCGTAGTCCTAAAAACCTTGAGTTGGCAAAACTTTATGAAGCCATGATGCAGGAAGGATTAAATGAACTGGTTTATCCTATTCAAATGGCAGGGTTGTCTTATAGCCTGTCTATACAAAAGAAAGGAGTGATTCTGAGTATAGGAGGTTATTCAGAGCGTATTGGTGATTTAATCAAACTGGTGACTGGAAATATGAAAGAAGTGAAGGTGGATGAACAGAAGTTTGCCAATATCAAAGAAGCGATGGTGAGAGGATTAAATAACCGGAAATTGGGCCAGGCCTATTCTCGTGGAGGTTATTATAACTGGTTGATGCTTCTTCAAGACCAATATACAGAAGAAGAGAAGCTGAAAGCCTTGACCTCGATTACTTTGAAAGATGTCAAAGCTTTTGCCAAAACTCTTTACGGCAGGGTATATGTGACAGGAATGATTCATGGAAACTGGTCGGATGACGAAGCGAGACAAAGTGTGGACATTTTGTTGTCAGCTCTCGGAAGTAAACCATTGCCTGAAAGTGAACGATTTGAACAGGTAGTGGAGATTATGCCGGAAGCGGAGCGGTATCGTTTCAGTCGCGAGGTAGCAGATAATAATAACTCATTGGCTTATGCTATTCAGGTTGGTGAAAAGAGTTTTTCATCACTGGCTCAATCTTCAATCATTGCATCAATTGTGGAAAGTGATTTTTATACTCAAATGCGCACTAACCAGCAATTAGGATATATAGTATGGAGTTTTCATCAGCGCATTGAAGATCGCATATTTTTTCGTTTGGTGATTCAGTCATCTACGCACGGCCCTTTTGAAATGAGTAAAAGGGTCAATACCTGGTTGGCTACCACAAAAGAATTATTTGCTGATTTGACCGACCAGGAGTTTAAGAGGCATCAACAAAGTCTGATCGTAGCGCTGGAAAAGGAAGGGGACAGTATTGGGGCGGTTGCAGGAGACCTGTATACTCTTGCTACAGATGAGAAAGGGGATTTCCGCTTTAAAAAGAAACTAATTAAGGCAATTAAAAATCTCAATAAAGAGGAAGTTGCCGAGATAGCTGGCAAAATTTTCCGAGATCCAGATACTCCCCGACTTGAAGTATTGATGAGAGCCAAAGGAAGCAAAGAAAAGATTCCAGATGGAATCATCTCAAAAGTTAGTCAATTCAAAAGCAGTTTAAAACGCTAGCCTTTCACTAAAATAAATGAAATTTGGAGCTATTTTAAAAAGAGGTGCAAATCTTATTAAATTAGGGGCTGCTGCAAGGAAGTTGCGTAAACCCACCTCAGAAGAAAAGCACCATTGGGCTCAGCACTATTTGATGGAACTGCTGGGCCAGTCGCGAGGACTACCTGCTAAAGTTGGTCAGTTCATGACAATGAATACGGACGATCAGGCTCTGCGAGAATCGCTTAACAACTCACTAGAGCCAATTCCGTTTAATGAGGTGTTGGAACTGATCAGTACCGCCTATGGCAAAACCTGGGATACTGTTTTTAAAAAACTGGAGAAATCCTGCAAAACTGCATCGCTCGGGCAGGTGCACTTCGGAAGACTTAAGGATGGAACGGAAGTAGCAGTCAAGGTTCAATACCCTGAAATTGCTACAGCAGTGGAAGCTGAGATGGACATTATGGGGTGGTTACCAAAAGTGGGGCCGGTGGCGAAATGGGGATTCAAGATGGATGGTTACCGCGATGCTTTCTGGAATAACTTCAGCGAAGAGTTGGACTACAGGATTGAAGCGGGACATCAGGAAAATTATCGACAGAAAATTCCCCCGCTGGAACGTATTGTAGTGCCTCAAGTGTTCAGCCATGTTACCCGTCCAAATGTTTTAGTGCAGAAAAGAGAAGAAGGTTTTGGTTTAGATAAAGCGGAAACTATGATGCCTGAACAGAAGCAGGCAATGGGCCGGTTATTGCTACAACATTATTTTCATATGCTATTTCGGCATGGTTTTGTCCATGCGGACCCGCAACCGGCGAACTTTTCATTTCGTCAATACAAAAAAGATTATTTCCAATTAATTATTTATGATTTTGGAAGTGTTTTGGAAATACCTGATGATGTTCGGTTGACGCTTTTAAGAATCATCTTGGCTTTGCGTGACAGGGAAAACCTGGATCCGGTCACATGCCTTGCGGGTTTGGGGTTTGATCCGGAAAAATTGCAGGATTTGCGTCCGACTCTTCCTGCCTTGATGTCTGTTTTATTTGAACCCTTTCTGATTGAAGCTCCCTACCATGTAAAGGACTGGAGAATGAGTGAACGTTTCGACCAGATAGTCGGAGAGATGAAATGGTGGTTCCGCTCTTCAGCACCACCCCAACTGATTTTCCTGATGCGAACGCTACATGGCTTGACCACCATGTTGAAACGTTTAGATGTTCCAATGCCTTGGCAGTTTACACTGGATAAACTACTTTCAGATATTTATCCTCAAGCACGTGCTTTAACCTTGGAACCTGTGACAAGTGGTGTTCAAGGTCCGACTTTTGATTCGATGGCCCGTTATCTCAAGGTTTATGTGGTGAAAGCTAATGGTAATAAAGTCAGTCTGACCATGCCCAGTCGATGTGCCGATGATATTGAGGGGGTGATGGACGAATCGGTTAAAGAATCAATTCGTAAACAGAGCATTGATTTGCAATCTATTCAAGACAAAGCCCGCAAGTCCTGTTTTGTTCCTCAAGTCCTTTTTGAACTTCAAGACGAAGAACGCAATATGAAAGTTTGGCTGGAATAAGCTTTGATTAGTCAGTTGTGAAAATACGTTAATGGCAGATATTATAAAAATGGAAACAAAATTTTTTCTGTTTTATGAAATTAGAGCCTCTAGTCAAATTATCAATACTTTCAGTTTGACAAACTATTATAACTAACGACCTTGTTTCTTCCCTTACTTTTGGCTTCGTAGAGAGCTTGATCGGCTTTCTGAACTAGTAGTTTCGGATCTTTCAACTCCTCATTCGGTATTATTGTGGCAAGTCCCAGGCTGGCAGTGACGTAGGAGGATACTTTGCTACCGCTATGGTTGATTTTCAGCATTTCTATTTGGTTTCTAATTTCTTCTGAAATTTTAAGAGCACCGGCTTTTTCTGTTTCAGGCAGCACAACGACAAACTCTTCTCCTCCATATCTAGCTACAATATCGGCAGGTCGATGAAAAACACTTTTTATGGCTTTGGCTACGGTCTTTAAACAATCATCCCCTAATTGGTGGCCGTAGATGTCGTTGTAGGGTTTGAAAAAATCTATATCTATCATAACCAGTGAGATAGGGTATTTATCACGCGAGGCACGCTTCCATTCATTGTGAATATAATCATCATAAAAACGTCTGTTGTAGATACTGGTCAGACTGTCCTCAGTGGAAAGCTTTTGCAATAACTGATTATTTTCTTCTAGTTTGGCTTGGTTACTCAGCAGTTGTTGCTCCATATTTTTACGCTCGCTGATATCACGTATGATGCCTGAGAAGAAAAATGTGTCTTGCCAGGGTATTGCGGATATAGTCAATTCTATGGGTACTTCAGTACCATCCTTACACACTGCCGCTAGCTCAATACATTTGTTTAAAACAGGCCCTTCTCCTGTAGACATAAAATGTGTGATGCCTTTTTTGTGGGATTCATGAAATACTTTGGGAATAATAAATTCGGTAAGCTTTTTATCAAGCACTTCCTTTTGACTCCAGCCAAATATATTTTCAGCTGTTTTATTCCACCGTGTGATTTTGCTGCTTGCATCAATTGTGATAATGGCGTCGTGTGTATGTTGAAAAATAGATTGTGCAAGCTTCTCGCTAGTTGAGCGGTCTGAACTTTCTGGTAAAAACTTGTTTCTAAAAGTCAGAAGCAGAACTGATAGAGACAAGCCAAAAATACATAGATATGCGATCAGGTTCTTAAGGCGAGAGTCAGAAGGCGTGCTAAGAACTGACTCGTTTATGCCATACTCCCAAAAAAGTGAAAGCAGAAGAAAACAAGATAAAGAATAAACCAGAGAAAAAGCCATAGCTTTCAGCTTATGTATCACTTTAATTAACTCGCGTATCTAGGCAATCGAACCTGGAAGTTTAACTGGTTAATGTAAAAAGATGGGCAGATTGTATCGCCAAAGAAAGATGTTTTCCACTAGAAAAAACAGGAGCGGTAATATAAGGAGACCCCGGATTACCCTATATTATTTAATCAGTTAGGCGGGTAATGGGTTATCGGTAATGCCATAGTTCGAATAAACATGAGTAAGTATAATATAGAAGCTTTGGAAAAATTTGAGATGCTTGGATATCTGTTGATTTTAATTTGAATTTAAATTGTATGTATTCTCTTTTTGTCAGGAAGAATTAACTCTTGGTGAGATGATTCGATACTTTCACAGTGATTTTGGGGGACTCCGCTAGCAGGATGAAATTTCGTTTTCCAAGACAGGTTTAATAGGCACGACAGAAATAGTATTGTTGACAGCATCTTTAGTGTTTTGTACAGCTAGTTTGTCGAACAGGAAGGTCATTTTATCTTCCAGTTCGTTGCCAATTCCTTCGCGAATTTCTTTGGACAATCCCCAAAATTCAGATTTGAACTCACCGAACCCTTTCTTGCGGGTTTTGTAAATAAACTGCTCGTCAGTCTCTCCAGACTTTTTTTCTGCAGCAAACTTTGTTCTCAGGTGGGCATAAATTTTTTCTTTAAAGTCTGTGGGAAACAGGTCGCTTCCATAAATCATGTTTTGAAAATCAGTGGCCAGGTGAATTTCTGCCGTTTCTAATTCTGGAAATTTGTTGAACAGATTCTGGGGCAGGGTGGAAGCACCATGCTGGACGGCTCCGGCGAGCCCATAATCTTCACGGGATATTCTCGACAGATTTTCAAGCGTATCAAAGTCCAGATTGACATCAGCCACAGTTCCATCGGGTAGCGGCACTCCTCCATGGGAGGTCCCGGTTTGGATGGAAATTTTACTGATGGTGGTAGCTCCACTGCGATTTTTTTCCAGCAGTTCATTAAAGTTGTCGAGATAGGCTCTTAATTCCTGTTCATTGCTGTTTTCTTTCCCGACTTCACCAATTTCCCCACCCACAGAGATGGTGATGCCTTCTGGCTCCAGATCTCGAACATGCTGAGTAAGCTCTACGCCAACTTCAAAGTTTGCACGTTGCTGTTCGACAACATTGGGTTTACTGAGGTCGACAAGTGTGGAGGTGTCGATATCAATATTATAGAACCCTCCATCAATTCCACTTTCAATCAGTTCTTTGATGCCCGCAATTTCTTTTTGTGGATCTTGGGCGTAATTCTTAGCGTTAACTTGAAAATGGTCACCCTGAATGAAAACAGGACCTTTATAACCTTCTTTAATTGCAGATGCGAGAATGACGGTTGATAACTCCTGAGGTTTTTGGAAGGTATAACCCATTTCGGATTTAGCCAATTCAAATATAAAGGCACCAGAATTTGTTTTGATCGCGGTACGAAAGATCGCCCGGCATAGCTCAAAGGGCAAACCACGAATATTAAGGGCTGGAACTGTGAACCCTTTGACTTCACCACGGCCACGTGCGTCATAGAGATCCTGAATCGATGAACTAACTATACCCAGCTCCAAGGCCGCAGATTTGATTATAAATCGGCTCAGTCCTTTTATTTCTGCTGAAGGATTTAGAACAGCGTTATAGATCAATTGATCGAGCACATCTCCCTTAAAGCTGTCGGCATTTTCTATTTTCAGGCCACCGTTATCAAGGGTGGCAATATTTTTGAGTTGCTGGACTATTTCTTCTCGTTGGTTAAAAAGCATCGTGCTTCCTTATCAGTATGTCCCTGATTGTAACGGATATCATACATCGGGATGTGGGTTCAGGAATTGACCTGGAAAATAAGATTGATTCCGGGTTCCAGCGTCGTTGTACCTTCTGTTAGCGGCTAGGATCGTATGTAAATGGACTTTCTACTGCCAAGTGCATTGTAGCGAAAAATTTGTTTTCTGGCAAAACATCTTTATAAACCAAACTGCAGATAAAAATACCCTTTATTTATAGTAATTTGGTTAGCAATACCTCACTTATTTGATTATAAAAATTTGTTCTGAGGATTTTGCATGAACCAGAAAATATATTCTGATACAGCTGGTTGAGGATTTTGTCCCCTCTCTTTTTTTACCGGTTGCGCTTAAACTCTTCAAATACCTATAATTACAATATTATCTTGCCTTAATTCTAATTGACAGAGGTGAATAATTTGCTAGAATGCCGAGCGTCTGTAAAGTATTTGGATAGAGTCTGATTCCGCATTTGATTACTGGACTTAATTTAGAGATCCTTTAATTTTAGAATATTAAAATTCCAATTTTTCAAAACTATATATCCCAGGTATCTGGAAGGGAGAAATTCACCCAATGTTTAAGAATATTTATATACCGGTAGATAATTCTGATTACTCCAACGCCTGTGTGGATTTGGCGCTTGAGCTTGCTAACGGATCAGAGACGACTATTACCGCAAGTCATGTTTATGCCGCTAAAATGCATGATGTTCGGTTTCGTCAAATGGAAAGTGGGCTTCCTGAAGAATATCAGGATGAAGAGGAGTTAGAAAAGCAACGTAATATTCATGATCAATTGATCACTAAAGGGATGGAAGTGATCAGCGATTCCTACTTGGATGTTCCCAAGGATAAATGTAAAGAACTTGGTATTCCTTTTGAGGGAAAATCCTTAGAAGGGCGTAACTGGACTGAGCTTGTCCGTGATATTAAAGAGTCTCCTTATGACCTTGTTGTCATGGGTGCTTTGGGGCTTGGTGCCATAAAAGATAGTTTGATTGGGACCGTTGCCGAAAGAGTTATTCGCCGAACCACAAAAGATATGCTGGTGGTTAAATATTGTCCTGAGATACACGGAGACAGACCTTCAAGCGGGAAGATTGTGGTTGCTGTTGATGGAAGTGGCCAATCCTTTGGTGGCTTACTGACAGGTATTGATATGGCCAGAAAGTTGAATCGTCCTTTAGAGATAATTTCTACCTTTGACCCTTATTTCCACTATGCCATGTTCAATAGTTTAACGGGGGTTTTGTCCCGTGAAGCTTCCAAGGTGTTCAAGTTTGAACAGCAGGAAAAACTCCATGAGGATATCATTGATAAAGGGTTGGCGAAAATCTATCAGGCACATCTGGAGATTTCCAGGAAAGTATGTGAAGAAGAGGGTATGGATTGCACCATCCGTCTTTTGGATGGCAAGGTTTTCGAGAAAATTTTGCAATACGCGCGTGAAGAGAATCCCTATTTGTTGATCTTGGGAAGGATTGGGGTTCATAGTGCACCGGATATGGATATTGGAGGAAATGCCGAGAACCTGCTACGTCTGGTTCCCTGTAATGTGATGCTTTCCAGCAGGGTTTACAAGCCACCAATAGATATGCAAGCTGAAGAAAGCATTGAATGGACTGCTGAAGCAAAAGAGCGTTTGAAAAAAATTCCTGGTTTTGTCCGTCCGATGGCGACTTCAGCGATTCTGCGTTATTCATTGGAGCGAGGCCACAGCATGATCACATCTAGTGTTATCACCGAAGCAGTGCAGGAGATTCTGCCTGCAGGTGCTATGCAGGCGATGTCTGCTATCGGCGAAAAGATGAAGAAGGAAGGCCTTGACCCCAATAATCCAGAAGGATTGGGCATGCTTAAAGAAGAAATGTCACAAGCGCATGCTGGTAAGCCTCCAGAAGAGATTACATTAAAATGCACCAGTTGTAATACTTTTCATAAAAGTGATGTTGTTAAGTGTAGTGTTTGTGACGCTGGAGTAGAGCGGCTGCTTCCCGTTAATAAAGAAGAATTTGAAGCTTCAGAAGCAGAGGCAAAAGATTCCACTACTTTTACACCGTTACCGGATGGTGTGCAGGTGTCCTGGACGCAAGAGGCATTGGACAAGCTAAACTCTTTCCCACAAGGACATTTGAGAAGAAAGGCCCATGCTCGTGTTGAAAAAAATGCGAGGGTTCAGAAAGTCAACACGATTTCAGCTGCTTTTCTTGATAAAATCCTGAATGAAAAGATAAAAAAAGAAGAGAACACTAATGAAATTCCGGGCGATATCCGGGCTATTGGTGCCAACTTGAATGCGGATGACTTCAACTGGTCGCCAGAGGCTTTGGAAAGGCTAGAGAGAGTGCCTCAAGGATTCATGCGGGATAATACTCGAAATCGGGTTATGGCTTGGTGTTCTCAAAATAATATCCGGGATATTTCACTGGATGCTTGTGAGGAAGGAATTCGGGAGTCTGTAAAGATGATGGAGGAAGCCATTAAAAGTGGTGCCGCCCTTGAGGATTTCCTGCCGGCAAAAGAAGTGAAAGCATAGGTTGTATCCCGTTACGAAACGGTTTTATTAGCCCCTGGATATTGAAAATAATTCAATATCAGGGGCTTCTTTTTTCTATCATCGTCTCTGGCACCCGTCTCGAATCCTCGGTGGCTAATGTCCCTTTATAAGCGTTTATTTCGTAATTTAAAACCCTACTTAGGTCGCTTATATCTTGCTATTTTCTTTTCTATTGTTGTAGGTGTTATAGCGACTTCTCCCGTCCCGATTATCCAAAAAACCTTCGACAAAATTTTTGTTGAAAAAGATTATTTCATGTTGAAGGTAATTCCTCTTGCGTTGGTCATTTTGTATGTGATCAAGGCTGTTATGACTTATGCCCAAAACCTCATCATTTTTGGGATATCGTGGGAGTTGGTGGTGAAGTTCAGAGAAAAGTTGTTTGTCCATATTCACAAGCTCCCATTTGTATTTTTTGAGGACCATGAAACCGGTGAACTCATGTCTCGAATCAATAATGATGTTGCGATTATGCAATCCACCGTTACTCGATTGATGAAGGAGTTTTTGCAAAATGGAGTGATGTTGATTGGTTTGGTGTGGTGGGTGTTTTACCTGAAATGGGACTGGGCGATTATGGCTCTAATCATTTTTCCTTTAACAGTTTTTCCTGTTTCAAAAATTTCTAGGAAATTGAGAAGCCTTTCCCGTCAAGGGCAGGAGATATTGGGGAAAATCAATTCTACGATTATTGAGTCATTTTCAGGGATAAAAGTTGTTCGCGCCTTTGGCATGGAGCCACGTGAAATAAAAAAGTTTCAGGAAGACAATTGTAATTATCTTGATGTGATGAAAAAGAATGTGAAGTATGTGGAAATCACTTCACCATTTTTAGAAGTGCTGGGAGTTGTCAGTTCTGCGTTTATTTTGTGGTATGGGGGAAGTCAGGTATTGAATGGTGAAATCAGCCAGGGAACATTTCTGGCTTTCATTGTTGCCCTGTTTATGATGTATGCTCCTATTCGAATTTTATTTAAAATTTATACAAATGTCCAAACAGCTTTAGCAGGTGCAGAAAGAGTGTTTGAAATTCTTGACCAGGATGAAGAAAAACTTTGGGAAGGTGAAGATGAACTTCTTGCTTTCAACGAAGGTATTGAGTTCAGGGATGTTTCTTTTCATTATCCATCACGAAGTACAATGGTTTTGAATGACATAAATCTATCTGTAAAGAAATCTGAAGTCATTGCTATTGTAGGAATGAGTGGTGCCGGCAAGACAACATTGGTGGATCTGTTATTCAGGTTTTTTGATGCGACTTCCGGATCTATCTTAATTGATGGCAAGCGGATCCAAGACTACAAATTAGCTTCTTTGAGGAAGCAACTGGCACTGGTTACTCAGGAAACTTTTTTATTTAACGATACAATCTGGAACAATATTGCTTTTGGTTGTGAAAGGAAAGTCTCTCGCGAAGAAATTCTTGAGGCAGCTAAAGCCGCACATGTGGACTATTTTGCTTCAAAACTGGATGAGGGGTATGACACTTTCATCGGAGAGCGAGGCGTTAAACTTTCAGGAGGGCAACGCCAGAGGATAGCAATTGCCAGGGCTATTTTAAGAAATGCTCCTATTCTGGTGCTGGATGAAGCAACATCTGCATTGGACTCTGAATCAGAAAAGCTGGTACAAGATGCCCTGCACAACCTCATGGAACAGAGAACATCTTTTGTTATAGCCCATCGTTTATCCACGATCAAGCATGCTAACCGGATTATTGTTCTGGATAAGGGTGAAATTGTTGAGTCCGGAACGCATGAATCGCTTCTTGCCAGTAGTGGGTTATACCAGAAGTATTATGAAATGCAGTTTATTGATCTGAAGGATAAAAACGTAGATATCGAAGAAACCAAGTAATATGCGTTTTGAGAAAGTTCAAATTGAAGGTTTGGGGTATCACCTTCCTGAAAATATTGTAACCTCAGAAGAGATTGAGAAAAAGCTGGCTCCTGTTTATGACAGGTTGAAACTTCCTCAGGGACGTTTGGAGTTGATGAGTGGCATTCAGGAGCGGCGTTTCTGGAAGAAAGGTGTTTTCCCCAGCGAGGTGGCAACCATTGCCGGAGAAAAGGCACTTATCCAGTCTGGCCTGGATAAAGGGCAAATTGGTTGCCTGATTTCAGCATCGGTTTGCAGGGATTTTCTGGAACCTTCCACTGCATCAGTAATTCATAATAATCTGAAGTTACCAGATGAATCTTTTGTTTTTGATGTTTCCAACGCTTGTCTGGGTGTGCTCAACGGTATGATGATTGTGGCCAACATGATTGAACAAAATCAGATTTTAGCTGGATTGGTTGTGGCTGGCGAAAACGGTGGTCCGCTTGTCAATAACACCATAGAGACATTGTTATCCAGACAGGATATTACCAGAAATAATATTAAATCTTCTTTTGCTTCCTTGACAATTGGCTCAGCCGCAGTCGGTGTTGTGTTGGCACACAGCAAAATTGCTCGGCAGGGACATCATTTGATTGGAGGGATTTCCTTGGCCGAAACGGAGTTCAATCATTTATGCCGTGGTAGTGACGATAGTGGTGCTGGTGGTGAATGGTCTCCTTTGATGGAAACCGATTCTGAAAATTTGATGTTAGAAGGGTGCAAACTTGCAGGTAAAACCTGGGAACGTACACGTAAAGAACTTGGATGGAACAATGAAGATGTAAGACGTGTGTTTTGTCATCAGGTAGGCAAAGGACATCGAAAACTTATGTATGAAAAAGTGGGGCTTGACCCTGAAAAGGATTTCTCTACCTTGGAATTTTTGGGAAATACAGGTTCTGCTTCGCTCCCAACTACATTAGCGATGGGGATAGAAAAAAATGTGCTCAAGTCCGGTGATAAAGCTGCTTTACTTGGAATTGGTAGTGGACTTAATTGCATGATGCTGGGTGTTGAATGGTGACAAACCTATATCCCTTTTCATCCCATTTCTTGCAACTTGAAAAGTTCAATTATCATTATCTGGATGAAGGTTCCGGTGATGAGTCGGTCCTCATGTTGCATGGAAACCCAACTTGGTCCTTTTATTATCGAAATTTGATCTTGGGCCTTAAAGATTCTTATCGTTGTGTAGTGCCCGACCATATGGGGATGGGAAAATCAGATAAACCTCAGAACTATCCTTATACTCTTTCCTGTCACATTGATAATCTTGAGAAGCTGGTTGATCATCTTAAACTGAAAAATATCACTCTTGTCGTTCACGATTGGGGTGGAGCGATTGGGATGGGTTTTGCAATTCGGCATCCAGAACTGATCAAGCGATTAGTGATTTTTAATACTGCTGCGTTTATACCTAGAGGTGTTCCCCTTCCGCTGAGTTTAAGCATATGTCGATTTCCAGGGTTCGGCACACTTGCTGTACGTGGGTTTAATGCCTTTGCGCGTGGTGCTATTCGCTGGGCCTGCAAAAAGCAAGAAAGGATAACCAAGGAAGTTCGGGAAGGTTATCTGGAACCGTATGACAGCTTTGCTAATCGGGTTGCTAATTTACGTTTCGTGCAAGATATACCGATGAGTCCGGATGCAATGAGCTATTCGGTGGTAAGGGAGATTGAAGATAACCTTAAATTATTTCGAGAGCACCCTGTGCAGATTATCTGGGGAGCGCATGATTTTGTTTTTACAGATTATTTTCTAAAACGCTGGGAGAAGATTTATCCCCAGGCTGAGGTTCATTTGATTGAAGATGCAGGGCATTATGTTGTAGAAGATGCTTATGAGCGTATCATCCCTATGATGAGAGAATTTTTTAAAAAAAGCCCATCCTAAAATTGTATTGCTTTAAGGGATAGGAAAGGAGAAATTAATAGAACAAAAAAACCGGTCTCCTTAGATGGAGACCGGTTTTATTTTATGATCCTTTTAGTACCTGTAATGCTCAGGTTTGTAGGGGCCTTCTACTGGTACATTCAAGTATTTGGCCTGTTTATCGGTGAGTGTTGTCAGTTTCACTCCCAGTTTTTCCAGATGCAGGCGTGCTACTTCTTCATCAAGTATTTTTGGAAGGGTGTAAACACCAACTTCATATTTTTTGTTGAATAACTCTATCTGTGCCAGTACCTGATTGGTGAAGGAGTTGGACATTACGAAAGAGGGGTGGCCGGTTGCGCAACCAAGGTTCACGAGCCTTCCTTCTGCCAGCAGGATGATGTTATGTCCATCAGGAAAAGTGTATTTGTCAACCTGGGGTTTAATGACCGTTTTTTTAATTCCAGGAAACTTGTTCAGCGCATCCACTTGGATCTCAATATCAAAGTGACCGATATTGCAGACAATGGCATCGTTTTTCATTTTTTCCATATGTTCGATACAAATGATATCTGCACATCCAGTAGTCGTGACGAAAATATCACCTTCTTTAACGGCTTCTTCCATGGTTGTGACTTCATATCCTTCCATTGCTGCCTGTAATGCGCAAATGGGGTCAATTTCTGTAACAACCACCCTTGCACCCAGTCCTTTCATAGAGTCAGCGCAACCTTTGCCGACATCACCATATCCGGCAACAACCACAACTTTGCCAGCTATCATGATATCCGTAGCTCTTTTAATTCCATCGGCGAGGGATTCGCGGCATCCATAGAGATTGTCAAACTTTGACTTGGTTACCGAGTCATTAACGTTCATGGCGGGAATTTTCAACGTTCCTTTTTCAATCATTTTGTAAAGATTATGGACACCGGTGGTTGTTTCTTCTGTCACACCTTTGATGTTAGCCAACAGTTCAGGGTGTTTTTCATGAACATAGGCGGTAAGATCTCCACCATCATCCAAGATCATGTTAGGACCATCTTCAAACAACAATGTTTGCCCTGTACACCACCAATATTCCTCTTCAGTTTCTTCTTTCCATGCAAATGTAGGGATACCAGCTTTAGCCATAGCGGCAGCAGCATGATCTTGAGTCGAAAATATATTACAGGAGGCCCAACGAACTTCAGCACCCAGTTCGACAAGGGTTTCCATAAGAACCGCAGTTTGAATCGTCATGTGTAAGGAGCCGGCAATCCTTGCTCCTTTCAAAGGTTTTGTAGCCCCATATTTTTCTCGCAAGGCCATGAGACCGGGCATTTCATTCTGGGCAAGGATGATTTCTTTACGTCCCCAATCTGCCAGTGACAGATCTTTAACTTTGAAATCTTCAGAGACGGCGGTTGTCGACATTAGCTGCTCCTTCAAATAGGTTTGATTTATAATTTGTAGTTTAAATTCGAGACATCCACAATAGATGGATGGAACGGGCCAAGTTCTGATACGATGCTTTAAGTGGTTCAGATGGAATCTAGGAAGATCTCAAATACTTTCCATCATTTTCCATCAATATATTGCGGTAGAACCCTCAATTCAGTTTAGCAGATTATATGTGGACGTCAATCTATCCCTGAGAATGAAAATTTGGCCAATTTTCATTTTGCATAAAGTACTTTTTCATAATTATGACTATTACTGCTGTAAAAATCTATCCTTTTGATTCAGGTGGACGGGAATCCTCCTTGAGGGCTTATGCAGATGTTACCTTTGATGATGCGATTGTGATCAAAGGTTTTCGTGTTTTGGGGGCAAAACATGGCGGTTTATTTGTTGGTTTCCCTTCCCAAAAGGGTAAGGATGGAAGATTTTACGATTTGGTGGAATTCAAGTCTGAAGATATAAATTCCACCCTTAGGTCCAAAATTATCGAAGCTTACAAAGTATATTCCTGATATCAGTTGAATCGGAGTTTTTATCTTTTCCATCAGTAAAAAATAAGGTTTTGCTTAACAGTACATGGGTTTTTCTATACTTGCTTTTAGGGGTATGGGTGGATATAGTATAAATTAGCCTTAACTATCTATAGAAAAAGGCTCTATCTGTCGATAAGCTACTTATTGAAATGGTATGGTGTGCTTAAATGTAGTTTTAGCCTATATAGGCCTTATCAAAGATATGTATATTAGCCGTTATAGAAAAAATGATTATGTTTAAAAAGCCGAATCTAATCTTTTTGTTATCTTTTCTGGTAGCATTCTGGTTTTGTCGGCCCAATTTTGCTTTAGCTATCGAAAATAAAAGCCATGTTATTTCACCTTACTGGCAATCTGACTCAGGAAGCTATACCTTTATAGCCGTTTCTCATTCTTCTTTATCAAGTATTGCAAGTGAAATTGGCGTGGTAGTCAATGCTATTCAAAATGATTTGACAGTTTTTGGGAGCGCAATCACATTCACAATTTCTGGTGGAAGCACTGAACGAATTTTTATAACTCGAACCAATCATTTTGTAAATTCTACTAGTGTTCCAACTGCAAGATTCATTGTCGGCACTACTAATTTCAAACATGGACACCTTAGAATCGAACCGGTAGCATCAAACCCTTCACTAGATGTTGGCGGACGACGGGATATTACAATGCTTAACTTTTGGGGAGCGGTTGTCATAGAGTCTAACACCACTGGTTTTGCAATGGAGTTTATTGGAGACATGCAGGACAGTGCTGCAACTCCAAGTATGGATGATTCAGCTACTGTAAGTGGAATAAATTAATTATATTTTATTTAGGATAATGAATTTTTTAAAAAATAAATTAGTTCAGAAAACTTTTATTCTCTTTTTTAATACGCCACTATTTTTAACTGTGTTGCTTTTATTTCCGTACACTTCATTTGCCCAGGTTCCCGTTACGGAAGATAAGGCGAGGTTGGTTATATCCCCTTATGCCCAGACAGTACCCAATGATAGCTATACTTTTATGGCCATAAACCACCCTTCTTTGGATACAGCATTAACTCAAATAGGAGTGGCAGTAGAAGTGCGTGGAATGAATACGGTTCCTAACACCAACGCAGGACGAGCAACCACGTTTACTGTTGATGCGGGTGAGACTCATAGAATATTTATCGTTAATGTTACTCATTCAACAATCAATACCGTTAATCCATCTTTTACTGATTCAAGAACCCATTTAATTTTTACTCAGGATACGGCGCAATTTGGCAACATAAGAGCTGTGTCGGTCAATGAGGCACCTATTAGCCCCACGACTGTAGGTTCTGTAAGAAAATACGCAAATCTCAGTCAATTAAGTTTCTGGGGTGTAGTTTTTACTGAATCAAGTGGGACTGGTTTTGCAATGGAGTTTATAGGTGATGTTCATGACTCAACTATAGGGCGAAACTTTGGGGACAGTCAGCTAAGTGGTGTATCTGATTCATCTGGAACTTCGAGTGGGGTTGCCAGGGGTATCAATTAAAGCCTGAAAGTATCTAAAGAGTGGAGTAGTTCCTGCCATTTTCTCTAGCTGTTTGAATACATAAGAATTACTCCTTATATCAGTTGGATGATATCTTTACTGTCTTATATAGAAAGTTTTTAAAACTAATGAATTTTTTTCTCTCGTCAGTCTCAATATGTGAACGGGTTTTGCAGGCCCGCAGTTTAACGGCCAGTCCTGGCAAGTTGGTTTGATATCTGATTTTTGCTGCCTGTATCAGAGACCGTACTGTTTCCCGAGTCAAATGGTTGGCTTTGAAAGGCTGGTGAATATCTGTCCAGAAATCAGCCTCACCATTCTCAAATTGACTTAAAAGAGTATCGATAAAGCTCCTGTCTGATATTTCTTCTGAGGGTGAGTCAGAAAAAGAAGCCCGGCATGCTGAAATAATTTCAGCTTTACTTATCACAGGTCCTTTTCCGAACAACATTGCTCTTAAAAGAATATTTTTCAATTCCCGGACATTTCCTCTGTAAGGATGCTGTTTGAGATATTCAACTGCTGCTGGTTCTAATTGCGGTTGTTTCCCGCCTTCTTTTTTATAAGAATTGAACAGAATACCGAGAAAATGAGTAGCGAGGTCCTCAATGTCCTCTTCTCTTTCATTCAGTCGAGGGATCTTGAAGCTCAAAGCATTGAGTCGGTGATACAGGTCTTCGCGAAAGCGTCCCTCTTTAATTTCCTTGAGCAGGTCTTTATTTGTAGCGGCTATCAGGAATATTTTTGAAATACGAGGCTGGTTCTCGCCCAGTCTCATGAATACTCCAGTATCTAGAAATCGTAATAGCTGGACCTGTGTTTTCGGATCTGCATCGCCAATTTCATCTAAAAAAACCACGCCTCCATTTGCTTCCTCAAGAATGCCTTGGCGGTTAAACTCCGCTCCTGTGAAAGCGCCTTTTTTATGTCCAAATAACTCGCTGTATGTTAACTCGCCGCTGTAGGCGGCTATATTTGTTTTTCTAATAGGCAGTTTGAATTGGTCTCCTTTCTTTTTTTGAAACATGTCATTGAGGTGGGAGTAAATATTGTTGAAAAAGAACTCTTTACCAGATCCTGTTTGCCCTTGAACGAGCAAGCTGGGTAGCCCTGTCATAACTTCGCGCTCCTGGTTTATCTCCCAATTCAACATGCGGTTACAAATGGACTCTACAACTGTCTGAATTTGATTTACGAGTAAGCTGACATTCTTGCTTTTCCCGATAACGTTACCAAAGTGATAAGAAGAAACTTTGGGGTCGCGGTATTCAATATCCTTACGTAGTTGAAGCAATTCTCGCTTCAGAGTTTCTATCTGCTGGAGGTTGTTGACTTTCTGGCTGATTAAACTGGCGATGATCTGCAGGATTCTTTGATGTTCCTGGGTGAAAAAATATTTTTGAAAGCTGTCCTGGTTAATCACTCCAAGAACATGACTCCCATGAATGATGGGCACAGCTAACTCAGACTGGATTTGTCCTGACAGGTTTTTATAAAATCCTTGTGTCTGTTTGTCATCTCTCACATTTCCAATCAATATGGGTCTGGCCATATGCGCTACATAACCATTGAGTGATCTTTGCTCTGCGGGAAGCTCTTCACCACCCACAGGCATGAGTGGAATTTTACTTTTCATCCAACCACGAGATTTGGCACCAACAAGATTGCCTTCCTCATCTTCAATAACAAGCCAGGGTTTGCCGTCAAAAATTTTGTGGATGGAAATGGTCCCCGAATCAGCACCTATCAATTCAGAAGTTTTTGCCAATATTTTTTCGAGAAAAGATGTCAAATCATCATCGGCATCGGATAAAAGCTCTTCAATTTCGCTGAGGACTTCAATTTCTACATGTTCAGGGTTTTCCTCAAGAATCAACCTTTCTACCATGGCCGCGTGATTTTCCAATAGTGGTTTTTCAAAGCTGGTGAATTTGTGCGAAATGTTGGTGTAATAATTTACAACGCATACTAACTGGCCAGTTTTTGTGTTGAATTTGGGGACTTGATAAAGTGAGACGAGATCAATTCTTCGGGCAACAGCTTTTCGACTGAAGCTTTCTTCCATAACATCCTCAATATAGACTGCCTTCAACTCGGGGTCTTTCGCAACAAGCCCTTTGTGGTTATCATGCCTGACAATGCGGTTAATCAGGTTTTCTTTGTGGATATTTATGTGATCTCGATTGTTATAAATCAGAACGTCTTCTTTATTTTTGGAAAATGCCGAAAGAATTTCAATCTGGTTGCTCAGCTCCTGTGCTTTGGGATTCTGAATAGATGAGGGCACCCACACCGAAGCCAAAGCCAGTTTGTCGATGAGCTGTACTGCAGAACGCATCATCATCCATGCGGCTTCTTTTTTTCGTGCCAAATCAAGATGGCGGGAGAATGATAGTTTTTGATGAAACCGTTTGGCACGATCGATAGTGCCACTTGCATCACTCAGGAAATCGATAACTTCCTTTTTTTGCTGGTTGTCTAAAAATTCACCGGCTTTTCCCCAATCAAGACTGATGGTGCCAATAGGTTGAAACTGGTGGGTGATAGGAAACACGGCGGTCGATCTAATGCCTGCCAGTTTTTCAAATGGATTCTGTATTTTGGCAAATTTCTCGGGCTCGTCCCACGAGAAAACCACTTCATTGTTCAAAAAAGCCTGTGAAATTATTGAGTCCTCAGGAGAAACAAACTTGGTGATGTGTTGTTCGTTCGGTTTGTTCTGGTCAGTGACATATTGACAAACCAGCATGCCCTCATAGAGATCCTCTAGGTAGATTCGCACCGTTTTACAGTCATAAAGTTTCTTTAAGCGAGTTGCAATATGGTGCAGAATTTCAGGCAAACTTTCTTTGCCATAACGGGAAATCAAATTTTCTGAAGTTGTCGGAACCATGGAGTTTGAAAAAGTGAGTAATAAACATACACAACTGACTAATAATTATAGAATATTTCTAGAAAATAACAAAGTCTTGTTAGCCAGATATTTAGTTAGTTGATGATGTAGGCATGTAGTATAAACATATACAATATAGCTGGGATATTTGAAAGTTGAGCGGGGAAAAGTGAAAATATAACGAGTTAAATTTTATTTATGAAAAATTTTCTTGGATTCATAATGATTAGTTAGAATGAAAATTCTATAAAAAATTAACATTTCTAGATTAGTTAGATTTTTTTAAGAGATTAAGTGCTTTAGTCAATGGATAATTTTGATGATTACCAAAGTTGGAAAGATAAATATAAATTATTAACAAACGTCCTTGAAGCAATTCTTCATAATCATGGTAGGGAGTTATTTTTACGTTGATTTCCCGATAATCGAAAATGGTCCTGCAAATCAGGCTGAAGAGAAATAGAACTCCAAACACTAGCGATAATTAGTGACTTCAAAGACTGCATCGCTCTAGAGTAGCTGGCATTCTAAGAAAAGATTTTTGCAATCAAAGTACCGGGTTAGTGTTATTGTAGATGTGCAGTTGATTTATGATTCGTTTTCGTAATTGAGTTTGCCTAGATGGAAATAAGTCCATTGTTGAATATTACGCGCAAAGATAGAGAAAAAGTGCTGGGTCAAAAAGGCACAGTACTTTGGTTTACCGGGCTACCCTGTTCTGGAAAGACAACCCTTGCCACCCAATTGCAATCGCTTCTTTTCCAAAATACAAACTTAGTTTATTCCTTGGATGGCGATCAGTTTAGAAAAGGTGTTAGCTTTGATTTGGATTTTTCTAGAGAGGGGCGAAAAGAAAATATCCGCAGGATAGGAGAGATTTCCAAGCTTTTTGCGGACGCAGGTCTTATCGTTATTATAGCAGTTATTTCTCCATATCAAAGTGACCGTGAAAAGGTGAGAAGAATTTTTGAGCCTGAACAATTTATAGAAATATTTTTGGACTGTTCTCTTGAAGAATGTGAGAGAAGGGATATCAAGGGTCATTACCGACTTGCAAGAAGAGGTGAGATCCCTACAGGTGTGTCTTCACCCTACGAGAGCCCTACGAATCCTGAAATATGTTTGAAAACGGATAAGCAGTCAATTGAGGAATGTCTTCGGGTTATAGTCGAATATTTAAATAACAATAATATTGTGAATAATGAGACAGCAGTGAAAAGTGCTAAATAGCCCTACCTGAAAGTAAAGATTTATAACTGATAATATGCTGCTATTGGATAAACTAAACAAGATTTGCTCTAAGTTGAAATGGAGGTTGAGATTCATTAACGCAAGTTCCCGGGTTCTGCCCGATTTTTTAATTATCGGAGCTTCAAAAAGTGGGACCACATCTCTTTGGAATTATCTCGTTCAACACCCAAATGTTATTCCAAATTATAATAATAAAAAGGAAATTCAATACTATGACCAAAAAACTATAAAAGGTTTAAGTTGGTATAAAGCACATTTTCCTACGCAAAGAGAGATTATCAAAATTGAAAAACTACTGAGCAATGGAAAAGTTTGTGTTGGGGAAGCTACAGCGGGATATTTATTTCACCCTACAGCACCTGCACAGATAAAAGCCCTGACTCCAAATGTAAAGTTGATAGCTCTTTTGCGTAATCCTGTCACAAGGGCCTATTCTCATTACCAGCATGAATTAAGAATGAACCGGGAGAATTTGACTTTTGAAGAAGCTATTAAAATGGAGTCTTACAGGCTTACGGAAAGCCATGAAAAAATCTTTTCTATCAAGCACTATTTTTGCCAGGAGCGACATGACCATTCTTATTTGGAACGTGGGAAGTATTACGAACAGTTAGTGCGGTGGTATGAGTGTTTTCCTAAAGAGCAGATCTTGGTGATTAAGAGTGAAGATTTTTATAACAATCCACAAGATATTTATAAAGAAGTACTTGAGTTTATAGGTCTTCCTTATTATGAAAAGCAGGAGTTTGAAAAGTTGAACCAGGGTAACTATGAAGTTCCCACAGACGCCAATTTTGCCCATATATTTAAGAAGTTAGGTGAATATTTTTTTGAAGAAAACCAGAAGCTGTATGAATTGATGGGGCTCAATTATGGATGGGACATGAAGAGGCAGCCTGGCAGTTCGCCTGCGAAAGAATTGTCTAATAAATTGTAGGCAGTTCTGTCAATAATCCGGCAAAAATGACCAAATATAAGTCTCTTTTCTAATTAAAGTTGAGGTGGTTGTAGGTCCTAAAAACATTTAAATATAAATGTTTGCATCAATAATTTAGCAATCCTGACTTTCTGGCATACGTTTTGCTTTGTTAACGGCAAGGAGAATTGATATGCCACTGATTGACAAAATTCTGTTTTCGGATCATGTTCCCAAGCTCATGAAAAAGAGCCTGAATATGATGTCTACACGCCAGAACCTGATTTCATCGAATATCAGTAATGTGGATACTCCTGGATTCAAAGCCAGTGACATTGATTTTCAGGCGCAACTTCGTGAAGCCCTGGGTTCTAAAGGGAGTTTGAACCTCAGATCAACCAATGAAAAGCATTTTGGGCCAAATCCTTCCAGTATTGGAGATTTGACTCCAGATCCGTTTGAAGAGGACAGGGCGGCCAAATCCAACGGAAATAATGTCGATATTGACAACGAAATGGCAAAAATGGCCGAAAACCAGATTATGTACAACGCGACCGTCCAATTGATGATGAAAAGAGGCGCGACCGTCCGTGCCGCAATCACTGAATCGGCGGCGCAATAATGAATATTTTTTGTTATAATAAATAAGATATTTTTGGATGATAGTTAGCATATGAAAGATATTACCGTATCCAGTCATTTAAAAGGTTTGCAAGGCCCAGGTCCTTCGCAAGGACTTAGTACGTCAAAGGGTGACTCATCGAATGTAGATGGCCCGTCTTTTGCCGATACTCTTGCGCAGTCTTTGGATAAGGTTAATACCATGCAGAAAGAGGCTGATAACGCAATTCAGGATTTCGTTGCCGGGGATACCCGCAATATTCATGAAACCATGATTGCTGTGGGCAAAGCCGACCTTGCTTTCAGACTGACCATGCAGGTGCGCAACAAAATAGTGGAAGCTTATCAAGAAGTGATGCGAACCCAGGTTTGATCAAAACAAATTAAAGTTTTTAAAAGCCCCCGGATTCATCCGGGGGCTTTTTTTATGCTCCCTTGGCGTGAGGGGGATATAGTCCCTGATTTTTTCCTGAAATTTTAATTCTTAAAGGAGTACAATAGCTATACTTGATAGATATGATGAAGGGGGTAGGTATTATGAAGAAGCATCTGGTTATATTAGCTATATTAGTTTCCCTGACAGGGGGGGCTGCTTGGGCTCAGTCTGGAGGCCATGCCAGTGTGGGTCTTGGACATGGCGAAGAAGGATACCTTCACTTGGAAGAAATGGTCAAGCACTTGGAGTTTAGCCTGAAAATGCAGGATGCCAGTGAAGAATTAAAGGCCCACGGTCCTGTTTCTTTGCAACATGCCAGGGAAGCATTGAAACATTACAACGAAGCGTTGAAACATGGTTCTGAAGCACTGGGACGACCTACCGGAATGCCCATGGCTGAAGGTTCCGGTGGTGGCGGTTATGGCGGTAGCCACCGTCATGAAGAAGGGTCATCCCACAGCCATGATGAAGGTTCCCATTAGGTTGTTTTAATTTCCGGGCCTACTAGGATTTTATTGTTCTCTATTTTTACTTGGTAGACTCGTGTGTTCCACTCTTCGCCGCGATCACATTTCCCAGTTTTGAGGTCGAAACGGTAGCCGTGGTTGGGGCATTTTATGCCTTTGCCGTTTAATGTTCCCCGAACCAGCGGAGCCGTTTTTTTGTGTGGGCAGCGATCATATATGGCGAACAGTTCTCCCTCCAGATTGAAAATAGTGATCAGCTCACCGTTCACTTCAACACGTTTGCGTTCTCCTGGGGGAATGTCATCAGCATCTGCAACTTCCGAAAACTCGAGCATCAGGAATCTATCTCCACTGGAAAAGAAGACTGGCTCCAGTCCCACCATGATCCATCGTAATTCCTCACTTTATATCCCAGAACGCGAAAAACAAAATAGGCCATCGCTGACCGCACCCCTCCAGTGCAATAAACAATAATTTCCTTATTTGGTTGAATATTATTTTTTTTCAACAATAAGTCGAGGTCGACCATTGTTTTGAGGTTCCCATCGTGTTGAAAAAACTCGGGCCAGTGGATGTGTATTGCGTTAGGGATATGCCCCCCTCTCGGCGATCCATAAGGGGTGCTACCATCAAACTCGCGGCGCGTTCTATTGTCAACAATCGAATAATCCGTACTTAAAAATCTTTTGTTTATCAAATGTTTATCGGCGATAACCTGGTTATTTAATTTAATATTTTCTGGGGTTAATCCTGAGTCATGTTTTGGGCCTTGGCGACCTCTTTGAATTTCTTTGCCAGCCTTTTTCCAACTTGTCAATCCTCCGTCCAAAATAGCTACCTTCTTAAACCCATAATACTCGAACATCCAGAAAAACCTGCCATCTGTTCTCCAAGGGTCGTTGGGATCACCATAAACAATAATGGTTTTTTCAGGAGAAAACCCCAGAGGGCTTAGTTTTTTAGCGATAAACTCTTTATCATGCCTGAGCATGCCTTTTATCCCATTTTGCGTATGTGTAAACTCCTGCCAATCGGCAAGGTTGATCGCACCGGGAATATGACTGATAAGAAACTTCCATGAAGGGCGAGTGTCGACAACGACTCTCTGTTTCATGGGGATTGCGCTCACCATTTCCGGACTCATGAGGAGTTCGACTTCGTTTGCAAGGCTTTGATGGATATGCATTCCGGGCAAAATCAAGCTCAGAATGAGCAGTATATTTACCCTGATTTTTCTTGACAAAATACGGACTCCGCTTGTACTATCAGTCTTCATTTTTCTCTCCGTTTGGAAAAAAACCGGAGCATTTTTCTGAGGATGACTCTGAAAAAAGACTTGAGGGTTAGTGCCTCTGTCCTCATCTACCTCACGATTATATATGATTTAGATGTTGATTGGCGGGTTTAGATTGTTTGAATATTGGCCTGAAAACGGTTTGAGATAAGAAAATTATATTTTTAAAAGGTTGAACTATGACAACGGATGATCAAGGCAAGGAACAGACTCCTCAGGAACGTTTAGAAGAAATCAAGCGTGAGGAAAAGGAAGACGCAAGTGAATATTACGCCCAGGGAGCCTCAAAAGATAACGTGAACGAAGAAGCCGAATTTAATAAACCTGTCCCTCCTGTTCAACAGGAGCAGGAAGAGATGAATATGTTGAAGGCCATTGCTTTTTTAGGCTTTGGTATGGCTGCTTTGGCGATTATATTTATCCTGTTTTTTGTCCGTGATCTAGATACCCGGGTAATGGGTATGGACGGTGCCGTAACAAGCCTTGAAGAAAAAATAGCTCCTTTGCAAAAACATGTAGATGATGGTTTCAATAAAGTAAATGAAGATATTTCCGGGCTGAAAGATAAAGTGGGTAACTATGAGCGTATGATGGCAGTGATGGAGCTTAAACGAGCATTAGTCACGGTTCAGGAAATGTCTATGGGAAATTCCCCTGATGTCAAAGCTAAATCCAGTGAGGTTGTAGCGGGTATCGAAGCCTTGTTGACTGAATTGGGAGCAGGACCAAGTGCCACCCAGGGTATGCCTGCAGGAATCATTAGTTTAGAAGAAGCACCCGCCGCCGCTGCACCGGCAGCAGAAGCACCAGCCCATGCTGAAGAGCCTGCCGCAGAAGAACCTGCTCACACTGAAGAGTCTGCGGCTGAAGAACCTGCCGCAGAAGAACCTGCTCACGCTGAGGAAACTGCTGCAGAAGAAACTGCTACTGAAGAACCCGCTCCTGCTGAGTCTGAACCGGAGCATGCTGAAGAAGCGGAAAGTTCTGAAGGTGGGGAAGAAGGTGGAGATGATGAGGAAGAGGAAGACGACGAAGAATAATAGTTTAGTCTTCTCTTACACCCTTTAGTTTTTCTTCAATTCATGCCAGCCATAAAATTTATCATATCGATCATATTGCTGATCGTCATTGCTTCGTTTGCCGTGAAGAACATGGGATCGGTGGAGCTTAACTATTATGATCTGCAACTCAAGCTCCATACCATTGAATTACCACTGATGGTGGTTCTTGTGATCCCCTTGGTACTTGGTTTTTTGATTGCATGGCTGATGGGTATATTTGACCGGTTTAAATTAAAATCAACCATTCGTAAGCAAAAACGGTCCATTTCTTCTTTAGAAGAAGAGCTCGACAGGCTTAAAAACACTCCTCAAATTCCTGCTCAAGCAGAATCTTCAACCGACTCCTGATTATCTAAATCGCGGGTTAGCGAAAAAAGCTACAAGGTCTCTAACCGAAATTATTCCTACAATCTTGCCGTTTTCCGTAACAGGAAGGTGTCGAACCTTGTTTTTTGCCATGAAAGAATTGGCTTCCGTCACCGGCTGATGGCAGTCCAGAGTGATGAGCGGTTGAGGACTCATTACAGCACTCACTATTGTTGTTTTTGGGTCCAACCCTTTACCCAGAACCTTGCGAGATAAATCTGTTTCTGTCACGATCCCTATGTACTCACCATCTTTTTTTACAAGAGCAGAGCCAACTTGCTTTTCACTCAAGAGTTGAGCGGTATCAAAAATGGTGGCATCTGGACCAACGCTAATTAAGGAAGTGCTCATATAATCAGCTATTTCTGTTCGGGTTGCTGTGTTTTTGGCGAATTTATGAGGAGTATGTTTTGTCACCATGATCAACCTCCAAAGGGTTACGGTTAGTAATTTTGTTACTTTCCTTAAATCAATGGTTGCTTATTATTTGATGCCGGGTTCTTTTGGTGGATTTATTTTATTGGACATCTGGTTGTTGCTGGGTGAGACAATGAACTCCTCCCAGCCCCCAAATAAGAGTTTTACATAGAATGGGGATGATTTCACGGTCAGGGAACAATGGGGTTAAAAGGTCCAGGGCTTTTTGATCATTAGGATGATCGTATACAGGTACCAGTACTGCGTGGTTTGCTATGTAAAAGTTAGCGTAGCTGGCTGGTAAACGCTCTTTTTTTGAGCCAACATAACCCGGCATTGGCAGAGGAATAATTTGGAATGGGTTCCCGTCCTGATCTTTTGCTTCTTTCAGGCGTTCTAAATTGTTTTTTAGCATAAGATAGTTTATGTCTCTTTCATTTTCCTCAAAAGAGCTTACTATAGTGGTTGGATTCACAAAACGGGCTAAATTATCAATGTGTCCATCCGTATCGTCTCCTTCAAGATCACCTTGTAGCCAGATGGTTTTAGAGACTCCTAGATATTTTTTGAAAAATTCTTCCATACGTTCCCTTCGAATACCTCCATTACGATTAGGGTTAAGAACGCAAGAGTCTGTAGTCAGGCATGAGCCGCGACCGTTTACATCTATAGCTCCACCTTCTAGAACTATCCCCGGCTTAAAACTTGTCAGGTGTAATTGTTCTGCAATGATGCTGCATGCTAGGTCATCAAGTTCCCATTTGTATTTTCTTCCCCATGAATCAAAATCCCAATCGTTGATTGCTACATTGTTTTCACGAACCAGGAAATTGGGACCGTAGTCACGGATCCATGAGTCATTGGTGGGTATGTCATACAGGAAAACCTTATCCATGTTGATGCCATTGGATACTAGTTTGTCATGAATATTCGCTTCGGATGATTTGTCTAGAGCCAGTATATGGACCTGCTCTCCCGTTGTCAGAGATTTAATGATCTGCAGGTAATCTGATTCGACTTGATTCATATCCTGGCCGGGCCAGGTTTCCGGGTTATGCGGCCAGGTTAGCCAGGTTCCAGCATGAGGTTCCCACTCTGCTGGCATACGGTAGTCTGTGGGAATTTCATTCTTCATTGTCAAGATACAACCTGGAGAGACCTTGATAGGAGTCTACTCTTCTGTCTCTCAAGAAAGGCCAGTTTTGTCTGGTTGATTCGATCTCTGGCAGAGGACATTGTGCTATCACAATATGTGGTTCATTTTCTGCCTGTCCTATTACGGTTCCAAATGGATTGCATATGAAAGACCGGCCCCAGAAAGTCAAAGAATTTTCTCGTCCAACTCGGTTAACTGAACCTAAAAATACACCATTAGATATTGCGTGAGATTTTTGGATGGTCTCCCATGCGGAAATCTGTTGTTCAGAGACATTGAAATCCTCGTCTTGATACCCGATAGCGGTAGGGTAGAACAAAAATTGTGCTCCCGATAAAGCTGTTAGCCGTGCTGCTTCAGGAAACCACTGGTCCCAGCAAATTAACACCCCAACTCGACCATAGCGGGTAGCAAAACTTTTAAACCCGGTATCACCTGGGGTGAAATAGAATTTTTCAAAGAAGCAGGGATCATCAGGTATATGCATTTTACGATACGTTCCTGCGATGCTTCCATCCGCGTCTATAACGATTGCTGTATTATGGTAAATACCTGGAGTCCGCTTTTCAAAAAGAGGGGCCACCAGTACTATTTGTAACTCTTTGGCCAGATTGCAAAGTGTTGCACTGGTCGGTCCAGGAAGAGGCTCGGCCAGAGAAAAATTTTCAGGATTTTCTGTTTGGCAAAAATACTGTGTTAAAAAAAGTTCGGGTAGGCAAATGATTTGTGCTCCTTGCTTTGATGCTGCACGAATCGATGCCAGAGCATTTTCCAGGTTTTTATTTGCATCTGTTGAACAGGACATTTGGACGAGTCCAACCGATATTGTTGATATGTTTTTGTTGTTCATTAAAATTATGAATAGAAAATAGTGATGTCTGCCAATGGAATTTGTTATGATAAGCAATTATATCATTATAGCGGTTTTCCTTGCAGTTTCTGATGAAATTCCCTCCGCTTTAATAAAACATCAACCGAATATTTTTTGCCATGTGGATCAAACAAGCGTTCAGGGATTACTACAAGCCAAAGTTAAAACGTGAGCTAAAAAGAGACCCCAGCCAGGAAGAGATGGACCAACGTTTTGAAGAAATATATAGCAAGGTAAATTGCGTTCTTCTTGCAGGAGTCCTTGAAGGTGTGGGAATCTATTTTTATGAGATAGCAAAGTTTAGCAAAGAGGAATTAGATGGTTTTAGAAGCAACCCTGAAGAGTACCTTTTTGAGCGTTTTGGAGGTGGTAATTATAAATTAAATTTTTATGAAGGACCATCTTTTATTGTTTGTGTCAACTTTAAACCTAAGGGAGAGCCTAAATGGATTCCCTTGCTCCCAGAAAAAGTCGGTTCTAACCCAAAACCTGCCTGATCCAATCTGAATTCTTGAGTTTGAATTTATGAATGAAGGTCCCCCCATTATTGAGACCGAAGATTTTTTATTTCAGGTCAATCAGATTCGACAATGGACTGAAGAGGCTGGAAGTCATGTTGTTGTAGAAGGTTTGAGAGGATCATCCTGGGGATTTTTCCTGTCACAGCTGATTCAATTCAATAATCGAACAATTGTTGTTTTTACAGCAGATCAAACTCAGGGAGAGATTCTGCTTGAAGATCTTAAGTATTTTCTTGGTTATGAGAAGGTAAGACGTTCTCTACATTTTTTCCCCTCCTGGGAGCTTCTTCCTTATGAGCAACTTTCACCCTTGAATGAAATAACTGGAGAAAGGCTGGATATTCTTAACCGGTTACGAAACGGAGAACCATTGATTCTTGTCGTGCCTTTAGAAGCAGTATTGCAAAAGGTAATGCCGCGTGAAGTTTTAGAGAAGTTGGTTTTTCCTGTTCAATGCAAGATGAGTCTGGAACGTGAGGTTTTGGAAGTTTGTCTTTCAGATAATGGTTTTATACGATCTCCGCTGGTTGAGAATAGAGGCGAATTTAGCGTGCGTGGAGATATTGTTGATTTCTTCCAGCCGGGTAGAAAGAATCCTGTTCGCATTGAATTTTTTGGAGACGAAGTAGAATCTATTCGTGAGTTTGATGTTTTATCTCAGGTTTCTACAAATGATCTGGATAAGATAAGTATTCTCCCAGTACGTGAGCTTTGTTTGAACGAAGTTGAAACAAAAAACGGGTTGAATGCCATTAATGAATTTGCTGAAAAAAATGAGTGTGATCGTTTGGCAGTCAAGGAATTACGGGAAAAAATTCAACATTTGGGAATGTTTTCTGGGATAGAGTTTCTGGCGCCATTCTTTTATTCCAATTGTGAATCGCTTTTTGACTATCTCCCTGGTGACTCACTTGTAGTGTTCGCCGATGAGGACCGGTTGCAAGAAAAATCTGATCAATTTCGAAATCTCATCAAGGCACAATATGATGCGGTCATTGATAATGGAGAAATAGCTGCTGCCCCAGGAGACCTGTTTTTGTCGATGGATGAATTCAATAGTTATTCAGGCAAATTCAAGGGTTGTGTTGTCATGAATACTTTAAAAACCGCTGATGAAGAAATGGGTCAAACTATCAGTCTGCAGGTGAAACATATTCCTTCGCTGGTTGGAAATTTTGATGCCTTTAGTGAGCAAGTCCTGAAGTGGCAGGAAGAGGAAAATAAGGTGGTGGTGGTTGCTCCGACCAAAGGGCAGGTTCGTCGGATTCATGAATTGCTTCATGAGTGGGGACTTGAAATCGATGTCGACCTTGGGAGGATAAGTGAAGGCTTTCAATTGAAAAACTTTAAGCAGATTTTCATTGCAGAGCACGAAATATTTGGGAAAACACACAAGCACCGGTATCGCAGAAAAGCCCGCTCTCAGACTTTTCAGCGAGGGTTGAAAGATCTGAAAGAGGGTGATTTTCTAGTACATATTGATTATGGAATTGGTTTGTATCAGGGAACTCGTGAATTGCAAACCGGGGTAGGGGGCGGAGAGTTTTTAGAGATTCTATATGCTGATGACGAAAAACTTTATTTGCCGATGGAAGCGTTAGGACTTGTTCAAAAGTATGTGGGATCATCTGAAACGTCACCACCGTTGAGTAAAATGGGAGGGGTTGCCTGGAAGCGTCAGAAGAAAAAAGTGAGGGATGCAATTGAAGAAATGGCAACAGATTTGCTGAAACTTTATGCTTCCCGAAAGTTGGCTGCCGGTCATTCTTATTCTCATAATACTCTTTTGATACGCGAATTTGCTGATGCTTTTGAATATGAGGAAACAGAGGATCAGTTGAAAGCTATAGAGGATGTTGAAGCAGACCTTGAAAAAGACAAGCCTGCTGATAGGCTGATTTGCGGTGATGTGGGTTATGGTAAAACTGAAGTTGCAATGCGGGCGGCTTTCAAGGTTGTGTTGGATAAAAGGCAGGTTGCCGTACTTGTACCCACTACTATTCTGGCTCAACAGCATTTGCTGACATTTCGTGAACGTTTTCGCGAATATCCTGTGTCAATTGATATCGTTAATAGGTTCCGCACTCCGAGTGAACAAAAGGAGACTTTAACTCAACTGAAGAAGGGCAATGTTGACATTATTATAGGAACGCATAGATTGCTTTCCAAGGATGTTGAGTTTGCCTCACTTGGCTTGATCGTTATTGACGAGGAACAAAGGTTTGGTGTCAAGCATAAAGAAAAGCTGAAGAAGCTCAGGAATTCAGTAGATATACTTACTCTTACAGCGACACCGATACCTCGTACCTTGCATTTTTCCCTGATGGGTGTAAGGGATTTGAGTATCATCGAAACGCCTCCTGTTGATCGCCTTGCAGTAAAAACCTTTGTTCGCAAATTTGATGAGAAAGTAATTCGTGAAGCAATTATGAGGGAGATAGATAGGGGTGGGCAGGTTTTTTTTGTACACAATAAAATTCGCAGTATCCATTCCATAGCTGAGATGATTCGCCGGGTTGTACCTGGAGTAAAAATAGATATTGCTCACGGTCAACTGCCAGAACATAGATTGGAAAGAGTGATGAAAAAATTCATGGATAAAGAAATAGATGTTCTGTTGTCCACATCAATTGTCGAGTCCGGTCTTGATATACCTTCTGCGAACACCATCATTATTAATCGTGCGGACCAATTTGGATTGGCTCAACTATATCAGTTGCGTGGCAGAGTGGGACGATATAAGCATCAGGCTTATGCATACCTATTGATCCCTGGTACGGCAGGGCTAAGCGATGAAGCACGAAAGAGATTAAGTGCAATAGAGGAGCTTAGTGAGCTTGGGGCAGGATTCCAGCTTTCAGCACGTGATATGGAAATTCGTGGGGTGGGAAATATGTTGGGCCATAAGCAGTCAGGGAATATAGCATCGATAGGATTTGATCTTTATTGCAAATTGGTTGAGGATATGGTGAAAGATATCCGTGGGGAAAAAATTGAATCTCGTGTTGAGACGGAATTGGATTTGATGGTAAAGGGGTTTATTCCGAAGGACTATGTCCCAGATCTGAATCAGCGGCTGGATTTTTACCGGAGGATTCAGGTTGCCAGTGAGCAGGAGGAGAGCCTGTCTATATCAAGTGAACTGGTAGATAGGTATGGTCAACACCCTGAACCGGTAGCAAAACTCTTGGCCCTTCTGGAAATACGTATATATTGCCAGCAGATTCATGTTTCGAAAGTCGAACTGAAGCAGGATCAAGCCCGTTTGCATCTTCTCCCCTCTACACCTATCAACCCTGAAAAACTAACATCTTTATTCGATGAAAGGTTGAGTATTAACTCAGAATATAAAATTAGTATTCGCGTGGATCGAAAAGGTTGGAAATCAGACTTGAAGCTCATTGGAAGTTATCTGAAAAAATTGACTAGCTCCTTACAACCCGTCAAGGAAAAGAATCAATGTTGAATAAGTGGCTGGCAGGAATCGGCTTTGGTTTATGCCTAAGTATTGCTTCTTGTTCTAATGGATCTTCTCCAGATGAATTGGATAAAAGCTCAGTATTTGCTGTGGTAAACAAGGAAGAAATACCTCTGGAAAAATTTTTGAAAGAATTTAAGGCCCATAAAAAGAAATTTCGCGTTCAAGGAGTTGATGAAGTATCGGAAGAAGAATTAATTTGGCTTAAAAATAGGGCTATTGAACAAATTGTTCAAAACACACTTTTCAGGCAGGAAGCTAAAAAGAATAATATTTCTGTCAGTCAGGAAGAGCTTGGTGAAGAACTATTGAAAGCTGAAGTGGGATATAGTGAGGACTCGTTTGATAAACAACTGGAGTTTGAGGGGCTGTCTCGTGAGCAGTGGGAAAACGCTATAGAAAGGAATCTGTTGACAAATAAATTGATTAACAATTTTGTCAATAGTAAAGTGTCTGTTAGTGAGGATGAATTGCTCCGTTATTTTAAGAATAATGAGGAAAATTTTTATAAACGTGAGCAAGTAAGGGCCTTACATATAATGGTTGAGACAGAAGAAGAGATCCGAGAAATACAAAAAGAACTGCAGAGTAAACAAAAAGACTTTTCTGGACTGGCCAGGGAATATTCGCTTGGCCCGGAAGGGGTTCGTGGGGGTGATTTGGGATATTTCGAGGCGGGTCAAATGCCTGAAGAATTTGACAAAGTCTTCAAGTTAAAAATTGGTGGAGTGAGCGAGATAATTCGTACGCCTTATGGTTTTCATTTATTTAAGGTTGTTGATAAAGTTGAAGACAGAAAAATGAGTTTTGATGAATCTAAAAAGCAAATTGAACAAATCTTGCTTCAAGAACTTCAGGATAAAGCTTTCCAGGAATGGATTGTTAGGCTTAAAGAAAATTCAGTGATTGAGATCAACTATGATGCCCTTCAAAAAATTAATTAATCCTGCCTTGATTTTGCCTTTGATATTATCATTGGTGGTTTTTCCGTTTGGGGTCAGTGCTAAGGTTTTTGATAAAGTTGCGGCAAAAGTCAATACGGAAATAATTACCTTAAGTACTATTGAGGAACGGGCAGATGTTCTGAGATTAAAATATTCGCAATCTTCAGTAAATATTCCTGAGCAGGAACTTTTGAAAGAAGCTCTCAATATGATTATTGAGGAAAAGCTGCAGCTCCAGGAAGGAAAAAAAATGGGTTTCATAGTTGATGAAGAAGCTATTGATGCAGCGGTGAAGAATATCTCGCAGAAAAATGGTCTTGCCGAAGGACAGTTGCAGGCTATGCTGGAGCGTGAGGGAAGAAGTTTTAGCTCATATAGAAACCATATTCGAGATCAAATACTGGTGTCAAAGATATCCCGTTATGAAATTGGAAATCGAGTTAAAGTCAGTGATAGAGAAATCATGCAATATTATAAGGCTCACCAGAAAGACTTCTGGGAGGATAGCCAGGTACGGGCCCGCCATATTCTTTTTATAGCAAAACGAGGTTCCTCTGAAACCATTCGAAATGAAAAATTAAGGCAGGCAAAAAAGGTATTACGTGAGATTCGGGAGGGAGGAGATTTTGCTGAGCTTGCCAAGAAACACTCTGAAGATATTTCTGCCAGTGATGGTGGGGATATTGGCCTTTTTGGAAGAGGAAAAATGGTGCCTGAGTTTGACGAGGCTGTTTTCAGTCTGAAGAAGGGGCAGGTCAGTGATATTGTTGAAACTGAGTATGGTTACCACATCATAAAAGTTGAGGAAGTTATACAGGGAAAAACTTTGACTCTAAAAGATGCCAAGGAGCGTATTTCCCAGGTTCTTGCTGCGGAAAAACAAAAACAGGGCTATGAGGAATGGATGGGAGAATTAAAGAAATCGGCGTTTATTGAAGTGAGCTTATTTGCGGAACCCGAAAGAAATAAAGGCATGCTCTCCAAAGCTTCTGATAAAAAGAAAACCCTCGAAAGCCCGAAGAAAAGAAAGAGGTTGGACTCAAAGGCCAAGTCTCAGAAGCAAAGTTTGCAGAAAAAGTGGGAGCAAATGTATAAATCCGTCGAGAAATCAAAAGAAAACTCAAGAAAGAAAGAAAATTCAGGAATTGACTCGCTGGAAAAAAAACTTAAGCACATTAAAAAATTACGAGATCGACATAAGATATCTGAGCATGAGTATCAACAACGAAAGGAGAAACTTTTAAACAGTCTTTAATACATGCAATTTCCATTTGGCTGGAATTAATGTTCTCCACTATACATCCCCTTCCATGTTCTTTTCCTCCAAAAGTTTGGATTTCATATCAATAATGGTTTTAACTGTTAAATAAATTTTATCGGCTTTTATGTGAGGCCATCACTTGGTGTTATGAAAATAAAGGAGTCATTTGTGATTAAAAAAAACGATGTTGTGAGCTTGGGTTATATTTTGAAAAACTCTGATGGTGTGGAGTTAGGCAGGGCTGGTGCTGAAGATGGTATGAACTATTTACATGGATTTGGAAATATTGTGCCGGGACTAGAAGAGGAACTTGAAAATATGAAGGTTGGGGATAAAAAAGATGTGACAGTTCCTCCTGAAAAAGCTTATGGTGATGTGGACCCAAGTCTTCTATTGAAAGTTGCCCGCTCAAATTTTCCCGCTGACATGGAGATTAAACCTGATATGCAATTTTCTTCTGAAATTGATGGTAAAGAAAATATTTTTACTGTTGAGAGTATTGAGGGTGATCAAATCAACGTTAATGGCAATCACCCTCTTGCAGGTCAAACTCTCCATTTTAATATTGAAATTCTTGGAATACGTGATGCTACTGAGGAAGAATTGGCTCATGGTCATGTTCATGATGGTAGTCATCACCATTAAGAATATTAGCAAATGGCAGATTCTAGCAAATGAAAATTGTCCTCATACTCTTAAGTGTTTTTAGAGAATGGTGAGAAAGTTCGCTGTATTAAATCAATCACCTTGCTGACTCATGTCAACATTTTTGAAAAAAATAAAACCAGTAATTTCTGAATTAATAGTTCCAGGTGACAGGGTTTTGGTTGCTGTTTCCGGAGGAGCCGATTCGCTGGCGTTGCTTTATATTCTGGAACAGTTCTCTAAGGAAATTGGCTATGAGTTGTTTGTGGCACACTTAAATCATTTGGCTAGAGGTAAAGAGTCTGACGAGGACGCAGATTTTGTTGAACAGGTGGCGGAAAAACTATCTCTTCCTTTTTTTATGGACAAGGTAGATGCTGAAGGAAAAAAGTCTTTCCTGAAAACTTCTTTTCAGGAATCTGCTCGAATTCTCAGATATCAGTTTTTGGAAAAAACTCTTGTTTCCATAAATGGCAATAAAATTGCTCTTGGCCATACCGCAGACGACAGGGTTGAGACAGTTTTGATGAATCTGTTGAGAGGTTCAGGGCTGAAAGGGCTTGCTGGCATACCTGAAGTAAGAGGAAATATAATTCGGCCTCTTTTGCGTTTTAGCAGGTCTGACTTAGAACTATTTTTAAATGAACGCAATCTGGATTACCGTATAGACTCTTCGAATAAGGAAACTAAATATCTCAGAAATAAAATCAGGCACGAATTAATTCCTTTTTTAAAGACATATAATCGGGAAATTTCAGGGAATTTGTTGAGCTTGGCTGAAATAGCAGATGAAGAAGATCAGTGGATGTCAGAAAGAACGCACGAACTCTATGGTCAACTCGTAACAACCCTGAATGGAGCCGTGAGTGTTGGAGTTGACAAATTTGTGAATCAACCTCTGGCATTGAAGCGTCGTTTGGTCCGTGAAATTTTTTACCACTTGAAAGGGAGTTTTCGTGAGATCACAGCTTTTCATGTTAAGCAGGTGCTTGATCTTTTTGCCAGGCATCAGGTTGGGAATTCGATAAAGCTTCCTGGGGGTGTGCAGGTGGTATGTGGCTATGGAACGATGAGTTTTTCTATGATCGATGTCTCCGAGCCTCCTGAAATCGATAACCGAGCACAAAAATTGAAGATTCCGGGTGTAACGAGCTTGGTTCAGCCAAGGATTCGGCTGCATGCGCGATTTGTTAATCCTCCTTTGCCCAAACCTATGGATCAAAAACAGGCGTATTTAGACTATGATAAAACAGGTGAACATATTCAGGTTAGGTTTTTCCAGCCGGGCGATCGTTTTGTTCCCTTGGGTATGCAAGGACATAAAAAGGTTAAATCCTACTTTATAGACCAAAAGATCCCACGTGAAGAAAGACCATTTATCCCAATCTTGACAAATGCCGATAATGATATTATTTGGGTTTATGGAGAACGAATCTCTGATCTTTTCCGTGCTGTAGAAAATACGAAAAAAGTGCTTTTAATAGAAGGAATAGGACTTTGAAACGACTAATTTAAGAAGGCGACAAATATTAATTTTGTGGTACCATTATATAGACCCGTGTAGTGACGATAACTCTGTGAGGAGATTGTTTTGAATCAATTTTATAAAAATTTAGCTCTATGGCTGGTGATCGGAATTGTCCTGATTGCCTTGTTTAATATATTTAATCAACCTTTGACTCCTCAATCAGAAGTAGTGTTCAGTGACTTTATGGATCAGGTTGAGCAGGGTCAGGTAACTGAAGTGATGATTCGAGGTGACAGTATTAATGGCAAGTATATGGATGGCCAGGCTTTCCAGACTACGGCACCTCCAAAAGATCCGAACCTGATTAAATCACTTAGAGAAAAAAATGTTCGTATTGTTGTGGTTCCTCCTGAGCAGACTAGCTGGTATATGAGCATTCTGATCTCCTGGTTCCCGATGATTTTGTTGTTAGGAATCTGGATATTTTTCATGCGACAAATGCAGGCAGGTGGAGGTAAAGCCATGTCGTTTGGAAAAAGTCGTGCCCGTTTATTGAATGACACCAAAAATAAAACAACTTTTAAGGATGTTGCAGGTGTCGATGAAGCGAAAGAAGAGCTTCACGAGATCATTGAGTTTTTAAAGGAGCCTCAGAAGTTCAGCAAGCTGGGTGGTAAGATTCCAAAAGGTGTGTTGCTTGTAGGGCCTCCTGGTACGGGAAAAACTCTTTTAGCCCGGGCTATTGCTGGTGAAGCAAATGTGCCGTTCTTCAGCATAAGTGGATCCGATTTTGTTGAAATGTTTGTTGGAGTTGGCGCGTCACGGGTTCGTGACTTGTTTGAGCAAGGAAAAAAGAACAGTCCTTGTTTAATTTTCATAGATGAAATTGATGCGGTAGGCCGACATCGGGGAGCCGGTTTAGGTGGCGGTCATGATGAACGGGAACAAACCCTTAATCAGCTTCTGGTTGAGATGGATGGTTTTGAAAATAACGATGGAGTTATCCTTATTGCTGCTACCAACCGTCCTGATGTTTTGGACCCAGCTTTGTTAAGGCCGGGACGGTTTGATAGGCAGGTCGTGGTAGCTCGTCCTGATGTTAAAGGACGTGAAGGGGTTTTGAAAGTTCATACTTCTACGGTTCCACTTACTGATGAAGTTGATCTGAAGGTTATTGCAAGAGGTACTCCTGGTTTCACAGGTGCTGATCTTGCGAACCTTGTCAATGAGGCTGCTTTGCTAGCAGCCAGAAACGATAAGAAAGCTGTAACGATGGTGGACTTTGAAGAAGCAAAAGACAAGGTAATGATGGGAGTTGAACGTCGAAGTATGGTCATCTCAGAAAAAGAGAAAAAGACCACAGCCTATCATGAAGCGGGGCATGCCCTGGTAGCTTGTCTGTTACCCGGAACAGACCCGATTCATAAGGTTACTATTATTCCCAGGGGAAGGGCTTTGGGGGTAACGATGCAGTTGCCAATGGATGAACAGCATACTTATCAAAAGAACTACCTTTATAACAGCCTGGCTATTTTAATGGGTGGAAGGTGTGCTGAGGAAATCTGTCTGGGAGAAATGACTACTGGTGCAGGCAACGATATTGAACGGGCTACTGAAATGGCTCGTAAAATGGTCTGCGAGTGGGGAATGAGTGAAAAAATGGGTCCACTTACCTATGGCACTAAAGAAGAACAAGTGTTTTTGGGTAAAGACTTTTCTTCTCAGAAAAACTTTAGCGATCAAACAGCTAAACTGATTGACCAGGAAGTCAAAACTTTAGTTATGGGTGGATATAACCGCGCGACTGAATTATTGCAAAAGAATCGTAATGTTCTTGAAAATCTCGCTCAAGCTCTGCTTGAAAGAGAAACCTTGAATGCGAATGAGGTAAAGAATATTCTTGATGGGAAAAGTGACATTGATTCAGATGCCTCTGATGGAGACCCGCAAGAAATAAAACCTGAGATTCCGAAGCGTCAGACAAAAACAGACGATCCTAAAGAAGGGCTTTTGGGCGGTGGTGGTATGCCTGATCCTTCGCCAGCTTGATCAATACTTTAAATAATATTTCGTTTTAGATAAACTCCACATTTCAGGCATTATGCCGGAATGTGGAGTTTTTGGTTTGTGGTCCTTTTTGCAAGCCATTATTACATACATTATTCAAAGTTATTTTTTATGATGCCATTCAGCTTTCCTCAGCAGACGAATGAAACTTTAGTCATGGGCATTATCAATCTATCTCATGACTCATTCTATGAAAAAAGCCGGTGCAAAACAGTTGAGCAGGCTCTCAGTACTGCGGAGAGAATGCTTGAAGAAGGTGCAGATATTCTGGATATTGGTGCAGAAAGCTCAAGACCAGGATCTGCGCCTATTTCTGAACAAGAAGAGTTGAAACGTTTGTTGCCAGTCTTGATTAAATTAGCAAAGATCGCTAACGTTCCAATTTCTGTGGATACATATAAGCCAGCTGTTGCTCAGGAAGTGTTGCAGGAGGGAGCCAGTATTATAAATGATATAACCGGACTTCAGAGATATGAGGAAATGGCACAAACGATTTCCCGTTTTAAAGCCGGGGTTATTTTGATGCATATGCAGGGTTCGCCGGAGACTATGCAGGAGAATCCGCAGTATGAGGATGTTTTGAAGGAAGTTATAGAATATTTGCGGCAGAGTATATCTGTCGCTGTATCAGCAGGAATTGCAAGCGAAAAAATTGCTATAGACCCGGGTATAGGGTTTGGTAAAACGGATTCCCATAATCTCCAACTTCTAAATAATCTATATCGTTTTAGTGAGCTGGGCAAACCGGTACTTTTAGGTGTCTCAAGAAAGTCATTAATTGGAAATATTTTGAATGAACCTGTTGAGGAAAGACTGGAAGGATCTCTCGCAGCTACAGTATCTGGGTTGATGCAGGGAGTGTCAATAGTTCGCACTCATGATGTCTTGGCCACCAGAAGGGTGGTTAAAGTTGCTGAAGCAATTCTGAAAGAAGAAATATGACCCGTTTATTTGTAAATGTAGACCATGTTGCTACAATTCGTGAAGCAAGAAAGACCATCGAGCCGAGTCCATTAAAAGCAGCTTTATTGGCGGAACAAGCCGGAGCGCAAGGAATAACTATTCATTTGAGAGAAGACCGTCGTCATATTCAGGATGATGATGTGCGGATCATTCGAAAGGAAATCAATTCCCCGTTGAACCTTGAAATGGCACCCACGCAGGAAATGGTGGCGTTGGCTTTGGAAATACTTCCTTACCAGATTTCTTTGGTTCCAGAAAAGCGCCAGGAAATTACAACGGAGGGAGGATTGGATGTTTGTTCCCAGGAAATGGAATTAAAGGAGATTGGCAGAAAAATAAAAGATCAAGGAATCTTATTCAGCTTATTTATTGATCCGGATGGGAAACAGGTGGATGCCTCAAAAAGAGTTGGTGCTGATAGTGTAGAGATCAATACAGGTAAATACTCAGAGCTTAAATCCTCTGGAGATATAAAGGAAGAGCTGGAGCGGATACAGATAAGTGCTAGAAGGTCTGCTGGAATAGGTTTAAAGGTTTTTGCCGGGCACGGTCTGAATTATGAGAATGTAAAAAAAATTGCTGCTATACCTGAAATTGAGGAACTAAACATTGGTCATTTTATAATAGGGCAAGCTGTTTATGTGGGAATTGAAAACGCAATTGCTGAGATGATTCGTTCAATTGAATTGGGTAGAAAGTAAAATTTCGGGTAGAGCCTATTCTATAGAAGCCATTGAAAATATTATAGTTTTGGTGTTTTTTTGATGGGTTTGGTATAAAACTTGCGGTATAATAAAAAGTGTTGTTTTTACCAAAATATTGACGGACACAGTAATGACAGATTTTGAACCTTCTTCTCAAATATCCCAGGATAACTCTGCCATTCGGGAAAGAGGAATTTCCAGTGCGCGAGAATATTCCCGTGTTGTAGAAACTTTTAGCAGGGTTTTGCAATATAAAGAGACCTTCCGGTTATCCATTGAAAGAAAACTTAACTCCATTGGGCAACAAGTTAAGGATAATATTGAAAACTTGGAAACTCTTATGCGGAATATTGATATATATTCCCAAAATATAGACAAAATTTCTAATAACCTTGGGCAACTGCAAACTGAAGAAAACTCTATCAAAGAAAGATATGAAGAGCTTTTAAATGGCTCAACTTCCATTGACCAAATACTTGATGATGACAATGCTCATGACAGTCAGGATCTAGCTGACTCCCGTGCTTACTTAATACAGAGAAGGAGAAATTATCTTGAAAGCCTGGATCAAAGCTTTAAGCGTTTGGACGGGGAATTATATTCGATTGATAAACTTCGTTCCGAATTAACGAGAGCTCGTGATGAAATCCTCATTAAAAAAGATGAAGCACAGAAACAAATGAAAGCGTTGGAAGAGAATGGGGTTCGACTCTTGGATGATGTTAAAAGAATAGAAATGGAACTCGAAGCATCAGTTGATGAAGAGAGGCTTTTGATCAATGAGTTTAACCGCTTGGTAAACGGTACTGAAAAAACTCTGGAAATCAGTGATGAAATAGATCATATTTTGTTTACCTATCTTACTGCTGCTGAGTCGAAAGACAGTCCTGCAATAAATCCTGTTCCTGCCACCGATTAGGCAAAACCTTCAATTTGCTTCAAAAAGTTGTGCGCAGGTTTATATTGACTTGAATTTATAAATTTAGCATACTCCAACTGGTTTATACGATTGGACTTACCTGTTGTTTTGTTACCCTCGATTAGTTAAACTCATTTGTTTTCAATAAGTTTACCCTGAAAGGCTTTTTATAAAGATGACAACTAAGGTCGGAATTAATGGTTTTGGGCGAATTGGCAGAGCGGTATTAAAGTGCATTCTGGATGATCCAGAATGCTCAAGTTTTGAAATTGTATGTATTAATGATTTAACAGATTCCGCTACGTTGGCTCATCTTTTTAAATATGACTCCGTTCAAGGAGTCAATAATCATGATATTCAATTCGACTCCGAGGGTTTGATTATTGATGGCAAGCATATAAGAATTACTGCTGAACGTGACCCCGGAAACCTTCCCTGGTCTCAGTTGGGAGTAGATATTGTAATAGAGTCTACAGGTATTTTTACAAAACGAGATGCGGCCAGGAAACATATTGAGGCAGGAGCCAAGAAAGTTATTATTTCTGCTCCGGCTACGGATCCGGACGTAACCATTGTTTTGGGAGTTAACGAAGGTTCTTATAATTCTTCTGAGCATCAAATTATTTCCAATGCTTCCTGCACTACTAACTGCTTGGCTCCCATTGCCAAGGTTATACACGAAGAGTTTGGCATTAAAAAAGGTTTGATGACTACCATTCACTCCTATACTAATGACCAGAAGATTTTGGATTTACCTCATAAAGATTTGCGAAGGGCCAGGGCGGCCAACCTCTCCATGATTCCAACTACGACTGGCGCGGCAAGAGCGGTTGCATTGGTTTTGCCGGAAATTAAAGGCAAACTTGATGGAATGGCAATTCGGGTCCCGACGCCAAATGTGTCCCTTATTGATCTTGTTGTTGAAGTTGAGCAAAATACAAATGTCGATGAGGTCAATCAAACTCTGAAGGCTGCTTCTAAAGGTTCTCTTAACAATATAGTAAGATTTGAAGAAAAACCTCTGGTGTCCATTGACTTTAATGGTGACTCTTGCTCTTCAATCGTTGATGGGATTTCTACAAAAGTGATAGAAGGCAATATGATTAAGGTTTTATCTTGGTATGACAATGAGTGGGGTTATTCAAACAGGGTTAAGGACCTTTTGAAATTTATTGGCAGAAACTGATAACTGAAGTTTCAGGTGTATTTTCTAATCCTACGTCAGGGCATAACTTTTAAGTGACTTCTCCACTTGTTATCGGAAACTGGAAGATGAATATGCTGGCTTCTGAAGCCTGCGAACTGGCCTCATCTCTTGTTAACAAGCCTGTTGAAGGAGTAGATGTGGTCATTGCTCCCCCCTTTACATCCCTGTATCCTGTTAGCCAGATTATTAAAGGGTCAAATTTAGGTTTGGCCGGTCAAAACTTTTATTTTGAAAGCAAAGGTGCTTTTACAGGAGAAGTATCACTTGAAATGCTAAAGGATACGGGGTGTAGCTATGTTTTGATTGGGCATTCTGAAAGACGTAAGTTGTTTGGGGAAAGTAATAGCGATATAAATAAAAAGGTTCATCTTGCGTTAAAGTTGGGTGTTACTCCAGTGGTTTGTGTTGGAGAAACACTGGAGGAAAGAGAAGCTGGGAGTACTCTGGAGATTATTAAAACTCAGTTGACGGAGGGTCTGGCGGGACTGTCAGCAAACAGCATAGCGTACCTTGTAGTGGCTTACGAGCCGGTTTGGGCTATCGGTACAGGGGTTAATGCCAGCCCTGAGCAGGCAGTGTCAGCTCATAAGTTTATTAGAAAGTTTATGGTCGAAAACCTGGGTATTTTGGAAAAAAATAAAGCTAAAGTTCTATATGGTGGGAGTGTTACCCCTGAAAATAGTAAAGGACTAATGAGTGAAGAGGAAATAGATGGAGCGTTGGTTGGTGGTTCGAGCCTGAAACTGGATTCTTTTTATGCTATTATCAAATCCTCTCTTGAATCGAGATAGCCTTTCAGTCATAATCTAACGTTCTGGACGGTTTACCTGATTTCACGTAGTAATTTCGAAAAAATCGATGAATACAATAATAACAGTATTGCATGTGCTTGCAGCTTTTTGCTTAGTTCTCACTGTACTTTTGCAGGCAGGTAAGGGAGCTGCAATGGGTTCAGGACTTGGTTCTGGAAGTAGTCAAACTATGTTTGGAAGCAGTGGAGCTGGAAACTTTCTTACTAAGCTGACTACTGGGATCGCTATCTTATTTATGGTTACATCTTTGACCCTGGCGACCTTCTCAAACAATAAGAAATCAAGTTCTGTTATCCAGGGTATTGAAGAGTCCACTCCTGATAGTGGAGGAGAACCCAAGGATTCATCCGATTAATCTTCTAGATAAAACTTCTCGGGATGCCGATGTGGTGGAACTGGTAGACACGTGCGCTTGAGGGGCGTATGGAGCAATCCGTGGGAGTTCGACTCTCCCCATCGGCACCATTTTTATTAGTCCAGTTGATATAACTTTCTTCGATCATGAACAATAAGCGTAGTTCTGGAAAAGCAGATGCACCCCCAGCTGAGTTTTCTGAGCGTATCGGAAATTTGCTGGTGTCATGCATAAGGGGGCTGAAAAAGTCGATTCCTGAGGAAGATGAATTGTCTAAAAAACTTAAGGCCCTTGAAGATGTTGTCAGGAAGGGCGTCCGGATAAGCCCATCTACCGAATTGGGTAAAGAGATCGAAGAATTTTTTGACCGGCAAATCCTTGATCATGAATTTGTGCAGGAAGAAAAAAATATTGTCAAGTCGATGGTGCTTGAAGTGGCGGAAACCATTAAATCTGTGGTCTCCAATTCAAGCGGTTTTGAGAGCAATATCTCTAAATGCGTGGAGAATTTAGAAAATGCAGATAGTATTCAAGATATTATGAAGTTGAAAGAAAGTTTTGTTGGCGAGATGAAAAAGGTCCGCGAAAATTCCCGTACCTTGCAGGACGAGCTGGAAGAACACAGGAAAACTTCTATGCTCCTTGCCAAAAAGCTGGAGCAGAGTGAGGCACAGGCTTTAGTAGACCCTTTGACCAATGTACTCAATCGATCTGCTTATAATATGAAAGTGGGGCAAATGATCCATGAGTTTAAACGATACAAGGAAGAATGGGCCCTTTTAATTTTGGACATCGATCACTTCAAAAAGTTTAATGATAATTATGGCCATCAATTGGGAGATCAAGTTTTAAAATCCGTTGCGGGAACGGTGCGAAACAGTATTCGAGTTTCTGACCAGATTTTCAGATACGGCGGAGAGGAGTTCGTTGTTCTTTTGAGCAGGGTTAATGCTGAAATAACCTCCCAATTGGCTGAGAAAATCTGCCGGGAGGTCGAGAGGGATTATTTTGTGCATGATGACAATAAACTTAAAGTCACGATTAGTATAGGGGCGGCTGTTATCACTGCTGATGATACGGAGCAGAGTTTGTTTGAAAGAGCTGATAAGGCCATGTATCAAGCCAAGCATACCGGGAGAAACAGGGTTGTAATGGATGAGTAAGAATTTGTCCTGTTTTTATTAGTTTTTATCCTTCAGTTGAATGCCTCCCACTACCTTAGAAGATTTATTTTCCTCACCTGGTTTTTTAGCCATATTTCTTACCATACTTCTCACTGTTGCAAATATTATGGTTGGGGTCAGCATACTCCCCAGTGACCAGCGTGAGAAAGGATACAGGCTTCATCGTCTCCTTTTTGGATCTGTGATTGCCGGTTATGTTCTGTTTTTGTTTCATCTCTACCAGATTCATAGAAATTCAGTTTTTGCTTATCTTGTTTTTGCTTATCTTGTTTTTGTTGTTCCCTTCACACGAAGGATTAATGTGACTTTGCATGCCATAATTGCTTCTGTAGGCTTGGTTTTGATCACAGTGGTAGCCGCGATTAACTTGATATAGATTGTTGTATGTGGTGTAGACTTATTGGTATGTATTCTGATGATAGAAACTTTTAACGCTTTTTCGGTCTTACTGTATGGAAGAGTTTGATGTGATGATCTTAGGAGGCGGCTTGTCTGGCGTTTCTGCAGCTCTCAGGTCTGCAGAATTGGGAGGCAGGGTTTGTTTGATCGAAAAAAGCAAGCTGGGTGAATTGGGCTTTCGCAGGCGGAATGCGCTTTTTATGGAAAATAACAAGCAGCTCAAATTGAATTGGGAGGAATATAAGAATGAATTGAACATAGAGGTAGATAAATATTCCCAGTTTCTTGAGAAAAAATTGAGTGCAGCTGGAGTAGTAGTAGTTGAAGGCGAAGGTAGGCTTGCAAGCCAGAATGAGATCAGCGTTCAAACGGAGAATGGTGAGCATTTACTTTTTAAAGGTAGATCAATAATTTTAGCTTATGGTTCTGATTGCAGGTTCTCGCCGACTTTGCCTCATGAAGAGAGAGTAGTAATTTCCATTGATGAGATTTCCCAACTTTCTGAACTTCCTGAAAAAGTGCTTGTTGTAGGTGGTGGCCTTTTTGCCACAGAAGCTGCGATGGGCCTTCAAAGCAGGGGATGCAAGGTGTTCCATTGTTTTGAGCAAAAGGACCTTTTTCCACAATTGGATGAGGACTTTAATAAAGTAGTTGAAAGTCAGTTTAAAGCGAAAAAGATTAAAGTTCTTCCAGAAAAAAAAATTATCTCCATATATAAAAATGGGGGAGAGATCGAAATTACTTTGGAGTCGGGGATTAAATTTTCTGTGAATCAGATTGTCATTGCCGTAGACCGCTCAGGAATACAAGAAAATGATGTGGCTGAAAAACTTGGAGTCCGTTTGGGTGAGCATAAAAATATTCTGGTAGACGATGCTATGCTGACAAGTTTGCCAAATGTGTTTGCGGTTGGTAGTGTAACGGGTGAATTGACCAGCGATACGTTGTCTCAGGAAGAGGGGAGAATTGCAGCTGAAAATGCGATGGGGAAAAAAAGACAACTAAATAGAGAATGGATCCCGTATACTATTCGTATGCACCCTTGCATGTCTTATGCTGGATGTTCTATGAAGACGGCACCGCTTCAGGGATTTCATCCTGTTGAAGGTATATTTGAAGATAATTTGAATGGGACCGAAGGGGCATCTCTTTTTCAAAAATATAAGATCATTGCTGATAAAAGGTCGCGTCTGGTTGTCGGTATACAGATAATTTCAAGTCAGGCGGCTGACTGGATTCCAATGCTTTTGCTACTGATAAAAAAGGGGATTACGGTGAGTAATTTGGCTAATTCTACTTGCTCTGAGGGAGCCAGGATTAATGCCATATCTGAGGCTGCAAGGAATTGTTTGCAGGCCTTAAAGTCCCCATAAAACATGCGGTTCCAAGCCAGTCACTTCTTGTCTTGACTCGATATTTTAATTATGTTAAAAACCAACACTTTGACAGTCTATTTTGGGTTGTCGCCGAAGGCTTTAAAAGTCACTGAGTCCTTATAAAATATAGGTGTTATAGAGCTTATGGCTGAGTCAGATAAGAAAGAAAAAAAGGAAAAAGATGAGGAGCAACATACGATCTGGTCACGCCGAGAATTTTTCTCTCTAGCGGGCTGGGCCGGGTTTATGGCTTCACTAGGTTTGTCTGCAGCATATTTTGCACGATTGCTCTTTCCTCGAGTTCTCTTCGAACCTTCCCCAATATTTAAGGCTGGATACCCAAGCGACTATACTGTCGGTGCGGTAAGCACAAAATATATTAAAGACCAGCGAGTCTGGATTGTGCGTGATGAGGAGGGGATCTATGTAATTTATGGTCTTTGCACCCATTTAGGATGCACACCCCGATGGCTCAATACTGAAAACAAATATAAGTGTCCTTGTCATGGTAGCGGTTTCACCAAAGAGGGGATGCATTTTGAAGGTCCGGCTCCTCGGCCCCTGGAAAGGCTGAAAATTGCTTTAGGTCCTGATGGTCAAATAATTGTTGATAAGAGTAAAAAGTTTCTTTGGGAAAAAGGCCAATGGGGTGACCCAGGGGCCAAACTCCTTGTTTAGTTAGTTTGAAGGTAATCTACATACTTCCTTCTCAATTTTAGAGTGAATATATCCATTTACTGATGGAGGATTGATTTTTGGCAAATAAAGCACCTCAAATTCCCAATATTGCGGAATTGATGGATAAAATAAAAAGTGGCAAGATTTTCAGTGAAATTGCTAAGGAAATCACTGAGTCACAGGTATGGACCTCAACATTCAGGCATGGCTATGCAGACACACCAAGAAACCGTGTTCTGCAAATTGCCAGTAATGTCTGGTTGCATCTTCATCCGGTAAAGATGCATCGACACGCTTTACGCATCAAGTTCACCTGGTGTATGGGCGGAATCACCTTTCTTTTGTTTCTTTCTACGGTTGTGACCGGGGTGATCCTGATGTTTTATTACCGCCCGGTTGGGGAGTATGCCTATTATGATATGAAATACCTGCAATACGATGTTCCCTTTGGCATGCTCATGAGAAATATGCATCGTTGGGCGGCCCACGCCATGGTTATCACCGTATGGTTACATATGTTCAGGGTGTTTTTAACCGGGTCGTATAAGCCTCCGAGAGAGTTTAACTGGGTCATTGGGGTATTTCTGGTAACTTTTACCCTGTTACTCAGTTTTACCGGTTATCTCCTTCCATGGGATCAATTGGCAATGTGGGCGGTTACTGTTGGAACTAATATGGCCAGGGCCACTCCATTTCTTGGAAATGAGGGACCCTTTGCAGAGTATGTAGGTGTCACACCTCGATACGATGCCAGGTCTTTACTTATTGGAGGAAGCTTGGTAGGACCTCCGGCATTATTAAGATTCTATGTTTTGCATTGCATATTCATTCCTTTGATTGCTGGGGCCTTGATGATTGTGCATTTCTGGCGAATCCGCAAAGATGGTGGTATTTCTGGTCCGCTATAGTGGGCAGTTGTGAATAAGGGGAAATGAAAAAATGGCTCAGGCAGTAGCACCCAAGAAAAAGGTAGAAGGCGTTCCAGAGAAACTTCATGTTTGGCCTTATCTGGTCAGGTTAGAGTTTCTTTGCTCTCTGGTTGTAATCATTGCGCTAGCGGTTTGGTCGATTGTGATTGATGCACCCTTGGAAGAAGCCGCCAATCCGACAAAAACTCCAAATCCATCTAAAGCACCCTGGTATTTTCTCGGCCTTCAGGACATTCTGGTTTATTTCGATCCATGGTTTGCCGGGGTTGTGGCCCCTGTTCTTATTATCGTGGGGCTGATGCTGATTCCCTATTTGGATGTGAACCCTAAAGGTAATGGCTATTACACTTATCATGAGAGAAAAGTAGCTATATGGATTTACTGTTTTGGTTTTCTGGTTCTTTGGATTGCGTTGATCATTATGGGGGTATTCCTGAGGGGGCCGGGTTGGAACCTGTTCATGCCTTGGCAATATTGGGATCCACATAAGGTTGTTGCTCTGACAAGTGTAGACTTGCCATATGCTTTTGGGTTTAGAGACTATACCTGGTCCGCTATATTTGGCGGCGGGGTGCTTTTGGCTTACTTCGGTTTAGGGACGGGTGCTTATTTTTTTATGGAACGAAAAGCACTAAAGTCGGTGGGGTTTCTGCGTATGTTTTTAAAGATCCAACTGGCCCTCATAATGATGGGTATAGTTATTAAAATTGTTCTACGTATCGGGTTTAATATCAAATATATAATGGTTACCCCTTGGATTAGTGTTTAATAAGCTGAAGATTTATAACTGAAGATAGAGTAAGACATTGGCTGAAGAAGACAAAAAACCTGATTATAAAGAGGGCGAGTTTGATGAGCATACCTCATACAGTTTCCTTTTTTTCCTTATTTCGGGGCTGACTTTATTTGTCACCCTTTGGGCGTTCTGGGATGATGAATATGCCCGCCGAGGGTTCAAGACTTATCAGGAACAATATTTTAAAGAACAGTATGCTATAGCTGAAGATCAGTGGAAAAAAATCAACGCTGAAATTGCGGGTGCCGAAAAACAGCTTAAAGAAAGTCTCGCAAAAAAGACTGGCGAACTAGAGTCCTCCAGCAACTATCAGGAATTGGTTGAGGAGGTCCGCCTCAAGCAAATATCTGTTGATGAAGCTAAGGAACAAAAGAAATTTGCTGGAAGCCGGGTAGATGAAGCCTATTATTATTATAAGAAGGCAATGCATGAAGGGGAAAATTATGATGTGCAAAAGGCAACTTTGCATTCCCTTCAAGATAAAGTAGAAGCATATAATCCTGTAATTCTTGAAAGACAAAAAATTCTGGAAGAAGCTGAGAATAGGCTTCTTAAGGTAAAAGCAGACCAGATCAACTTAGAAAAAGAACTCGCCAATCTGACCCGCCAGAAAAATCAAATAGAATTGACAATGGATTATTACAAGCCGTTTCCTTTTTTCTGGCGACCGGCGGAAATCCTGCAAACTGTTATTCCAGGGTTTGGAAAAAACAGTTTTAAAGAAATTATTTACCGGGTAGATCGGTGTATGACCTGCCATATATCTTACCAGGACGAGCATTACAAAGATTTTGAACAACCTCTAAAGACGCATCCTAATCTTGAAGTACTGATTAAAAAACATCCTCCTGAACGAACAGGTTGTACTTGGTGTCACTTAGGGCAGGGAAGTGCAACTGCTCCGGCTGAGCATGCCCATGGGTCTCACCATGAGACTGACCAAACGGTCGAAGTGAATGAGCCCATACTGCGCGGACAACTTCAACAGTCTACTTGTCGAAATTGTCACGCTGAAGTGGTTGATCTTGAAGGTGCGCCGTTGTTGTCCAAAGGTAAAAGGCTCTTTATCAAACTTGGATGCCATGGTTGCCATCTGGCTGATGGATACGCCAGTGAAGCGAAAGTCGGGCCTCGCCTTAACCGGATTGCCAGCAAAGTTGACCCAAGTTGGTTGTACCGCTGGATCAAAAAACCCAGGGATTATCTTCCTAAAACACGAATGCCGGACTTTGGGTTTAATGAAAAGGATTTGCTGGGAGCTACGGCATATCTTCTTGCAGCGTCAGAAAAAGGCTATGTATTACCGGTTAAGTTTGAATCGGGAAATCCGGATAAGGGTAAGAAAACATTTGAGGCGGTTGGTTGTCTGGGTTGCCATGAGCTTAATGGTAAAGGAGAAGTTTTTGGTCCCGATCTGAGCCGTATTGGAAATAAAGTTAATGCTGATTGGCTGGTGAGCTGGATCAAAAGCCCCCATACTTATAACGCAAAAAGTAAAATGCCTAATTTGCGTTTGAGCGAGGAACAGGCATCAGATATAGCATCGTACCTCATTCAGTTTGGCAAGAAAGAAGTTATTCCCGGGCTTGAAGCTAAGTTAAAAGATCCTGCGGTGATCAAACATGGTGAAACGGTTGTACGACGTCGTGGATGTTTTGCCTGTCATGATATTAAAGGAATGGAGAAGGAAGGACGAATTGCTCCTGAACTGTCAGCGTTTGGTAGAAAAATGATTGTGGAACTTGAGTTTGGAGATTCGCATATTCCACACACCTGGGAATCATGGGTTAAAACTAAATTGAAAAAACCTGATACTTTCAGGACCGAGCGCGTGTTGGACAAGATGCCCAATTTCCACCTTGCAAAGGATGAAATTGATGCTTTGGTTGTTCTCCTGAGAGGTTTCAACGGTTCACATATCCCAGATAAGTACCGCAAGATTCTTTCGGAAAAAGAAAAGATAATTGAAACAGGTCGAAGGCTGATCACTAAATATAATTGTAAAGCTTGCCACAATGTTGAAGGGGAAGGCGGGAGAATACAAAAATATCTGAAGGCTAAAGCACAATACCCCCCTCCCTTGGACATGGGGGATTACCATGTAGGGGAACGTATAAAAGGGGCTTGGTTGTACTCATTTTTAAAGGAGCCTACACCTGTCAGAACATGGATCAAAGTGAAAATGCCGACTTTCTACTTCACTGATAAAGAGGTAAGAGATTTGACGGCTTATTTTGAAGCGTTGTCTCCGAGTAGTGGCTATGAAGCGGGTGTCCATAAGAGCAAAGACGACCAGGTGGCACAAAAGGGTGCAGAAATGGTCACTTATATGGATTGTGGACGCTGCCACGATGATGGTCAGAAAGGAATCGAATTTTCTATTGCAAGCAAAAGACTTAGGCAGGATTGGATACCAAAATGGCTTAAAGATACGCGAGCTATGATTCCCTGGACCCCAATGCCTTCTCATTGGGTTAAAGATGGCGATCAATACAAGGTGCCGACCAAATACAGTGAGGTTAAGACTGTAGGGGATGTGGATACCCAGGTAAATACCCTGAGAGACCTGATTGTTGCTTATAACTCTGCAGAGTTGGATTTTGACGCGAGTTTGGGTGGCGAGGGAGAGGGCGAGGAGGAAGGTGAAGGGGATGAAGGTGGTGATGAAGAAGGCGGCGATGATGAAGAGGAAGAAGATGAATAAGCTTGCTCCATCCCACATCAATATATTATTATGATTTAAACGCTAACTAGAGCTAATAAAATGGAAAACTCTGGACTTGAAAACTTTCTTTTAATCGCGACCAAACCGGATAATATTCCTATTGGTACAATGTTGCTGTTTGTGGCTTGGGTATTCTGGGTTGCGGTGCGACAGATGGTTAAACATGATCGTTTGATAAAAGAAGGTAAAAAAGAAAAAATTTGGGATGAAATGATTAAGTAAGTGGCCATTTTCGGGATTATATTCTTAGCTTTTTTTATTGGTATAGTTCTGATTTTTTTCTTGAAAAAAACTTCTCCGCCTCCTCCGCAAGAGCAAACCCACTTTGACAGCCCTTCCGATATACCTGCCTACCTGACCGATAGGGAAGCTTTTAAAGCAAAATGTATTGAGTTTCTGGAAAAATTTAACCTTGAATACATTCATTCTGTATGGGCCGATGATCATGAGCTGGAACTCGCAATGCACGATGAAACCCCGGTTGTCGGTGGAAACTATATTGCACTTTGCATCATTGATCCCCCGGACAAAACTGTCAATGCAATAAAGGTGAAAGGCTTTCTTGATACAGTAAAAGGAGAAGGCGCGTCTCGGGGAATTTTAATCACCACAGGATACTTTACTGATGAAGCGATGAACTTGATCGAAGATGAACCCGTGGAACTGGTTAATGTGGTTGCATTTTTATCTTACCTGAAAAAGTTTGGTATCTATGAACACATTCCTGATCCTTCCTGAAATAAGAGTCTGAAACTTTGATGTTCTATCAACGGCTCGAAATTTCTCCTGCTCAAGAGACCTTTGCATAAGTCTGCACGTTGGAAAAGCGAGATGCTTCGACAGGCTCAGTATGACAAAAATTAGTTGTTTTCCTGATCCTGTCGAAGCATCTCGAGGTTATGCAAAGGTATCACTCTAAGCTTATAATAGCCAATCAGAAAGTTTCTTCTTACATTGGTTTGTTTAAGCCTTATGTTATTATCATTACATGAAAATAAGTGAAAAACTCAAATCATCATCTCCTGTTTTTTCTTTTGAATTTTTTCCGCCTAAAAATTCTGAAGGTTTTGCGACTTTGTTCGAAACGATTGCTCGACTTAAAGCCTCGGACCCAGGGTTTGTTTCGGTAACCTACGGTGCGGGAGGAAGCACTCGGTCTAAGACGGTTGACCTTGTTGGGAATATAAAGAATGTCATTGGCCTTGAAAGTATGGCTCACCTGACATGTGTTGGGCATGATCAACAGGAAATAAGTTCGACTCTGGAAAGTTTGCAGTCACGGAATATTGAAAACATTCTTGCGCTTAGAGGGGATCCTCCCCAAGGCGAAAAGAAATTTTTAAAAACTGAAGGTGGGTTTGAATATGGCAACGAACTGGTGGCTTTTATTAAAAAGAATTTTTCTTTTTGCATTGGTGCGGCTTGCTACCCTGAAGGGCATGTGGAATGTCAAGATCTTGATAAAGATATTGAAAACTTGAAGAGGAAGGTGGACAGCGGTGTAGACTTTCTTGTTACCCAATTATTTTTTGACAACAGGCATTATTTTAATTTTCTGGATAGAGCTGCGAAAGCTAATATTGAAGTCCCTGTTATTCCTGGAATCATGCCTATATTGAATCTCAAACAGATACAGCGATTTACTAAAATGTGTGGTGCTACACTATCATCTGACTTGATGAATAAATTTTCTGGGATTGAGGATGACAATGATAAAGTCAGGCAAATTGGTATTGCTCATGCCGTTGAACAGTGTCGGGAATTACTTGAGAACAAGGCTCCAGGTATTCACTTTTATACCCTAAACAGATCCAAGGCTACACTGGCTATATTGGAAGAACTTAGAGAGTTCACGTGAGTTTCCTGAAAAACCCTTGTGTAATATCAAAATACCTGTTTATGGGATTTCTTGTTATGTTTTGGACCAACCCGGTTTCGGGTCAAGAGTCTAGCATTACGGATGATATGGTGTTGATTCCTGGTGGAACTTTTAAAAGGGGATGCAACCGTTTTGGACCACAACACGGAGCTCCGGAGCAAAAAGTTCATCTGGATGCATTTTGGATCGATAAGTATGAGGTGACAAATATAAAATTTGAAAAATTGTTTTCGGAGCATTTTTTGCGACGAAGCATTTTTTCTGATTGTGATAACTGCCCGGTTTCAAAGCTTAGTTGGTATGAAGCAGCGGACTATTGCCACTTGATTGGAAAAGCCCTTCCTAGTGAAGCTCAATGGGAAAGGGCGGCAGGCAATGGCGATGGCTGCCAGTTTCCTTGGGGAGAAGGTTTTGATCTCATGAACCCTCTTGCCAGGGGAGGACTGAAGTTGAACGATAAGGCATCTCCTGTAGGTTCTTTTCCTCCCAATTCGAATGGTGTCTATGATATGGCTGGAAATGTTTGGGAATGGGTTGCGGATTGGTTTTCAGTTAAATTTTATTACACGGATATACTACACAATCCCAGAGGGCCAACCAGAGGCGTTATGAAAGTTAGAAGAGGTGGTTCTTGGTCAGATTCGGTGGTTGCCATGGCATCGGGATACCGTGACTGGAGTTACCCTTTATCGCGGGGTTTTAATGATATCGGCTTTCGTTGTGCTATCAACTTAAAACCTGTTAGAAATTGATATGATTACACAAGTTAAGCTGGATTATGTAAACCGGATTATTGATGAGTCGCTTGATGGTGAGGCGCTTGAATTGAATGGCAGGTTTTTGGGCGATGAAGGTATTGAAGCCCTGGTCCAAACTAATCGTATTTTTGAGGTTGAAAACCTCGACTTGTCAAGAAACAAACTGACATGGCGCGGAGCCCACCACCTTTTTCACTGCCGCTTGTTTAAAAAGCTAAAGCGATTATATCTTGGCGAAAATAATATTTCTGATAAAGGAATAAAAGAATTGCCTTCAGCAGAATTTGCTGAGAATCTCTCTCTCCTTGATTTACGTTATAACAATATAGGGACTGAAGGTGGACTGGCACTTGTTCAATCAGAGAAGTTCAGAAAACTTCAGGTGCTGATTTTTCAGGAGAATCCTGTTGGTGATGAAACTCTGATAACACTGGCGAAAGCTCCTGCTTTTGCCAATTTGAGAAAATTAAACCTTTACCGGACTGAAATAACACCCAAAGGCATAAAGGTGCTGGCAAAGTCAAAAGTATTGCAGAGGGTGAAGCATTTTAATCTGGCTCGTAATTACCTGTATTTGGAGTCTGCCAAGCTTTTGGCCAATACCAAAACCCTGACTAATGTAGAAAGTCTCCTGTTGTTCGATACGGGAATAGGGGATGACGGGGTCAAGGTGATTATGGAGTCGGAAGCGTTTTCTAAATTGAAAACATTGCGAGTGACCTGAACATGTACCTGTATCAGGAATATCGGTCGTTCAGCCAAGGTTCTGCTGTGTTGGAATATCCTCTTTTTTCCCAAAATCCGAGTTCATCCTTATCTCGGAAAATGATCTCTCCAATCCATTTTGCACCTTTCCAGGCATAAAGCTGAGGGGTGATCATTCTTACCGGGCCTCCATGCTCCCTGGTAAGTGGCTGGTTTTCCCATTCGTGGACCAATAGAACATCGTATTTCATGGCTTCTTCCAACGGTAAATTGGTAGAGTATCCGTCCCAAGCCTTTATGTAGACGAATTTTGCGCTGGGGAGTACCCCGCAGTGTGCAGCAATGTCCGAAAATTTAACCCCCTTCCATTTATTGTCCAATCGGCTCCAAGTGGTGACACAGTGAAAATCGGAAACATCAGTAGTCTGGGGAAGTTTGAGAAATTCTTCCCAATCAAAGGTCTTGACTGTCTTGACCAGGCCGGAAACAGTCAGGTTCCATGAAAACTCATCTAGCTCTGGAGTAACCCCCAGATCCAGAACAGGCCAGTTTTCAACCACTCTTTGACCGGGAGGAATCTTAGGGTTTCCATCCCGGTTTAGCTCACCTTCTCCTTGAGGGATTTCACCATTTAGAGGCCGTTTCTCCTGAAAAGCCTTACGGTATTCGATCAAGCGCTCTCGTCCTTTAATTTTTTTTGAGTTTGGATCGTATGTCATTAAACTTTAGGTATTAGTATCTAAATATAAAAATAAATAGTTATTTTTCAATTTTATGGTTGTTTGGGGGTGGTAGATTGGTCCCTATTTTCCCTTTGTTAAGATGGGATTTAATCCAGTTGGTTACAAATTAAATAGACGGGTTTTCGCTGAACTTAATTCCTAATATTCCTGGTCGCGTCTTCTGGTTTTAAAGCTATTAATAATAAGGGTTAAGTCATTTTCCAGATTCACCGAAAAAGTAGAAGACAGAATTTTACCAGGTGGAGATCCCTCAATATGAAATTTAAAATCCTTTCTTTCAATTGGCATGAACCCTATCTATGTTTATTGGCACGAACTGGTCATGAGTTTCTAATCGTAGAGCCTGAAATTGCCCCGGGTCATTTCCGACGATGGGATGAAAATATGCGCCCTGTTCCAGAAAACGTTTCAATGATTTCAAAAAAAAATGCGCAGCAAATGCTGGAACTCGGTGAACTTGATCTTATTATTGCACACAATATAAAAGATCTAATAGAAGTTAAGGACTATTCCCTCCCCAAAATTGCTGTATTTCACAACTGTTTATCAACCGAAATTGCCCTAGGCAAAGATAAGGTGAACAGGCAGGATTATTTAAAACAAATAGACATGCTTTTAAGAGACGTCAAAAAAGTCTTCATATCTGAAAAGAAAAGGAAGGACTGGGGATTGGAAGGTGAGCTGATTTTGCCTGGACTCGATATTTCTGACTACGGAGGATATACGGGTGAAAGGGATACTGTATTACAAGTTGGCAATTTGCTCCAGGAACGAGATTTGATGATGGGTTATTCAGATAGTCAAAAGATTGTGGGAGAGCATCCTTTGATAACTCTAGGCATCAACCCCAATATTCCACATTCTCGTTTATCAGAGGGATTTCCAGATTTGCTGGAAAATTTCAGAGGATGCCGGGTTTTCATCAACACTACAGTAGATGAATATGAAGATGGATATAACCTGAGTATGCTTGAGGCTATGGCAACCGGAATGCCGGTGGTCAGTTCCTGGAACAAGTCCTCCCCCATTGAGGATGGAAAAAATGGATATATCTCGAAAGACTTTGGGTACCTGAAAAAGCGCATTGACTTTTTGTTAAAAAATCCAGAAGAAGCCCGTAGGCTGGGCAAACAGGCTCAAAAAACTGTTCAGGAAAAATTTCCGTTAAACAGGTTTGTTCATTCCTGGCAGAAGGCCATTCAACAATCTGCTCTCGAATTTCTTGAGAGAACGGGAGTCAACATCCAGCAAAAGAACATCCCATTTCGGGAAAAAGCTCGCAAAAATATATTGATGGATTTTGTATCTTATCCTGCTACAACCGCCCACTACCTGGAAAGAGCATCCAGGAAAAATCATAATGTCATCACCTGCGGTTCTCAAATAAATGAAGACATTATCAAATTATGGAATTTGGAAGCTCTTAACTGGGAAGTCACTCCACAAGATATATACAGGGGAAATGAGACTACTCTGCAAGAGGTGATGGAGCATTTGCCTGAAGAATGGAAACCAGATTTTTATTTGTGGATTGAAACGGGTTTGAGCGATATTCCGAGCGATTTGGGGAAGCACAAGCTGCCAAAAGTCTGTTATCTCATTGATACGCACATAAATTTTGACAGACATATTGAAATTGCAGGGAATTTCGATTTTGTCTTTTTGGCTCAGAAGGCCTATGTACAAGCCATGAAACAGGCTGGGATCAAAAATGTAATGTGGTTACCACTTGCTTGTGATCCTGAAATACACGGAAAAGTTAAGGTTTCTAAAAATTGTGATGTTGGTTTCGTAGGGTCGATATCTTCAAAACCTGACCGGCGTAATCTTCTATTGGACAGAATTAAAAAGCAGTTTGATCTGGATTGCCAGAGAAAATTCATGAACGAAATGGCGGAGCATTTTAGTAAATCTAAAATCGTGTTTAACAATGCTATCAATAATGATCTCAATATGCGAGTGTTCGAAGCCTTGTGTAGCGGGAGCCTGCTGGTGACCGACCGTGTACATGGGAGCGGTCTGGAAGACTTCTTCAAAGACAAGGAACATTTGGTTTTATATGACGATGATCAACTGGAAGAAACTATTTCTCACTATCTTGGCAATGAAACAGTCAGGGAAGAGATCGCAGATAATGGAAGAAATGAAGTGCTGGCACGTCATACTTATGAACATCGTATAAACACGATGATACAAACTCTGGAAAATAAAATTGGAAGTAGCAATGAACCTGAGCCAATGAATGATAAATCTTCTTCTTACTATCAGAATATTAGATACGACTTGATTCCTTTGGTTCCAAATGATGCTAAATGTATTTTAGAGGTGGGCTGTGCAGCTGGAATGACAGGTGGAGAGCTCAAAAAACGCTCTGGAGCCTTTGTGGCGGGAATCGAGTTGAATGCCAAAGCCGCCAGTGCTGCTAAAAATGTATTAGACGATGTGGTTCAGGGAAACATAGAGGATATAGACCTGCCTTATAGCAAAAGTTCTTTCGATTGCATTTTGTTTGCGGATGTTCTGGAACATTTGGTTGACCCTCTCTCTGTTTTGAAAAAAATCCGTCCACTACTAAAAGATAAAGGAACAATTGTGGCAAGTATACCCAATGTTCAGTTTCACGGTGTGGTTCATAAATTGATCGAAGGAAACTGGACTTATGAGAAGGAAGGAATACTTGATGAAACCCACCTCAGATTCTTTACGTATAAGGAAATCGAAAAATTGTTTTCACAGGCAGGTTATTCTGTGTTGCGGGTTGAAGAAGTTTTAGACCCTCAGTATGAAAAATTTTCGGAGCAAAATGCTACATCTCTTAATTTTGGCAGGACGCAAATCAAAAACTTGACGCCTGAAGAGATTAAGAGATTCTTTGTGTTTCAGTATCTGGTTATTGCAAATACTTTAAGAGCCAATAGAAAAGAGGTGGAAAATATGTTTGAAGAAGAAAAGCCGATATCACAGATTGATAACTTGCTGTTTGAAGCATCAGAAGTGCTGGAATCCGGTGAGTTTGAGATTGCCTTAAAGCTTTATGATGAAATTATTAACATGACTCCTGACTGTGCTGAGGCGCTTATTGGAATGGGGGATTGTTATATGAAACTACAGCTTCCTGAAAATGCTGAGACATTCTATGATCAAGCTTGTTTGAAGGAACCAAATAACTACAGAGGTTGGTTGGGTTCAGGTTTGCTGGCACTATACAAAGGAGACAATAAGAAGGCAGATATTTGTTTTAACAAGTGCCTGGATCACAGCTCTGATAATGATAAAGCCTATTGTGGCCTTGGAATGGTTAGGATAAACAGAGGTGATCTTGATGGGGCGCTCAATTATTTTTGTAAAGCTTTGGATGTAAATCCGGAAAACCTATCAGCTTGCAAATCTCTTTTGGAAATTTCCTATAAGATTGAACAGTTTGGTGAGATTGAAATATATTTGAATAAGTTTATAGACCTTCATCCTGCTGATCTGAATATGCGATTTGGTCTGGCTGGAATTCAATATAAGCTTGGAAAACTTGAAGACTCAATTAAAAACCTTGAATACATTCTTGCTCTTGACTCAGAGCATGAACCTGCCCGGGAACTATTAGAGAGTGTTCGTGCCGATGCCGTGTTGACAAAATAAATTATTTGAAATGGATTTATTCAAACAAAATTTAAAACTCCTGCAAGAATACGACCCTGAACTTGCAGGGCGTGTTGCTGATGAACCATTTCCTGAGAGTGTTAATGTTGTTCAGTCGAAAGATGGCTTCCCTGTTCCTCAGGTTGCTGGAGTAACTTTGCATAGTCAGTATCGCCCTTTTGAAGAAGGAATGAAAACGACGGCAGACTTTGTTTTCAACTCAGAACGGAAGACAATTATTTTTGGTTTGGGGTTTGGTTATCACATTCAATCCTTGTTAAAAAAACAAGAGACGGAACTGACCGTTGTCGAGCCATTGATGCCCGTCTTCAGGGCTTTTATGTCGTGCATTGATATGAGGCCTTTTTTACAGAGAATGCGCTTCATAATTGGGGAAACGCCTGCTTGTTTGCTTGCACGGCTTGAGCCCGGTGACTGGAATACTTTTAAGCATCTTCCTTCCATAAGAATTGGTGAGGTTTATTACAACAGGCTTGAAGAGGGTTTGAAGGTTAGAAGTTTGCTACAGGAACGTACGCTTAGAGTGATGATTGTAAATCCTGTTTATGGTGGCTCTTTACCTACAGCTCATCATTGTGCAGGGGCCTTGAAGAATCTGGGACATGAAGTTGCTACGGTAGATTGCGAAGCATTTGAACAGGGTTTTTTCTCTTTGAAGAAAGTCACACGCAATCCGGAAAACTCTGAGATTCTTTCCCAAAACTTCATGAAGTTTATGGGGGAAATAGCTGCAGCCAAGGCAGCCGAATTCCAACCTGATATTGTCCTGGCTCTGGCTCAGGCACCACTAACTCCAGATGCAATCCAAAAACTCAAAATGTTAAACATTCCAGTTGTTTTCTGGTTTGTGGAGGATTTCAGGACTTTGCCCTATTGGAAAGAAATTGTTACTTCTTATGATCACATTTTTACCTTGCAGGATGGTATTTTTCATGACGAGTTGAGATCAAAAGAAGTGAGGGATTGTTATTATCTTCCACAGGCCTGCTATCCTGATATTCATAAGCCTTTGGATACACTGGCTAACGATTTTTATAAAGCTGATGTTTCATTCATGGGGGCACCTTATCATAATCGAGTGCATTCTTTTCCTAGATTGATGGATCTAGACTTCAAGATTTGGGGGGAGGGTTGGAATCCTGAAACACCTCTAGGGCGGCATGTGCAAAATAATAATAAGCGCGTTTCAACAGAGGAAACGGTAAAAATTTATAATTCTGCCAAAATTAATCTAAATCTGCATTCTTCTACTTATCATTATGGACTTAACCCGGATGGTGACTTTGTTAATCCCAGGACTTTTGAAATTGCTGCTTGTAGGGGCTTTCAACTTGTAGATAAACGAAAAGACTTGTCACGCATGTTCAGAATAGGTCAAGAAATTATAGCCTTCGAGTCACTGGATCAAATGCGCGATCAAATAGATTATTTCCTTGCCAGGCCAGAGGAAAGGAATGCAATCGCTTTGGAATCCTATAAACGTGTATTAATGGAGCATACAATGGAACATCGTATGCAAGAACTATTGATACATGTTTTTCTTGATCGTAAAGCGGCTCTAGACTCCCTGGAAGAATCTGATAGGGATCCATTAGAGTATTGTATTGAGCAAGCAGGTGAGAATACGGATCTAGGGATGTACCTGAAACAGTTTAAAGGACAGCATCCATTCACCTTAAAGACAGTAATAGACCAGATTCATAGAGGTGAAGGGATGTTGGATAGTAAAGAATCCTTATTTTTGATGTTGGACCAGATTTTAAAGGAGAAGGAGTGATCGTGGCTGAAAATATTTTAATTCTCAGCATGACTCGAATGGGGGACATGATTCAGACAACACCTTTGATCAGGGGATTGAGGGAGAAGTACCCGGATTCAAAAATCACTCTACTCGTTACCAGCGATTTTTCTAGCGCTGTACCTCTTATGCCGGATATCGACGAATCAATTGTTCTTAATTTTAAACAGTTCACAATCAGTGAGAACTGGGAAGATCAATCATGGGTAAAAGTATATCGTTATCTTGAAGAATCTCTTGAAGATATAAAGATAAGAAATTTTGACCTGTTAGTAAATTTAAGTCATTCGAAATTCAGCGCGTTAATGGTTGGTTACCTGGGTATTAAAAATGTCATTGGTTTTCATTGCAATGAATTTGGGGATCGTATGACAGGCCATCCATGGATGCAATATTTTGGTGTTGAAGTTTTTAATCGAACTTTTAATGAATTTAATCTGGTAGAAATTTTTTCTGGAAGTGCAGGAGTTGATGTTAAAGGGCGCTCAATTGAAGTGGTTCGACCTCCAAGCCAGCACTCACTTGCAAATTTTTTTACCGAATACTCTGAAGAAATGTTGATAGGTATTCAGGCGGGCTCAAGCTTGGAAGGTCGTCGGTGGTCCACCAAGTATTTTGCGAGCCTTGCTGACATGCTGATTGAAAGAACCAATGCAAGAATTCTCATGTTTGGTGTGCAATCTGAAAGTAAGGTTGCTGAGGAGGTAATCAGTCTCACAAAAAATAAGGATAAGATAACGAATCTCGCAGGTAAAACCAGTATCAATGAATTGGCCCAATTATTGGAGAAATGTAAATATCTGGTTACCAATGATACAGGTACAATGCACTTGGCTGCGGCTATGGGAACAAAAATTGTGAGTCTTTTTTTCGCGCATGCTCACCCTTATGAAACGGCACCTTTTGCTCCTGGACATTTGATTTTTCAGGCGGGAGTTTCCTGCGCACCATGCAGTTATGGAGTCCATTGTAATAATATTGTCTGTGTTGACAAAGTGCGCCCACAACATCTTTTCTCTGCGATAGAAAACCATATTAAAACTCAGTCCTGGATTCTTCCTGAGGCAATCAGTCCAGAATCCGAAGTGAATGTTTATGAAACAGAATTTGACTCAAACAAGAACTTTAGGTTGAGGCCTCTAGTCAAGTATAAACTCGAATTGAATGATTTAATCCGGTCATCCTATACTTTGCTTTGGAGAGCAGTTCTTGAAGGAAAGAAAGATGTTGATGACTATCTAATAACTGATGCCTGTACCAATCTCTCGAGGGAATATGATTGCTCTGGTATTGAAATGGTCGATGATCAGTTGGATAAAAAACTTTCTGTAATTGAAGATATATCAAATATGGCGCATGCGGGACAAAGTCTTTGTGGGAAAATTATCAAAGGGTCTTCTTCGGGACGAAAAAATAACCCTCAGAAAATAAGCAAATTTGGTGAGAGGCTCACTGATTTAGATCAGGAAATTGAAGTAATGGGGATGAGTAATCCTGAGATTAAACCTTTGACCGATATGTTCAGCAAAAGAAAGGAAAACGTAGAAGGCGATAATATATGCCTTCTGGCCATAGAAACGCGTAAGTGCTATCTGGAGTTGTTCAGTGAGTGCGAGAAAATGAAAACGATTCTAAAAAGTTGTATGAAAAAATTGCTGGGTTTACAATCGAATTATATTTCACATAATTCCATCAATGTGGCAGTTCCAGGCAGATAAGAAGCCATATCCCCTTTAGCTTTCTCTTTTAAAAATCCATGCAGAAACTGTAAGGAAGCTCCTCCACCAGTGGATACGAAGAAATTACTGGCAAAGTAGTTCCATAATTGGTACGAATCATTTTCAAGGAAATCGATTGATATTTGATTCCGGTTTACTGTTGAAGGGAATTGCTTTTCGATCTGAGCCTTGATCATTTTTTTTAGCTCAGTGATGCCGATTTTATTCAGGATCGCGGCAGAGTCTCCACCTCCAATAACTACGGACAAGTTTTCATTTGTCAGGGACATTTGAAACAGTAATTTGGCTAATTCAAGGGAGCCCTCCGCATAATAGCTGCAAGCGGGGTGGTCGTAGGCACCCAGTGGACCGTTCCAAAAAACATTTTGGATATCTTTGAAGAGTTCTTCAAACTGGTTAATGGTTTTTTCCCCTAAATCGAGCTGGAGCTCTTTTGAAAAATCAGGAATTGTTTTATTTTCAAAAGTTGTGCTCTGATAATCAGTGACAATTTTGTAATCCTCGGGGAAAAGCAAAGAAACCTTATTAACTTCTGCAAGCTCCAGGATTTCCTCGGCCAGATTGATTTCATTCAGAAGTTCCTCATTTTCAGAGTCTTTCTGGCTCAATAGTTTTGCCGGTAATGTGTCCTTATTAAAAGGTTGTAGCAACTCCTTTTGTTGCAGGGCCAAAAGGAATGCGTTGGCCATTTTCCCCCCTATTAATATCCCTTTTACTCCAGCTGAGACAAATTGTTTCAAAATTTCAATTTTGTCCGATATTTTTGCTCCACCTGCTACGACCAGTGTTTTTTTAGGTTGAGATAAAATTCTTGAGGCAAATTTCCCGATACGATTTATCTCTTCATATAAAAGTACACCAGCAACAACCAGTTTCCCTTTTTGCCGCATTAATTGTGGTAATAGTTTGATGCTTTTTGTGATCCGATGACTGCATCCGAATGCGCAGTTAATATAGACGTCCGCTATATCCGCCAATTTTGTGATGAATTCAGTGCGGTAAAGATCAGTGTTTTTAGGATCTAGCAGATATCTTAAATTTGGTAGAAACTTGATTCCGCCCGGTGGTAAACGCTTATGCGAAACGATCTCAAGAGAATGCTGCATATGGGAATCTATTGTTTCAGGGGGAAAGATGGTATAGGTGTCTCCGTAAATTCGGCGAACAAGAGTATCGAAGTGAGAGGAAACAAACTGTATGTTAAAGATACCATCCCAACCAGAGTGACCTTTTGTTTTATGAGGACGACCAAGATGTGAACCTATAATGATTCGACAATCTCCCTCTGTCAGTTCATGTATCTTTCTGAAAGTGAGATCTAGAAAGCGCCTGATTCTTGTGTCATCTGCAACCCGGTATAACCCTTTTGCCGTGGATCGAAGCGGGACATTAAAATCACACCTGATGAAGATTGTTTTGCCCCGTAAGTCATTTGGCTTCAGTTCGCCTAACTGAGTCATTCCTATATGGTTACTGGTGTTTGAGCTTACCATTCTGGTTTCCTGTTTATCTACTTTGTGAATGTTTTAAAAACAATAGTTTCTACTGATCAAGGTATTTTTCACTCATATTTTTTATCGGGATAATTTGCTAATTTCACAATATTCTTTCCATTATTTTTGATAAGAGTGGTATGATTATGACTGTATATGAGTTTGCCCCATTTTAAAGACAATAAATTTTTCCGGAATTAACCGGTTTTGAGAATAAAGTAAGGATCGTTTGTTACCCTTTTCAAAGGAAGATAAACCCTAAAAGTTTTATGGTTTTTATCGAAATTTAAAAAGAATTTAAATAACATTTTTATAGACTTTCCGACAGGAAAAACCAACCCAAAAACACAGATTTCTTCATTTCTCACCAAGGCCGATAACCTGTGATTCTGACCGGCATAAAAACAAAACTTTTTTTTAATTATTTGAATTATAAAGGTTAATTCTAAATATATCAACCTTTAGAATGTTTTGTTCGGCCTCGAAACCTACCGTTGGTGTTACCTGCGATAAAGTCAGGAAGATTTTCAAATGAGAAAAAGCAAATCCGCAAAAAAGGTAATGTTGATTAATGCTCAGCAACCTGAAGAATGCCGAGCTGTTGTTCTGGATAACAATATTATTGATGATTATATCGTTGAGCATTCTTCTCGAGAACAAATTAAAGGAAACATATATTTAGGTGTGATAAACCGGGTTGAACCTTCCATTGAAGCTGCATTTGTTGACTTTGGTGGTAAGAAATATGGTTTTCTGCCTTTTAAAGATGTTCTCAAAGAGTCTTACGTTCATACCGGCGAAAAAAAGGCGAAAGTTCGGATACAGGATGTCCTGATTCGTGGGCAACGTATTGTTGTTCAAGTCGCGAAGGAAAGCAGGGATGCAAAGGGACCATCCCTTACGAATGGAATTAGTTTGGCGGGCCGGTTTCTGGTTTTAATGCAAGGTCAGGGAAGCGCGGTCTCTAGAAAAATAGAAGATGAAAGTGAAAGGAAAAAACTTAAGGATATTGTTGCTGATCTGGATTTGCCGGAACATCTGGGTGTAATCATTCGGACAGCTGGCGTAGGACAAACAAAAGTTGAACTGCAGAAAGATTTGCAGATGTTGCTAAAGATCTGGAATAAAGTTGAAGAGGCTCCCAAAAATGAATCGATAACTGGCCCAAGTTTAATTTATAAAGAACCGGATTTGGTAGTCAGAACCGTTCGGGACCATTTTAGCAGTGACACCTCCCAGATCATCGTTGATAGTCCAGAGGCTTATAAGTCGTTAAAGGAATTTATAAAACTTGTGATGCCTCGTAACCGGAATCTTGTCAAACTGTATAAAGAAACAAAACCTCTTTTTTCTGAATACAATGTTGAAGAGCAGATAGAATCTATTTATAAGCGAACGGTTTTACTGCCATCAGGTGGATCCATCGTAATTGATATCGGTGAGGCAATGGCTTCTATTGATGTTAACTCCGGAAAAACTAAGGGAGGTCTGGATCTTGAAGAGACAGCGTTGACAACAAATCTTGAGGCTGCCAAGGAAATTGCTCGACAGCTCAGGTTGAGAGATTTGGGAGGGCTGATTGTTATTGACTTTATCGATATGTTCCAAAAAAAGAACAAGGCCGCTGTTGAAAAACAAATGAAACAATGGTGCAAAACAGACAAAGCGCGGATAAACCTTGCCCGAATTTCGAAGTTTGGCCTTCTAGAGATGTCCAGGCAACGTATTTCACCCCCTGTTAAAGAAGGAGTGTTTGAGCAATGCGGGCATTGTAATGGTTCGGGTTTGATTCGTTCTGTAGATTCTATAATATTGAATGTCCTTCGGAAAATTCAAGAAATCATTGCGGTAGAAAGAGTAAAAGTACTCACATTAGAAGTATCACCAGAAGTTTCAAATTATATTTTGAATTACAAACTGGATGTGCTTGCAACCCTGAAATCTAAACATTCTGTTGATTTTCGTTTCGAGACTAAAGCAGGGTTGACTTATGATGATTTCAAATATGTAGTCACAGAAGTTTGGGAAGCTGATGCTGAGCAAAGCGTGAAAGCAGATGAAAAACTTGTTGAACCTTCTGAGACCGGCAAACGCCCTTCAGGAAGAGGGAGATCAGCCAGATCTTCCACGAAAGTTGAAGAAGGACAGGCAGAATCAGAAAATAAAGAAGCTCAAAGCTCAGTGCCTACCAAAAGAAAATATACCAGACGGCCTTCTACACGAAGAGGACCTCAGAGAGGTAGACGTCGACGGCCAGCACAGTCTGCTAAAAAAGTCGAAAGTGTACCGATTGACAATATTGTTTCTGAACCAAAAAATGAAGGCAATATAAGAACCTCTGATTTTGCTGCAGATGATTTATCCGGTAATATTAAATCTCCTATGCCTCCGTTGCCGATGCCTTTTGTGAGGGAAAGTTCAACTGTGAGCGGAGAACAAACTCCTGCCCCGAAAGAGCCTGGTATTTCACCATCGGACGGGGTCACTGATTAGGTTGATCCGGCAGACTTTGCACAACGAAAACCAGTGTCCCAAAACCTCATGTTGGGAGGTAATAGATTCCGGTGGGGAATCATGGTGAATTCCTTCATAAATCCGTGTTCACGTTTATGTATAGAGCCTCCACGTGTAACCTTGAATTTTTTCCCATAGTTTATATCCTCGTGTTTGGAGTTGGGGTAGGGTTGATACCAGCTTGAAGTCCATTCTGAAACGTTCCCGTTCATTCCCCATATGCTGTATGCACTGATATCTCCCTCAAGGGAGTTTACAGGCAGGACTTGTTTGCCAAAGTTAGCAGTTCCTTTTTCAAAATCGTTGCCCCATACGAAAAGTCGATTGTCACCGCCACGAGCGGCCTTTTCCCATTCAAACTCTGTTGGTAGACGTTTGCCTATCCACAGGCAGTATGCCTCGGCTTCATATGCGCTGACCCCACTAACTGGTAAATTGACTTGTCGAACTTTATATTTTGCCTGAGGCTTGAACTTTATGAATTCCTCATACGTCACTTCAAATTGGTCTATATAGAATGCCTTTAAAAAATATTCCTGCTCTGGTTGTGCATTGAGGGACGATGTCTTGTCAGACATAAATTGCAGTAGATCACTTTGAGGATTGAGGCCCAGTATGAATTTTCCTTCGGGAATAAGAACCATCCCTGCCGGTTTTTTTTTGTTTTCGCAGGCTATAAGGGCTAGTAAAGCGAGTAATATGAAAAAAAATTTATTCAATTGTGTTTTCTAGTGGTTGGGCATTTTGTGCAAAACGGGTGACAGGAAAAACTTTTGACCCAGGTTGAGCCAAAACATACTCTATGGTCAGGCAGGCCGCTTCTTCACGTGTGCACATCATGGTACGACATTCCTCATCTTTTTGACCGCAGTAGTAGTTTAAAATCCTCATTTTCATAAATGTGCCATTATTTAATTTTAAAGCATAGACATTTTTTTTTGACTCTATATTATGGGTTCTCGTGCGGTAGTTATACCAACCCGCCAACTCCTTATTGATTAAGTTGCCCAGTGACCGGTGATCCTGTATGTAGCCATTGCCTGGAACAGTTTTAACATCATCAAAGTTTATAACTCCCAAATTGATGACCCCTGTATTTCCAGATGGATTGGTTTTGCCACCATTGGAGATTATTTTTGTTCTGCTGAACCCAAGATCCCAATCAGTCTGGTTAAGATCATCAATTTTGTCTTCAGAAACCTGTCGTGTTTTGCCAGAGCTGAAATCAACCAACATCCATGAGTCCCTGTCCTTGGCATCAATCTTAATAATTGGATTATTAGTGCTGATCTTTTTAATTTTTTTGGGAGGCAACGGAACGGTTTCAAAATCTTCTATATTTGTTTCCATATAGCTTAGAGCTGTATGGAAAACGAGGGTTGCTCCGAGAAGCATCAAGAAAATTCGTGGTGTTGGATTCATTTACCTATCTTAGCATAGCCTGTTTCTTACATAACTGACTAAATATGGACAACTAAAACATGATGACCTGGGTTGATGATTTTAGAATAATACAGCTATATATAATAAAATCAATAGGTTGTGAAAACCTTTGCTTTTGCTGTTTTTGATTAATAATGTATAATTGTAAATAACATTATAGTTAAGGTTTTTAAAATGAGTGAAGATAGACATTTTGGATTTAAAAAAGCGCAAATTGAGAATTTTTTGAAAGGGGAGTTTAAAAAGAAGTTCAAAAGCAACGCTAAAATTTCTCTCAGAAAGAGACAGAAGTTTATTGCAGAAGTTACCCGAAAAATTGCCAAACGATTTGGAAAAGATGTATTGGTGCTTATCAACTTCTCGAAAAATGGATTCTGTACTATTGTCTCTCCTGCAAAAACAGAGTCAACCGAAAAAGGTAAACTGGTTAAGTCCTTTACTCACCCTCAAGTGTTTTACACGTCACATTGTGTGGACCGGTTTAGCGAAAGAATGCAGTCCCATGAAAACTGTGTTATCACGCTGGATGCTTTTTTTGCAGAAGCTTTATCTACCTATGGGGAAAATGATGGCTTCCTGACATGTCCAGATGGAGTGTTTGCATATGAGTTGGTGGAATCACGCTTGATTGTGAAAACCTACATAAATTTTGACTTGTTATCTGACGACCAGATTAAACAGTTTTATAGCTCAAGTATGATTTCAATGCTTCCCAGGGAATATGCCACCGATGATATTTGGGGTGCAGATTTTGTTCTGGCAGATGAGTATGATGAACAGTTAGGCAAACCTGGAAACTAAAGACTTTAGACTGACACTGCGTTTATATTTCTTCATATTTTTACCACCTGTATTTCCATCATCATTTAACACAAGACATGATCCAGTTATTCAATGTTGTAAAAAAATATGGCGGTGGTAATCCGGCGCTGGACGATATCTCTCTTAAGATTGATAAAGGTGAATTTGTTTATTTAACCGGCCCGAGTGGAGCGGGGAAAACCACTGTCCTTAAGATTCTTTTCGGGTGGGAGCAATTTGAGCAAGGCCAGGTTCTTGTTCAGGGTATCAACGTTGGTAAGTTGGAAGCTAGAAATATGCATAATCTGAGGCGATCAATTGGTGTGATTTTTCAAGACTACAAACTTCTCGCTAATAAAACTGTTTTTGAAAATGTTGCTTTTGCCCAGGAGGTAACAAACCGTGACCGAAAAACCATAAAATTTAAAACATGGCAAGCCTTAAAAAACGTTGGTCTGACTTCTAAAAAAGATTCTTTTCCTGCTCACCTATCTGGTGGGGAACAACAGCGTGTGGCCATTGCCCGGGCAATGGTGAATTCTCCTCCAATTATTCTGGCAGATGAACCCACAGGTAATCTGGATCAGGAAATTTCCCTGGAAATTTTAAAACTTTTTGAAGATTTGAACCGGAATGGCGCGACGATTGTGTTTGCGACTCACAGTCAGGATATTCTGAAGTTAGGTAACCATCGGGTCATTGTTTTGAATCGTGGAAAGGTTGTGTCATCGTGAGCTCTGCAATTCAAGCATTGCTAATAGGTTTTCAGGCAACGATTGCCAATGTTCGTGCAAATATGCAAACTTTCCTGATCTCGGTTGTGACGATTGCTATTTCAATAGCTATTCTAGGGCTTTTTTTGATAATTTTTTTTAATTTGAACGGCTTTCTGGCAAGTTGGAACCAGCAGGTTCAATTGATCGTTTATTTGAAAGACGATATTTCTAATCAACAAAAAGGTAACCTTGAAAACCTGTTTCGTGAAAACTCACGAGTGCAGTCAACAGAAGAAGTTACTAAAGACAGGGCTTGGGAAGAATTTAAACTCAATCAATCGGAACAATCTGGGATGGAATTTGATCTTGGGTTTAATCCCTTGCCTTCATCATACAGGATTCGATTTAAGGTCTCTGAAAACCGACTTAAGCATATCAGCGAATTTGCAGAGAAAATTCAAAATGAAGAAGGTGTGGAATCAGTTGAGTATGGAAAAAACTGGATTTCCCGTTTTGAGAAATTTATGGTTTTCTGCCGTGTCTTCCTCATGGCGACAGGGGCTTTGCTGAGTTTTGGGCTGATTCTGATTATTTCTAATACGATTAGACTTTCAATTTATTCAAGACAGGAAGAGATAGAATTAATGTTATTGATTGGAGCTACTCCAGGGTTTGTGAAAATTCCTTTTTTGATGGAAGGGATGTTGCAGGGCTTATCCGGCTCACTGATGTCTTTGGGGCTAATGGGTGCTGTCTATTATTATCTAAAAAGTGAGTTTCAGGTCTCTATTGAGTCCCTTGCGAGAGGGATGGATTTCCAATTTATTTCTCAACCGTTTCTATTAAGCCTTGTGGGATTAAGTGTGTTAATTGGGTTTATCGCAAGCTATATATCTACCTATCAATATATGCAGGTTTTAAATAAGAGATGAAGTACAAGTCCCTTTTGATTATTTTTTTTGTTTTGGTGGAAGCGGTTTTTGCTTCAACTGGTTGGGCTGCAAAAAAAAGCGCAAAAGAAATAAATGACTTATTACAGGATGAGCAGAAAGAGCTAAAACTTTTAAAGAAAAAAATAGCAAAACAAAATAAACTCATATCTTCTGCAGGCAAAAAGGAAGGGCAGTTGCTGGGTAATCTGAGAAAAATTGATAATCAGATAAAGCTTAAGGAAAGAGAGCTAAAGATTTATCAATGGAACTTTCTTGTTAACAAAAAGAAAATTGCCAAGCTGGAGACGAATCTCAAGGCTGACGGGCAAAAATTAAAAGCTCAAAAGATTTTGTTAGGGAAAAGATTGCGGCAGATTTATAAAGAAGGTCCCGTTTTTCCTCTTAAAGTTGCTTTTTTATCTGAGAGTGCGAGCGATTTTTTACAACAGTTGAAGTATATGGAATTGATTGCAAGGAATGATGCCAATCTGATGGCTGATTATAAAAATCGGCTGGATGATATGAAAAAAGAGAAAGAATCACTCCTTTCTGTCAGGGCGAAACTTGTCAGGCTGGAAAAAGATGCCCTTGTAAAGCGGGGCGAGTTTGAAAATGCCCGGAAGGTTAAAAAGCGTTTTTTAAAGAAAGTAAAAAAAAAGAAACAGTATGGAATATTAACGCGTAAAGAACTTGAAAGAGCTTCCAATAACTTAAATAACTTGATTTCCAAACTATTATCGAAGCTGGCTTCAGGTGAGGGGCTGGATATTGAAGACAAAAAAGGCAGGCTGTCGCTACCTGTTAAAGGAAAGATTCTTAACAAATTTGGCAGGCAAAAAGACAGGCAATATGGTTCTTTTATTGTGCATAATGGAATAGATATCAAAACTCGTTCAGGGACACCAGTTCGCTCAATCTTCAATGGAAAAATTCTTTATACAGGCGAACTTGAAGGTTATGGAAACCTTGTTATCATTGGACATGGTAAGGATTATCATTCACTTTATGGGCATTTGGATAGTATTGATGTTAAATCAAATCAGATCGTTAAGGCTGGCGATGTGATTGGTCACAGTGGGGATACGGGTTCCTTGGTTGGTGAAACGCTCTATTTGGAGATGCGTAAAAAGGGTAAACCTATTGAACCTGTCCGCTGGTTTAAGACAGCCCGTAGAAAATAGTGATATAAGATCATGATAACCAGGTTATAGGTGCGCAAGGTCCAATATTAATATATAATTATTTTTTTACATAATTAGGAGATGACACTTTGAATTTGTCACCATTGAGAAAAGTAATAAAAAATGCGTTTACTCTGATTTTTGTCATACTGATACTGGGTTTACTTTCAATGCAGACTGTTTATGCAGAAGAAAGTTTGGAAGAGCCCAAACAGGATACTTATAACAGGCTCAAGGTGTTTTCTGAGATTCTTTCATTGATTGAATCCAACTATGTCGAACCTGTTGGAAACGATACCATGATTGATGGGGCCATCAAGGGAATGGTTAAAGCACTTGATCCTCATACCAGCTATCTGCCACCTGTTTCATATAAGGAAATGCAGGTAGAGACTACCGGAAAATTTGGTGGATTGGGTATTGAAATAAGTATTCGTGATGGTGTACTAACAGTTGTTTCTCCAATTGAGGAAACTCCCGCCTTTAAAGTTGGCATTAAAGCTGGCGATAAGATCATAAAAATAGAAGATGAATCCACTTTGGATATGACGCTTCAGGATGCGGTATCCAGGCTTAGAGGGGAAACGGGGACTCCAGTAAACATCACGATCTTTAGGGAATCTTTTAAGGCTCCGAAAGAGTTTACCATTGTACGTGACATTATTAAGGTTCGAAGTGTTATCAAAAAACGTTATAAGAAGGATATTGGATACGTCAAAATCCGTAGTTTTTCAAAGAATACCAGTTCAGATCTTGATAAAGCTCTTGACGATCTCGGAAAAGAAGGGATCACCAAACTGATCCTTGATTTGAGGAACAATCCTGGCGGGCTTTTGAATCAGGCGGTTGAAGTGACGGATCGTTTTTTGAACAGGGAAAATCTTATTGTTTATACCAAAGGCCGTTCAGAAGAACAAAATATGAGGTTTACCAGCCATGATAAGGTTGCTGGCGTTACCTATCCTATGATCATATTAGTTAATGGAGGCAGTGCAAGCGCATCCGAAATTGTGGCGGGTGCTTTGCAGGATTTAAACCGTGCTATTGTTCTGGGAACACAAACTTTTGGCAAGGGTTCTGTTCAAACTATAATACCATTAAGTGATGGTTCAGCCTTGAGATTGACAACCGCTCGATATTACACACCTAGTGGAAGGGTTATTCAGGAGAATGGTATTGAGCCGGATATCGTTATTGAAAGAACAGTTGTTGATGATTTGACGAAAGAGAATGAAACAGAAGAAGAACCAAAAGAGAAAGCCCGACTTCGCAGATTTTTGCGAGAAAAAGACCTGAAGAAGCATTTGAAGGGTAAGGCCAGTATTGGTGACGTTGAACAGGATAGCAATGTTGAAAATGCTGATAAAGATGAAGAAACGGCTGAAGATACAAATAATGAGGATCTGATGAAAGATAACCAGTTACAACAGGCTGTTTCTCTGCTTTCAGGTTGGGAGGTAATGAAAAAAATGTTTAAAAACTTGAGGGTGCCCAGCCCGGAACCTAACAGCCAAATAAGTATGAACTAACAACTGTCTCCTCCACTGACTCTAATCATACATTTTAGATCATCAAACTGCTCATGCTCGTTCTTGGCATAGAAACCTCTTGCGATGAAACGGCTGCTGCTGTCTTAAAAGACGGTGATAACCTTTTATCCAATATCATTAACGATCAGATTGAAGTTCATTCTGAATATGGGGGGATTGTTCCAGAATTAGCGGGGCGGTCCCATATTGAACGGATTCATAGGGTTATCAGGGAGGCTGTTAGAAAAGCTGGCGTTAAATTGCAAGATATCGATCTCATTGCCGTTACAATGGGGCCTGGGCTGATTGGTTCATTGTTGGTTGGTTTGAACACAGCTAAAGGCCTTTCGTATGGACTCAATACCCCTATGGTTGGAGTGAACCATTTAGAAGGCCATCTTCTGGCTATATTTCTGCAAAAAAAAATAGAGTTTCCCTTCATTGGGCTGATTGTTTCAGGAGGTCATACTGATCTGTACAAAGTTACAGATTTTGGCCAGTATAAGCTATTGGGAAGGACTCGTGATGACGCAGCTGGAGAGTCTTTTGATAAAGTTGGAAAAATGCTGGGTCTTCCTTACCCTGGAGGCCCTGCAATTGAAAAATTAGCTCGTAAGGGAAATGGTAAAGCGCATAAATTCCCAAGGGCTTATTTGGAAAAAGACTCTCTTGATTTCAGTTTCAGTGGTTTAAAAACCTCAGTCCGAACATTTTTGAACCAAAGAGAACAAGATAGTAATATAACTCTGACAAACGAGGATATTTCTGCAGGCTTTCAGGATGCGATTCTTGATGTTTTGGTAAATAAACTTATTAAGGCCTGCAAACGGGAGAAATTGTCGAGAATTGTGGTTACGGGTGGAGTAGCCGCGAACGGTGCTTTGCGAGAAGCGGTCAAAAAGGAAGCCGAAGTCTGCAGATTTGAATCTTTTTTCCCAGATCCTGTATTCTGTACAGACAATGCAGCCATGATAGCTTGTGCCGGTTATCAAAAGTTTATCAGGAACAAAAAACCATTGGTTGACTTTAAGGAGTTAGATGCTAAAGCCACCCTTTTGGTGGAATAAACGAATAACATATGCGAGCTCTGGTAACAGGAGGTGGTGGATTTCTTGGTAGCGGCATTGCAACAGCTCTCCATAAAAAAAACCATGAAGTTTTTGTAGTAGGCAGGCATCACTATTCGCACCTTCCCAAACCTATCAAATCATTCAAAGGTGATATACGAGACTTTGACTTCCTGCGAAAAGTATTCGCAGGAGTGGATACTGTATTTCACACTGCCGCTTTACCTGGCATTTGGGGTAAAGCAGAAGATTTCTACAGCATCAATGTAGATGGAACACAGAATGTTATAAAGGCATGTCTGCTATGTGGTGTGCAAAAGCTGATATTCACTAGTTCCCCTAGTGTTATATTTGGTGAGTCCAGCCTTGAAGGGGTTGATGAAACTGCCCCCTATCCTGAAAAGTACCTATGTGAGTACCCCCGAACTAAAGCGATTGCTGAAAAACTTGTGATTGAAGCCAATGGTGTGGATTTGGCAACGGTTTCCATAAGACCGCATCTTATTTGGGGACCGGGAGATCCACATTTGGTCCCAAGAATTTTAACAAAAGCTGATAGTGGCAGATTGGTGAGAGTGGGACCGGGAAAAAACAAGGTTGACATTATATACATCGATAATGCTGTGTCTGCTCATCTTAAAGCCTGTGATGCATTGGGCGTAGGAAAACGTCCCGCAGGTAAGGTTTATTTTGTCAGCGATGGCAAACCAGTCAAGTTGTGGGACTGGATTGATGAATTATTGAAAAATACAGGCCGTTCTCCAGTGAAGCATAATATATCTTATGGAGTGGCATCAAAAATAGGTCACATGTTTGAGAGTTTATATAGTTTTTTGGGGATAAAAAATGAACCTCCCATGACACGGTTTATGGCATCGCAGTTGGCAACTTCGCATTTTTTTAATATTTCCAAAGCTAGAAATGACCTGGGATATGAGCCGGTTATAAGTCCTCAAGAAGGTATGAGTCGACTCATTCAATCGGTTTCCCCAGAATGTTGATTCGGTGGGCCATGCACCCAGCTCCAAACCCGTTGTCGATATTGACAACAGCTATTCCAGTTGCGCAACTGTTTAGCATGGTAAGAAGTGCTGAAACACCACCAAACGATGTCCCGTAACCAATGCTGGTGGGCACCGCAATGATGGGTTGATCTACCAGACCTCCTACCACGCTTGCCAGTGCACCTTCCATCCCGGCTACTACGACTATTACTCGCGCTTTACGAATCTGCTCAAGGTTATCGAGAAGACGATGTATTCCAGCTACACCGACATCAAAAATTGTTTCAGTTTCACTTCCTAATGCTCGAGCCGTAACAGAAGCTTCTTCGGCAATTGGGATATCTGAAGTTCCTGCTGTGATTATGGCTATCAAGCCCTGTCTTTTTTTTAATTTGTTCTTGTCAATAACCAGGGTTTGTGCTGTCTCGTTGTACTCTGATAACTTGGGTAGAGAAGGTTTTAGTTTTCGATAGGATTCCTTTGATAACCGAGTAGCAAGAATTGAATGACCTGCACGATTCATGCTCTGGATAATCCTTTTAATTTGCGTTACGGTTTTTCCCTGACAATATATAACCTCAGGCATCCCACTTCGCAAACCACGGTGATGGTCAATTTTGGCGAAATCCAGGTTCTCGAATGGCAGGGTTTCAAGCTTTTTTAAAGCTTGCTGAGGAGTCATTTTCTGATCATGCAGTTCATTCAATAGTTTTTTTAGATTCCGGGTATTCATTCCAAACCTTTTATGCCGGCAAACTCGGTAGATATTTCAACATTCATTAAATCCTTTAAAGCCTGGCTGGGGGGCTTGTTTTCATGTAGGACCTGATAGGTTTCTTCCATAATTGCTGCTTGAACCTTAAACTTTTTTATTAAAGAGTGAGCGGATTTTACAGTTAAAACTCCTTCAGCGACCATTTTCATATTTTCAATAATTTCCTTCAGAGTTTTTCCTTTTCCCAGTTGGATTCCTAATTGGCGATTGCGGCTTAAGTCACCTGTGCAGGTGAGAACCAGATCTCCCAGGCCACTCATTCCATAAAAGGTTTCTGGTCTGGCTCCGAGTTCCGTACCAATCCTGCTAATTTCAACCAATCCGCGTGTGATGAGAGCGGCCCTGGTATTGTGTCCCAGGCCAAGTCCATCAGATATTCCTGTGGCTATAGCGATAACATTTTTCAATGCGCCCCCGATTTCCACCCCTATCAAGTCATCGTTAGCAAAAACTTTCATTTTATCAGTGGCAAAAATTTTCTGAACCTGTTTTGCCGTCATGAGATCTTCTGCTGAAGCCAATAAGGCAGAGGGAATTCCTTGTGCCACTTCTTTGGCAAAAGTAGGCCCGGAAATGGTTGCTGTATTGGTTTCTAAAACATCCTGAATGATCTGATGCCCGGTGAGAAGAGTGTCGTTTTCAATTCCCTTGCTGGCGCTGATAACAAGACAATCTTTCTCAATATATGGCTTCATTTGGGAAAGAGTTTGTCTTATTACATGAGTCGGAACTACAAGGAGAATCAGGGTATGGCCTTCGACTGCTGTTTTAAAAGACGAAGTAGGGTGGATGTTTTGGGATAAAAGGTGACCCGGTAAAAACCATGAATTTTCACGAGTATGAGATATTGCGTCGCATAATTCTTGTTCATACACCCATAGGGATATTTCATGGAACTTGCCAGACAAATGAATAGCTAATGACGTCCCCCAACTTCCGGCACCTATGATGGAAATTTTTTCATACATTTTATCATGACCTTTGATAAGACGATTGCATTATAACCAATTGAACTTTGTATTGCTTGGAGAAATGGCTTGTCTGGAGATTACCTTTATGATTAAATGAAATGACCATCGCACAACACAAGTTAACAGTAATTTCTGGATATCTTCCTATCTTATTTAAGGTTTTCCCAATGGCAAAGCGTCTTAAAGTCAGTCGAAAAGATTTATTAAAAGAACCCGATCAATTTTTATCCAGTTCTGAAAAAGCTTTGCTTTTCTTTATGGATAACCGTTCGACCGTTATTGGTCTGATTTCAGCCATCATTATTGCGGGTTTTTCTATTTTAGGCTTTAATTACTATCAAGAAACACAAACAATGAAAAATGAAGCCCTCTATTTTGAAATAGTAAAAATTGCTGATAAAGATGGTAGCTCAACTTCAGATGCAGAGGCTGTTTGGGGAAAGATGGGAGACAGCTTGCAAAAAGAGAGGGCATCTCTGTTACTGGGTGACCTTTATTTTCAAAATAAGGAATATGAGAAGGCTGAAAAACTTTATTCAAGGGTTGTGAGTAATTCTTCCCCTCAGGAAATTAACTATCAGATGGCACAAATTGGTTTGGCTCATAGTTATGAGTCAAAAGAAGATTATAAGAATGCCATTGACTTACTTAAATCGATAATTGATGCCAATACAGCTTTTCCCCTGTTTGATGTTTACTGGAGCCTTTCGAGGTGCCATGAACTGAATAATGATGTGTCTAACGCATTGCTTATTTTGAGAGAAATGCAGATCAAATTCTCCGACAGTCCTCAAGTTGATCGAGTTGAAAGCCGTATTAAACAGCTTTCTGCCTGACTGTTAAATGGTCCTCGTAGTAGAGAAAAGAATTTGATAGGGTCGAGCGAATGGCTCTGGATGGAAACAAGCCATTTCCACTTGTCAGTTGCGGTTCTCCGCTTCTTTTATGCAGAAAATACCTAAAACTCTCATATCTATCTTCCTGCCTGTTCTGGTAATTGTTGCTTTATTTTTGCCAATTGATTCCCTTTCCGTGCCGTTTATTACTCTGGAAACAGAAATAGCTATGGGCAAAGGTGCAGATGTGGAAGTTTCTCAACAGTATGGGATTTATCAGGATAAAGGGCTTCAATTATATGTAAATAAGATTGGTCAAAACCTTGTTTCCAGACTTTCTGACAAAGTTTTTCCACGGTATTATTTTCGCGTTGTCGATAGTTCTGTGATAAATGCATTCGCTTTACCCGGTGGGTATGTGTATGTGACTCTAGGACTGATGTCAATGGTAAACAATGAGGCAGAACTGGCAGGAGTTTTAGGCCATGAAATAGGGCATATTATTTTTCACCATGGTGCAAAGCAAATGGTCCGCAGTATAGGTTCGCAAATTTTATCTCTGGGGGGAGCGATTGCCAGTCCGAAAAATGCCGGTCAGTGGTTGGCTGTCAGCACTGCCATGTCTCAGCAGATTCTCATGGGTTATGGAAGAGAAGCGGAAATCGAATCCGATGAACATGGGATATTGAATAGCAAAGAAGCAGGTTATAATCCGTACGGGATGTCTGGGTTTTTAAGAAGCTTGAGGCGTAAAGAGATCATGTCGGGTCAGTCTTACCATTCTTTCCAGGCGACCCATCCGGATACTCGTGACCGTATTGTCAAGGCAGCTCTTCTGGCAGGGCGTATGAGTAATGAGGGAGACAATGATAAAAATTATCGAGTCCGGTATTTGAACCAGATTCGTGGTTTGAAATATGAAGGGCAAAAGAGCAACATGGATAAAAAACGCTACAAACCCATGTATATAGATATCTATGAAGTGAAAAAGGGAGACACCTTTCAAAGTATAGCGGAAAAGGAGTTAGGGAGCAGGCGAAAAGATCTGGATATTGCTGTTTTGAATGGAAGGAAGGAATCGAGCCAACCTAAACCCGGTGAGTTAATAAAAATTGTACGAAGTGGAAAGTTTAAAAAAGACAAAATACTCAATCTTAAACCAAAAGCTATTGATACCAGAAATAGTGCTAACTTGCCACTGCATCGTAGATAATACTGGTTGCTGAGTTGGAAGAAATATATCTGGAGAAATCACATACCGTATACCTTAAGCCCGAAGGTGAAATCTGCAACAGGCTCAAACTGGGAACCCGTGTCAAAATTGTTAGGTGGAGGGGGAACTGGGCTCAAATCACCTGGCGAAGCGGTAAAAAGAAAGGGTGGATCAATAGAAGCACTCTTTAATCACTACCACCGTCTCCTCCAAATCCTCCGTCAAAGAAATCCCCGCCACCATCGGCTCCAAATCCTTCGTTTCGCCAGCTTTTTAGTGCGATTATCAGTGTTACGATGAGAGGTAGAATTAAGTATAGAACCCAACCATCATCACCATAGCCTGTTAATGCATTAAATACCGTTTTTACATCCTCTATGTTTTCTCCAGCCCACCAGGTAACACATACAAGTGACAAATAAATGGCAATATATTTAGTCATAGGCGATCTTGAACTTTCATAAGTAATTGTTTATCTTAGCATTTATCGAACATTTTTCGGATTAATATTGAGGCTTTGAACGCTATTTTTCAAAATAAAAAAATCACTAGTTCTGAATTATGGAGTATTCACATTTCAGAACCCATAACCTGTATGGATTTTTCTCCAAGGCAGAATTGGGGAGTGTTTGGAACGGCCAATAACGAATTGTGGTGTATTGATCCTGAAGGTAAACGGGATTGGAATATCAAAGTTGAAGAGTCTATACGAGATATAAAAATAATAGAAGGTAGGAAGAAAATAATTCTGCTTTTGCAAAACGGACATCTGGTTTGTTTGGAGAAAAATGGGAATTTGGAGTTTGATACCGAAGTTGGAATAAATGTAACAGGATTGGAAGTCCGGTCTAATGAAATACTGGCATGGAGTTGGAATGATAAAATAATTAAACTCGACACCAATGGTAAGCTGAAAGGGGAAATACAGGTTCCTGTTCCATTAAGTTTTTTAAAAACTGTTCCGAAAACAGGTGAGATTTTTGTGGTACAGGAAAATATGACTTTGTCGATGTGTGACCCTGAAGGGACTATCCACTTTTCTTTTAATCTCCCATCTCCTATTGAGCGGCCCAATTCATTGCTTCCCAATATAGATGTTGGATACTCAGGAGAACGAGTTGCCTTGGCTGCCTATGAGAAAGGTCTGCTTTTATTCTATAAAGAAACCCAGACACTCGGTAAAGTTGATATAGAAAACCCCGTCGAAGGCGTTTCGTTGAGTCGAAATGGTGAAAAAATTTTATTATTGGACGCGATGTCTCGAATATTGTTGATAGGACGGGACCTCGAAGTGGAGTTTGAGAAAAAATTTGACTCAGAAGTTTTATTTGCCCGGCTGGATCAAAAAGGAGAACGTGCTTTTATTCTGGATAAAGCAGGAACTCTGGCCTGTTATGAATTTTTACCTGTAGATAGAGGGAGAGAGCATTTTCTTGAAGTCAAGGATTACAGGAATGTGGAAAAAAAGTCAGCGGTTTGGAAAGCTTCTTCGAAAGATATTCCTGAAGGACCTGGCCAATATCTGAAAGTTTCCAAAAATGGAGAGACCTTACTATTTGGAGATGGTAAGAACCTGATTGCTTTTGACGCTATTGGAAATCAAATTTTAAGAAAATCTTTTCTTCAACCTTTTGATCAATTCAAATTGTCGGATGATGGAAAATTCGTTCATTTATTTAACTCAGAAGAGCTTAAAATTATCGGACTTTTCACCGGAGAGGAAAAGTTTCTGGACTATTATGGAGTTGGTCTGAAAAGTTATAACTCTGCTCCGGATGCTTCAGCGATACTTGTTCTTAAAAAAAACTCCACTCTTTGCCTTTATTCAGGACAGGGTGATTTGATATGGGAGAGATTAATTAAAGGAAGTGTAGACAAGATTCAAGTATCTGAAGGAGGGTCTCATAGCGTTTTTAGGGCTAATGGAACTGCCATTGGGTATTTAAACCTTAAGAGTATTCAATCAAGTTCTAAAATTCTGGATGAAGAAATCAGTCATCTGCGAATACATGGAAATCAACTGATTGCGCTGACAGATCAGGGAATCTGTTATGCTACGGATTTGTCGGGGGGTGTCAATTGGTCTTTCGAGGCTGGAGCTAATTTTAACAGCATAACGGTTTTTGGAACTCACTTGGTACTGACAGGTAGTGATGGTGAGTTACTCTGTCTGACCAGCGAAGGCAAATTAAAAGGAGAGGGAAAAGTCCATCAGGCGAGATCCCGTTTGAACTATTTTTCTGAATGCTTACTGGAGGTTTATTTTAAAAATAATACCTTGTATTGTTATAACGTATTATCTGATGACTTGTTATGGAAATTCCATCTGGACTCTAGTATCGAGCTTTTTGACCTGCATGAAATGGGAAACCGGGTTGCGGTGAAAACAGAAGAAATGATTTATTATTACTACATCACTTCAAGCCCGGACTTGATGGATGAAAGAACCAACTTTCTTGAGTTCTGAGTGATCAGCTATGAAAGAATTGATTAACAACCTGTCTTTAAGCATCCGAGCCCGGTATCCCATAATATATCTTTTAACCTGGGAGGAGACACGCGCTGCAAGCATTTTAAAGGCAATTGGTGACTCTACCGGTAAAGAAGTGATCACATGGAGCTTGTCGGAAGGCTTTGACCCGATTCAGGACGACAAAAATGATATGACAAAACCTGAGCAGGCATTAAAGTATATCGGTGCCTCAAGTCAGAAAGCTATCTTTGTCCTTCGCGACTTCCACCCCGTTCTGGAACAGGAAAAGGTTGTACGAATTCTCCGAGATTTGGTTCACCAATTGAAAAAAAGTTACAAAACTATAGTATTGCTTTCTCCAGTGCTGAAGATTCCTGTCGAACTGGAAAAAGATATCACCGTATTTGACCTTCCATTACCTGACAGTCAGGAATTGAGAGCTGTGCTTGATAATCTTCTCAAACCTTATCAGGGCTCAAGCAGTATCCATATTGACTCTTCTCCAGACTTCAAGGAAAAAGTTATCAAGTCAACTTTGGGATTAACCAAAAATGAAGCTGAAAATGTGTTTGCCAAGGCTTTGATCAAAGATCGGAATCTGGGACCTAAAGACTTGCCGGACATAATACGTGAAAAACAACAATTGATTAGAAAGTCTGGAATTCTGGATTTTATAGATATGTCAACCCAGATCAATCAGGTGGGAGGTTTGAACGAATTGAAACGATGGCTCCAACAAAGAGGAAATGCTTTCAGTGACAAGGCCAGGGAATATGGCCTGCCTGAGCCAAAAGGATTGTTGATGTTAGGGGTGCAGGGATGTGGAAAAAGCCTGGCTGCAAAAGCTATAGCTTCTGAATGGAACCTGCCGCTGCTCCGTCTGGATATTGGAAAAATATTTAACTCATTTGTCGGTGATTCGGAAGAAAATATGCGTAAGGCTATTTCGCTGGCAGAGGCTATGAGTCCAACCATTTTGTGGCTGGATGAAATCGAAAAAGGATTTTCAGGCACTCAAAGTTCGGGTTCCGTTGATGCCGGTGTTACAGCAAGGGTTTTTGCGACATTTCTCACATGGATGCAGGAAAAAATAAAACCCGTTTTCGTCATTGCAACCGCAAATAACATTGAGCAACTACCACCAGAATTGCTTCGCAAAGGCCGGTTTGATGAGATTTTCTTTGTCGATCTCCCTGGTGAGCAGGAGAGGGTGGAAATCTTTCAAATTCATTTGACTTTAAAACGTCGGGACCCATCAAAGTTTGACTTGAACCGTCTGGCTGGAGAGACTGATTCGTTCAGTGGTGCAGAGATTGAACAGGCAATCGTTTCTGCCATGTATAAAGCCTTTCCTGAGGAAAGGGATATCAATACGGATGATATCAGCCAGTGCTTGAAAGAAACGGTTCCTTTAGCGGTTACGGCGCAGGAAACCATTTCTCATTTGCGTAAATGGGCCGAAAAGCGCGCTCGTCCTGCTTCATAGATTTTGAATTAAGACTAAGACACGAAAAAATGCTTGGCTTGAAAGTGTAATAAAAAAAACCCCGTGCTGAATCAGCACGGGGGTTTTTGATTTCAGTTAAGAACTACTTTTGCGATCCAACGAAGTTGAGGCAGGACCCAGCCTTAAACCAGTTAATCTCTTTTTCATTGAGAGTGTGGTTAACCTGGATTGAGTCGCTCGACCCGTCTTCATGTTTGACAGTCAGGGTGACCTGCTTGCCCGGTGCTAATTGATCCAGGCCCTCAATGCTGATCCTGTCTTTGGGCTGAATCTTTTCGTAGTCCGCAGTGTCTGCAAAGGTGAAAGGCAGGACAGCCTGCTTCTTCAAGTTCGCTTCAAAGATACGTGCGTAGGAGTTGGCGACAAAAGCCCGGCATCCCATATGACGCGGTTCCATCGCCGCATGCTCACGGCTGGAGCCTTCACCGACATTTTCCTGACCGAATGCCACCCAACCCATTCCTGAGTCTTTCAGGTTACGGGCTATTTTGTTGAGCTCCTGGTCTGCCTCTCCGGTTACCGGGTTATTTCCTTTTCCTGTTTCGGAGTGGAATGCGTTTGTAGCACCGAGGAACATGTTGTTACTGATATTGTCCAGATGACCACGGAACTTCAACCACGGACCTGCCTGCGAGATATGGTCAGTGGTGCATTTGCCCGCAGCTTTGAACAACACTGGAAGATCTGTGTAGTCAGCAACAGGATCCTGTTTCGGGAACGGTTCGAGGAATGCCAACCGTTCACTGGTTGGGCTGATAATAACTTCTCCTGACATGCTTGGAGCTTCATAACCAGCATCCTGAGGTGTGTATCCATTGGTTGGAAGAACCTCACCAGACGGCGGCTCAAATTTGAAGTCGTTGCCATCTTTGTCTTTCAACGTGTCAGTTATTGGATTGAACTTCATCGAACCACCAAATGCCATTGCTACAACCAGTTCAGGGCTGCTGATGAATCCAAGTGTTTCGGGATTGCCATCGTTACGCTTGGCAAAATTACGATTGTAAGAAGTGAGGATGCTGTTTTTATCACCTTTCTGGATATCATCCCGTTTCCACTGGCCGATACAGGGGCCACATGCATTTGCCAAAACGGTGCCACCAACATCTTCAAACTCCTGTAGAATACCATCACGTTTAATGGTCTGGTAAATAGTTTCAGAACCCGGAGTCACCATCAGGTTGGACTTTGCTTTGAGTCCAGCCGCTTTGGCTTGGCGGACCAGGCTGACCGAACGGGTCATGTCTTCATAACTGGAGTTGGTGCAGGAACCGATCAAAGCTGCGGAAAGTTCTGCTGGATAGCCTTTCTCATCCACTTCAGAACTCATTGCCGAAACAGGTCGACCGAGATCCGGCGTATGTGGGCCAACAATATGCGGCTCAAGAGTGTTCAGATCAATTTCATAGTACTCATCGTAGTATTTCTCAGGATCAGTTTCTACAGATGGATCAGACCGCAAATGTTCTGCGTATTCTTTACACAAGTCGGCAATGGGCGCTCGATCAGTTGCACGTAGATATGGATCCATCATTTCGTCATAGCCGAATGTTGAGGTGGTTGCGCCAATTTCAGCACCCATATTGGTGACAGTACCTTTACTCGTGGCGCTCATACTTCGGGCACCTTCACCAAAATATTCCACGATCTTACCGGTACCGCCTTTAACAGTCAGCATGGTAGCCACTTTAAGAATGACGTCTTTGGATGCGGTCCAGCCGTTCAGCTTTCCAGACAGCTTAATGCCAACCAGTTTTGGCATTTTAGTCATGAAAGGTTGACCAGTCATGACGTCAACAGCGTCTGCGCCACCTACGCCAATCGCTATGGTGCCCATACCACCGGCATTGGGGGTATGGGAGTCTGTTCCGATCATCATCGTTCCGGGACAGGCATAGTTTTCATAGACCACCTGATGGATAATCCCTGATCCAGGTTTCCAGAATCCCATACCATATTTCATGGCAGCGGACCGCAGAAAGTCATACACTTCTTTATTGGTTTCTTCTGCTGCTTTAAGGTCTGCCATGGCTCCTGTATAAGCCTGGATCAAGTGATCACAATGTACAGTTGTAGGAACAGCTACTTTTGGCATTTTTGCAGACATAAACTGGAGAATAGCCATTTGTGCGGTCGCATCCTGCATGGCTACACGGTCAGGACTAAGAAAAATATTGGAAACACCGCGCTCTAGTTTAGAATAGTCGGTATCTGTTGCCATATGAGTGTAAAGGATTTTCTCAACAATGGTGAGATCCCGGCCCAGGTTTTTGCGGGCTGCATCACAAATGCTTGCGTAAGACTTAAACAGCTTTTCAATTGGAGCTAATTCCATTAACATTAGACTTCACCTTTTAATTTAAGATAGGGTTACAAATGTAAGACCTGGCAAAGAAGTTGCCCGGTCAAAGTTTCATATTTTGAAAGCCACTTTTTGAGGCGCATATTCTGGCATGGATTGAATTAGATTTCAATTTTTTTCAAAAGCCGGCTCTATCAGCGGTATTGTAAAATAAATCAGCTATTTTTGTGTTTAGCTTGTATTTTCTTTGAGAAAGGTTTATGTATTCAATTTTTGATTCACAAGCATTTAATGCAAATCTGTTTTTTCCCAGGAAAGATACTGCCCAGACCCCGAGAAATTCTGATGAAATTATGGTGGAGGTCGAAAACGAAACAACTGTGCATATACGCAGACATCCATCACCCGAAGCCCGGCTCAGTTTGTTGTTTTTTCATGGTAATGGAGAAATCGTATCGGACTACGATGATCTGGCTCAACATTTTAATTCTTTGGGTGTGGAGTTGATTGTCGCTGATTTTCGTGGTTATGGAAGGAGTTCGGGTTCTCCTACTCTAAGGTCTTGTCTTGAAGATGCCCATAAAATTTTTGACCTGTTGAAATCAACTGGCAAACTCAAAGATAAAGTTTGCATCATGGGAAGGTCTTTGGGAAGTGCGCCAACCCTTGAACTTTGTTCCAGACGTTCAGATGTGACAGGTTGTGTTCTGGAAAGCGGATATGCAGATCCGATTCCTTTGGTGGAAAGACGCGGTCTAAAGATAGAAAAAACCACACCGGAAGAAGACGCGCTTTTTAATAACAGCGAAAAAATCCGCTCAGTGAAGTGCCCGCTTCTGATTATGCATGGTTCTGATGATTTTTTGATTTTGCCTCATGAAGCCAAACTAAATTATGACAATGCCGGATCAAGAAAGAAGCATTTGGAAATTTTGGAAGGAGTTGGGCACAACGATATGATGATGGCTCCAGAAGGATCTTACTTTACAACTTTAAAACAGTTTTTTGATATTTTGTGACAGGGAGTTAATCTTGAAAAAATTTTACAATATTGAGGGTATCATCCGTAATGGTTTTAAGCTAAGTCGGGACTATGAGACTCTGGATTTCAGTTATGAAAAGGTTGGTGATGCCGCTTTACAGGCTTTTGCAAAGTCCAAGTCCATTAAACAGCTCCGCAGATTGACGGTTAGTGGCAAAAAACTTACTGCAATTTCAGCTCAGGCCATTGCCGAATCCGATCACTTGTCAAACCTTGAGTCGCTGAAATTATACAAAAACAAAATAGGAGATGAAGGCATAAAATATTTTGCCGAATCCGATAAACTTCCCAAGCTAAAATCCCTAAGATTGGCGTGGAATGATATTGGTCCAGAGGGTGCACGCTATTTGGCTGAATCCACTAATATGGAAAATTTAGAAGCTCTGATGTTGTCAGAAAACCATATTGGTGACGAAGGATTGAAGTTCCTTGCCGAGGCCAAGGGTCTGGTTAACCTTGAGATCATGGATCTTAGAAAAAACCAGATCACCGATGAAGGTGCAAAGGCATTGTCCAGGAGCAAAACCCTTTCAAAACTTCAAACTATAGATCTTTCCGATAATGCTTTAACTGATGAAGGCATGAATGCCTTGGCAGAATTTAAAATATTTAATCTTATCCGCGCCCGGTTGGATGATGAAGGTGCGAAGCTGGACCTCAGTAATATTGGTATAGGAGATGTGGAATGTAAATGCATTTCCCAGTGCGAAGATTTGAAAAACCTGACACATCTGTACTTGGAGTTGAACAAAATCACTGAGGAGGGTGTAAAATTCCTTGCTGACAGCGAATATTTAAAGAATCTTAACCTACTGACTCTTGACCGTAACAAAATTGGTGACCAGGGTTTCATTAATATAGTTAAGTCAGAAACTTTTCAAAATCTTCAGGTTCTTATGGTCGAAAATAATGGCATAACGGATGAGGGGATTAAAGCACTCTGTGAAGAAGAGTGCATGGCGAACTTGCTTCGCCTGTATATTGAAGAGAACGATACAACTGAAGAGGGATTTGAATTGCTTGCAGAACCTGAACATCTGCAACAGTTGGAATATCCTGAATTTGAGCGTGAAGAAGAAACTGAAGAAGAAGAAGAGGAAGAGGAAGAATTCGAAGATGTTGAAGACATCGAAGAAATTGATGAAGAGGAAGACCTGGGTGAGACGGAATATGAGAGCCAGTAATCGGCGAGTCGCCGGTGGCAAAACTTTAAAATAGTTCTATGGTAACTAAATTGGTGTGGAAAGTTGTTCTTTTATCGGGCGCACTTTCTCTTGCGGTGAAAATATTTTCCGATTCTGAGGTTGATGGTTTGCTTGTGTTTTCTTACTCTGTCGTAGGTTTTTCTGCTGTTTTGATTATTTTCTCTCTTCTAGAAGAACCCTTCCAAAAGGTAAAGAATAAAATCAAAAATAACTCAGATAAAGAACCCTGATAATTAAAGATACGAATTTAGTAAGAGTGAGAGAGTCCTGGTGGTTAATATTATTAAGTTAAAATAAGTTGGCCACCAAGCCTAGTGGCTACCAGGATGTGCGCCAGAGGTCTTGCGAAGATTTCATTTTGAAGATTTCATTGATTTTTTCAGTAAAGCTGGCATCAGTATATGTCTTGGTATACTCATCCCCGGCACTTCTATAGGGGTTCCATGATAGTGCCAGTCTCTCAATGAACATTTCATCCAGCGGAACATAGGTGATCTTCTTGATAATGCTTGTTTCTGAATCTACCAGGATTGCCACCATATTGACTTCATCTTTTGCGAACAATGCTTCGATAAACCCAGGAGCTTCTTTCTCTTGCTGAGCAGGATTGCATGGGGTTTCCAGCAACCAGTCTTCGCCGCCAATTGCGAAAATAGGAATAGAGGGAAACTCTGACTCCGCTACCAGTTTTGCTTTCCATTCCCCATCAAAGGCTTTGATTTGAGCTTCGGAAGGGTTGGGCAATGCGGCGATCAGGAGCATTTCTCCACTAGGAGAAAATGAAAGTCCTCCACCATGGCCGGATATTGGTAAGGGGCAGGGCTTGCCTTCCTGAAAACTTACTGTTTGATCCATTTCATTCATAATTATTCTTTTCTCAAATTAAAAAGACTATTTTGTGGAAGTTAGAGGTTATTGTCAAGTCCACCTGGCTTAAGATGTTGTGGGAATAAAAAGGTTTCAATCTGTCTCAGTTCAATATACTGATCATTATACCAGTTGAGTTATTGGTGCGGTTCGGTTAGTCTTAACGGTTCATATCCAACTAAAAATAGAATTTGACCTTATGAATGTGACCCTGATTTCCCATGCCTGTCTGCTGATTCAATCCCGTGATACCACTGTGCTAACGGATCCTGTATTTTTTGACTATTTATGGGAAGAATGCAATATCCAGTGTCCGAGCATAGATATTGACCGGGAAAAGATACCCAAAGTGGATATTTTAAATATCTCACACCGGCATCAGGATCATTTCGACATCCGTACCCTGGCTTATCTGGCGGATGATTCTGGCATACTAGCTCCCGATGCTGTGGTGCTGGCCCCCCGTGATGAGATTCTACTTGAGGTTTTGACTGAACTGGAATTCAAAAATGTGATTGTGGTGGAAGATTTCAAAACACTGGAGCTCAAAGGATTAACTCTAACACCCACACCCTCTTTGAACCAACAGGATTATTTTCCTGAGCACGGTCTTTTGGTGCATGATGGCGAGGTGACATTGTGGAACCAGGTCGATACCATTGTCTCTCCAGATATCATTAAATACATGCACCGCTTATACGGACAATTGGACTTTGCTCATGTACGTTACCTGCCACTTTTGGAGGGCAATTTTTCATTTCACAATGCCCTGGAATTACCAATGGAAGAGTATAGTTCTTTTCTAAAGGTTGCTGCCGCTTGCAGGCCAAAATTTGCTGTTCCTGGTTCCGCGGGATTCAAATACCGTGATGAGTATGGATTTCTCAATCAATATTCGTTTCCGACCACTCAGGAACAGTTTCTAAGGGATCTGGAAGACTTTTGTCCTGATATTAAGAGCAGTGTGTTTTATCCTGGTGATAAAGCCATCATTTCAAAAGAAGGAGTGGAGATACAAAAGTCAGCTTCTGACTTTGTGAAAATTAGAGAAGATGATGGTCATAAAGTGGAGTTTAAACCTGTAGCAGAGGTTCCGCCTATTCGAACCAGGACTGAAGACAAAGCAGAACATGAAAGGCAGTGGAAGGAAGTGGTCGATTTTATTGAAAACCGGTTTGTCGGCATTCTGGTTGAGAAAAAAGCTGTACAAAACTGGGTGGAATGGAAAGTGGCCTATCAACTTGAAGTATTTGGGCAGGATGGGTCTGAAATATGGTGCCTGGATTTTGCTGGCGAAGATGCAAACATCATTAAAGGGCGTATCGGAAAAATCAATATTTACGAAGGCATTGCCTGTTCTGAACTCTATAGCTTGATTCAAAATGAAACGAGTTGGGACTTTGTCGGTATTAACGGTCAGTATCGAACGTTTAACGATATCTACAGGGTTAGGATGGGAGAGTTCGAACACTGGAGCAAAAAGGATGAAAAATTTCCTCAACCTTTAACGGAAGTCTTTCCAGCAGGTAAAGAGATGGATCGCACAAAATTTATGTTGGATGTAAAACGCTGGAAAGGTAAAAAAGGTGTTGAAAGTACGTAATGAGTAGAGAGAAATAACCTTTGAGAATTGCCATTGACAGGGTAGGGGCAAGGGGGTAGAATCCTAATCCTCCTAAATTACAAGTAGTTATGTACATAGCGTGGCGGTGTAGCTCAGGTGGTTAGAGCATACGGCTCATATCCGTAGTGTCGGGGGTTCAACTCCCTCCACCGCTACCATTTTTTTTGAAGACCTTCATTTCCAGGCGTTTTGCTCGCGTTGAGCCCTCAATCATGGAATTTTTAATGGGCCGGGAAATCAACACTACAGAGTTTTTCAAGGAAGACTTCGAAGAGTTCGAAAAAAGGCTTCGCGATGAAAGCCGGATTCTCAGTGAATGGTTTGATACCGGTAGCTTTGAGGAGACCGAAGGTTTCTGTGGCTTCGAATTGGAAGCCTGGCTGATTGACGGTAAATTTGATCCTTACCCTCGGAATGAAGAATTTCTCCATCGTGTAAATAATCCCCTGGTTGTTCCTGAGCTTGCAAAGTTCAATGTCGAGATTAATAGCACTCCGCATCCGATAGAGGGAAGGTTTTTAAGTGTTATGCATGATGAGCTTTCCCGCATATGGGGATTGTGCGAAGGGCATGCTTCCGATTTGGGAGGAGGAATTTTAGCCATTGGCATTCATCCTACTATCAATGATGAAATGCTATCTTTGGAAAACATGTCGTCCATGAGGCGTTATGCAGCTTTGAACCAGCAGGTTTTAAAACTTCGTGAGGGAAAACCTCTTAAGCTTAATATTAAAGGTCGGGATATCCTTAAGGTCGAACATAAGGATGTCATGCTTGAGGCCACGACCACTTCCCTGCAGGTGCATTTGCAGATTTCGCAGAGTAATGCAGTCAGGCATTATAATATTGCTCAGGTTTTATCTGCTCCTATGGTGGCGGTCTCTGCCAATTCACCTTTTTTATTTGGGAAAGAGTTGTGGGAGGAAACCCGCATTCCTGTTTTTGAGCAGTCGGTGGCGGTCAACAGTTTTCGTGACAGTCATGGCGATCCGATAGGGAGGGTGCATTTTGGTACCGGTTTTTTGCGAAAGTCATTGTTCGAGGCTTTCCTGGAAAACCTTGACGGATTTCCTGTTCTGCTTCCGCTTGTTACTGATGACGATCCTGCCTGGCTTAACCACCTCCGGTTACATAATGGTACGATATGGCGTTGGAACAGGCCTTTAATCGGGCTGAATCATCGTGGCAAGCCACATTTGCGAGTTGAGCATCGGGTTGTGCCTTCTGGTCCCAGCCTTGTTGACACTATCGCGAATATAGCATTTCTTGTTGGACTTGATCGTTATTATATTTCCCGTCAAGAGCCTTTAGAGGCTGGGTTTAGTTTTGAAGATGTCAAGGCCAACTTCTATAAAGCCGCATGTGAAGGTATGAAGGCTAAAATCAAGTGGAGTGATGGAAAAATTCTGTCTATGCGAAGCCTGCTTCTAGATATCTTGCTCCCTGCTGCAAGACAAGGACTGGTAGCAACAGGAATCGACAAAGACGATATTTCCTTTTATATTGATGAAGTGATGCAGCATAGGATTCTTTCCATGCAGAATGGCGCACATTGGCAAAGGTTGTATTTCGCCAAACACGGGGAAAGTTTTCAGGAGATGATTCTTGCTTATCATGATAATCAGAAAAAAAATATGCCTGTCCATTTATGGCCTGTATGATGAGCCAACTAGACATCTATAATTCTCTACCCGATGGTTTTCTGGATATTCAGCCGGAGAAACTAGGCTCACTTCTTAAAGGACCGTCTTTGTTCCATATTCAAGGAGAAGAAGATGCTCCTATCTTTCTGGCAACTCTGTTGCATGGCAACGAGCCTACCGGTTTTAATGCTATTCAGAAGTATCTAACGAAATTTTTCAGGCAGGGAAAACTGGAGAAGCTTCCTCGTGATCTGATTCTTTTTGTAGGAAATGTGTTGGCGGCAGAGAAAAAACTTCGTCTGTTACATGGACAATTCGACTTTAACCGAATTTGGAGTGGAGAAGGGACTTCGGAGCACGAAATGGCTCAGTCCGTGATCAAGTATGCTAAAAGCCATAATTTATTCCTTTCCGTGGATATTCATAATACATCAGGAAAAAATCCTCATTACAGCTGTGTCAATAAGCTCGATGCACAATGTATCAACCTTGCCCGGACTTTTAGTTCGACGCTTATCTATTTCACAGAGCCACACGAGGTATTTTCCATGGCTTTTTCTGAATTTTGCCCATCAATAACCATTGAAGCTGGAAAACCCGATGAGCCGAACAGCGAACCGCATGTGCTGAGTTTTCTAGAGACATTATTTAATTTGTCTTCAATTCCCGATACCCTGAATAGCAATGAACTGAAAGTGTTTCACAGTATGGTGCGGATTAAAGTTCCTGACAACAGCCGTATTGCTTTTCGTAACCGGTGTGCAGGCCTTGATTTCTGTTTTCCCGAAGAAATGGATTCTTTAAACTTTAATGAGTTGCCTATAAATACGTTATTAGGTTGGCGCACCAACCCGGGGATGGATCTTTTGGTTCTCGATGAACAAAACCGTAATGTCGCAAGTGATTATCTTGAATACAGTGGTACAGAAATCCGCTTGAAACGCCCGGTGATCCCTTCGATGATCTCAACGGATGAGAAAATTGTTCATCAGGATTGTTTGGGCTATTTGATGGAACCCTGTGAATTACCTGAGAACCTTCGTTCCTGAGCATCGAAATTAGCATGTGGACAATAAAAATAGATTAAGCTAAGATTATAAAGACCATATTTATTTAATCGCCGTCTCATAATTGCTTTGAAATAATGAACCTTCCTCCTGCTGTTGATACAGATGAAGTCATATGCCAATGTTATCAGGTAAACGAGAGCACAATTCGCGATGCTATCGCAAAAAATGACTTAAAGGATATTGATTCGGTAACAGAGGCTTGTGAGGCCGGTGGTGGTTGTCACTCCTGTCATATTCTTATTCAATTATTTCTCGATCAGCATCAGGAAAATTCTGCCAGCATGGAAGACCTTGTCCATGATCATGCAAAAAAGGTTAAAAAGAAGGGTATTCTAAGTCGTTTCTTCAAAAAAGTTTAGTTTTCGAATACTGCTTTTGTGATTGTTTTACATCCCTTTAGAGGGAAGTTATAAAACTTGTTTTTTATCAAAAGTGGCTCTTTTCTTAATTGTTCTTTCCAAAACCAAATGCTTTTGATAGTTTGAGATTGAAAAGCATTAAATTTTTAACCTTTAATCCCTAAATAAAATGAAACCAGAAAATTTTATTTTATACAGTGGTGGTGCCCAAGGTACTGAGTCAGAATTTGGTAAACAAGCAGAAAAGGCAGGTGTTCAGGAAGTGAATCTAACTTTTGAGGGGCACAAAATTTTCAGGTCGCGGGGGGTGAGGGTTCTGACCACTGAAGAATTGCTAAAGGGTGATGTAAGCTTGGCATATATCTCCAAATTGATGAATCGTAAATTTAATACCGGAAAACTTTTCAAAAAAGTTTTGCAAAGTATCTGGCACCAGATTAATTGTTCTGAAGAAGTATTTGTGGTTGGGCAAATTCTTGATGATGATACTGTCAAAGGTGGAACCGGTTGGGGAGCGGAGTTCAGCAAATTGTGTAACAAACCTCTTCATGTTTTTGATCAGGAGCAGAATCACTGGTTCAAGTGGGATGGCAGTAACTGGAAAAAGGTTAAACAGCCTAAAATAAAACAAAAGCACTTTGCCGGAACCGGAACGCGCTTTCCAAATGCCAACGGTAAAAAAGCTATTAAGGATCTATTTGAATCCTCTTTTAAAAAATAAAATACTGTGAATCCCCTCCGTGCCGCTTACTTTGATTGTTATTCTGGAATTAGCGGCGATATGATTCTGGGTGCTTTGATAGATTTGGGTGTGAGTGCAGCCAAGGTTCGCAAAGCTCTCGGAACAATTGATCTCAAAGGCTATAAGTTAAAAGCTAGTAGGGTTCAGCGAGGTCTCATATCGGGCACTAGTGTCAAGGTCAAGGTAGAAAGGACAAGACACTCCCACCATAAAGCCCGGAAATATTCTGATATCAAAAAGATGCTTTCTGATTCAGGTTTATCCTCAATGGTAAAAAAAAATTCCTTGGAAATTTTTAGACGCATAGCCAAGGTTGAAGCGGCTGTACATAAAACAACAATGGAAAAAATCCATTTTCATGAAGTTGGAGCCGTGGATTCAATTGTTGATATTGTTGGAGGAGTGATTGCAATTGAATCCTTGAAGATAGATAAAATCTATGCTTCCCCTATTAACCTTGGTGAAGGGTTTGTTGAATGTTCTCATGGAAACCTGCCTGTTCCCGCACCAGCAACATTGAAATTACTTAAAGACATTCCTGTGTTTTCCAGTGGTATAAAAAAGGAGTTAACCACTCCTACCGGTGCAGCGATGATTGGATTTTATGCGGATAGTTTTGGGTCACTTCCAAAAATGAAGATTGTTGATGATGGATATGGGGCAGGGGACCACATCATCCCTTCAATGCCTAACATGCTTAGAGTTGTTCTTGGGGAGATAGATTCTGAAACCGGTGAAGAGTTTGTCGTGATTGAAACAAATATTGATGATATGAACCCTGAGTTTTATGAAACGGCTATGGAATCATTATTCAAAGCCGGTGCTCTTGATGTTTTTTTGAACCCGATAATCATGAAAAAAAGTCGTCCGGCGAACAAAATTTCTGTTCTTTCATTAAGAAAGGATCTTCAAGAATTGATTGAAATACTTTTCAGGAATACCTCCAGTTTCGGTTTGCGATTTTATCCGGTTGACAGGACGGTTTTAGATCGTGAGATCAAAACGGTTAAAACTTCTTGGGGGCCGGTAAATATAAAAATTGGTAAGTTAAATGGAAAAACTCTTCAGGCTACTCCAGAATATGAAGATTGCAAAAGATTATCATCAAAAGCAAAGGTAAATATAATTCAGGTCTATGATGAAGCAAAAAGCTTAGCCGCCAAATTTGCATTATAGGTCATCCCATATTTTACCACATATAACTCTTTATAAATAAATAACTTAAAAGTTAATTGATTTTATTGTTGACGCCATTTAATTTTCATTTACCATAAATATATATTTATTGATTCGTCTCTCCTTTTATTTGTATAGTTCGAATTCCAGTTACGAACACATTCGACAAAAAATTTTTGTTACCAACCATATTAATAAACAAAATTGTTAATTTGTAAAAACAAGAGGTCTTGTCATGGTTCAGGTTATGAATGAAAAAAAGAATGTAGGCGTTTGGGGTATCAAACAAAAAATATCATGCTTATTAATACTAATTGGATTAATTCCATTCATAATTTTTTATTTTTATGCATCTGATAAAGTAAGCAATTTGACCCTTCAAACAAACAAAGAACGTTTGATATCTCTACGCGAATCCAAAAAAAATCAAATAGAGAATTATTTTAAAAATATTGCTTCACAGGCTGCCACTTTTTCTCAAAGTTTCATGGTGGTTGATGCTATGGATAAATTTACAACAGCATATTATCAAGTTGAGCAGCAGACTGTATCTAGTGAAATGACCAACTTGGAAAGTAAGCTTCTAGATCGTTATCGCTACCAGCAGCAGAATACTCCGGGTACAACCAGTGGGGATGTGGAGCGCTGGATGCCAAAAGAAAAAGCCTCACAGATATTGCAATGGCTCTATATTGCAGATAACTCTAATCCGATAGGTGAGAAACATAAATTGGATGCTTCAAGCGATAGAAGTTTTTACTCACAGATTCATGGACAGTATCATCCTCAAATACGTCAATTTTTGGAGGAGTTTGGCTATTATGATATTTTCCTGGTAGATGCTGAATCAGGTAACATTGTGTATAGCGTTTTTAAAGAAGTTGATTATGCAACGAACCTGAAAAATGGCCCCTACAGTGATTCCGGGATTGGAAAAGTATTTCGAAAAGCTTTGGGATCAACCAATCCAGGTGTTGTGTCTATTGAGGACTTTGCTTCCTACGAACCCTCCTATAATGCATCAGCATCATTTATAGCTGCACCTATTTTTGATATGGGTGAAATCATAGGAGTATTAATATTCCAGGCACCCGTTGACAGAATTAATGATGTAATGACCAGCCAGAATAACTGGAAAGGGGTTGGGTTGGGAGATTCTGGAGAAGTCTACCTAGTGGGACAGGACTTCAAAATGAGAAATAACTCACGATTTCTGATTGAAGCTCCTGAGGAATATTTTAAATTCCTTACTGATTTGGGGGTGGATTCCAAGGTCATTGAAAAGCAAAAATCCTTGAAGTCAACTATAGGAATAAGTGAGGTCAAAACAATTGGTTCTATTGCCAGTTTAAAAGGGGAAACCGGATTTAAAGTTTTTCCTGATTATCGTGGAGTTTCTGTTTTGAGCGCTTTTGCTCCGGTCGATATCCTTGGGATGAAATGGGGAATTCTCGCTGAAATAGATGAAGATGAAGCTTTTATTGTACAGAAAAGTATTCGTAGTACCAGTATCTATATTGGAATTGCTTTGGTGCTGGGAATTCTTATTGTGGCCATATTTTTTGCATCGAGTTTCTCAAAACGCATAAGAGAAATAGCTAATTCCATGCGTAAGATTGCCGATGGAGAACTCAGAAATCAGCCCTTAAACGTAACCTCTCATGATGAGTTGGGACAATTGCAGGGTGCGTATAACGACATGAGTGAAGCAATGAAGAATATTGCTTCGCAGGCTGGGGATATTGCCAAAGGCGAACTGGGTAATGAGTATGACCTCAAGGGAGAACTGGAGGAGTCCTTTAGCGTGATGACCACGGCTCTTAAAGAAAAGGAAAAAGCCGATGCCGAGATGGCAAGAATTGCTGCCATTGTTGAGAATAATCCCGGCAATATGATGGTTGCGGATGTAGACTTTAAATTAACCTATATAAACCCCGCTGCCAAAGCTACTTTGAAGGGGCTGGATCAATACCTTCCGGTAAAAGTTGATAATATTGTTGGCCAGCCAATTGATATTTTTCATAAAAACCCTGCACACCAGCGCAATATAATATCCGACCCGCGTAATTTACCGCATCAAACGAAGATTCAACTTGGACCTGAAATTTTGGATTTACGGGTTAACCCTATTGTGGATGCAAATGGAAACTATCTTGGGCCTCTGGTCGATTGGACAGTGGTTACCGAGAAGGTGAAAAATGAGGAAAAAGCCAGGACTGCGGCAGAACGAGAACAAAAGCAGGCAGAAGAATTAAAACAGAAAGTTGATAGTTTGTTAGTTGTAGTTGGTGCAGCTGCACAAGGTGATCTTACACATCCGATAACCATTAACGGACAGGACTCAATCGGACAAATGGCCGCAGGATTGAAAACGTTATTGACTAATCTCAAAAAGGATATATCCAGTATTTCTGAATCTGCTCAAGTTCTGGGAAGTTCATCTGAAGAATTGACAGCGACTGGTCAGCAAATGGGAGCCGCTGCAGAAGAAACATCAGCTCAAGCCAACGTGGTCTCAGGAGCTTCGGAGGAAATCAGCAATAATGTTCAAATTGTTGCGACGGGTACGGAACAAATGAGTGCCAGTATTCGTGAAATTTCGAAGAATGCTACTGAAGCTGCGAGGGTAGCAGGAGAAGCGGTTAAGGTGGCTGAGGATGCGACTGCAAATATCAACCAGCTAGGTTCTAGCAGTGAAGAGGTTGGTCAGGTGATCAAGGTCATCACTTCCATTGCCGAACAAACCAATCTGTTGGCTCTCAACGCAACTATTGAGGCCGCCCGTGCCGGAGAAGCCGGTAAAGGATTTGCGGTGGTCGCAAATGAGGTGAAGGAATTAGCTAATCAGACAGCAAAGGCAACCGATGAGATCAGCCAGAAAATAAGTACCATTCAGTCGGATTCGCAAAACTCGGTACAGGCCATCGGATCGATTAGCGAAATCATTAATCGTATAAATGACATCTCCAACACAATAGCTAGTTCAGTCGAAGAGCAAACTGCAACAACTGCGGAAATGGAACGTAACGTTCAGCAGGCCGCAAAAGGCAGTCAGGAAATAAATCATAACATCACTGGTGTGGCGCAGGCGGCCAATGAAACTTCAACCGGCGTTGCCCAGAGTCAACAGGCGACTCAGGAATTATCTAAGTTGGCTGTTGGGCTTCAGGAAATGGTTGGAAAATTCAAAGTTTAAGCCATACCTTTTTTAAAGAAAAATTCCGGTACTTCAGGTAAGTATTCAAGCTTGGGGTGCCGGTTTTTTCTTTTGCTTATTTGCCATTCGTGCACTTCCTCGATTCTCAGTTGAATTAGATATTAAGATTGCTATTAGCATTCTGGTATGTTGGCTGCCAAATATTGATATATGTCTGTTTAATTATTGAAATTATTTAGTTTTATGCAAACCTGTTAGTATGTAAATGGGTTAACCTTTTGGAGAGGAGGTTTGCATGCCTGTTCAATTTATTTACATGGATAGTGGGGATACGGACACTACTGAATCTTTCTTTTCAGACCATTTCTTGAGAGCACGTATTAATGACAACAAACCTTCAAATAAAGAATACGATCCTATTTTTGAAGAAGGGAGGAATGACAACTGGATTCAAGAACACGAAAAAGAAATCAAACAGAATAATCTTGAGTATGAAGAAGATGTCAATCAATATATCAGCCTGATGTTGGCCGAAATGGTCAACCCAAAATCCACAGTCTTGGCCAGGCAATATCTTGTAGGTGCAAATTCTGATGCCGGTCAAATTGCTATTGATCTAAAACTCCAGTCTCAGAAGTACCAGGTATACAGGATTAATGCGGATTTCCTGCTATTTCACCTTGGATTATTCAGTTCTGATACTAACATTCTTGGAGACAAATATTTTGATAAGGGCGAATCGTATTATAACGCAGCGGCTTGCAGTTTAAGAAATGCGAGAGGTGGACGTTCGGGTTTATCAGATGTGCTAGAAAAGCTCTCTTTAAAGTTCGGTAAATATGTGGAAATTTTAAGGTATATGAAAAACCAGTCCTCAAATTATTTCAGCTTTCACTTTAGGTTTTCTGATGAAGATATGACGCGGTTTCAAAAGCTATAGCCCGAATAATATTTTGATCAATTGTGGATCGCCAAAATGTTATTTGATTGTGAATGAGGGAATAAATTGTTGACAAACATTATCTAATATTCTTATATTGCCCAATCTAATAAAAATTTTGGCGAAAATTTATGTCCTTAAAAGTAAAGTTAATGATGTTGGTTTTGTTATTTGCGCTTCTGGGTGCTAATAATGTGTTTGCCGGCGCCCATAATCATGGTGACCATCAGCATCATCAAACCTCTGTGGTTTCCCCTTTTGACGGTACAAAGGAAGTTCGTTCCTTGCATTGTCTTTTAAGAGGACATACGGGGCATTCTATTTGTCCTCATAGTTCAGATAGAGGGCAAGGAGCCATTATTGCTGCAGAATGTGGCGGTAAGACTTCCGGCAATAATTCCGGTATTACATCTTTTAGTAGTGAGCTTGCTGAATTACAATTCTTTTTACTTGGCCATAACTCTCCAGATGAAACTCTCACCCCTGCGATTATTTTGTCTTATCATCGCTTTGCCGATTCACTCGACCCACCTCCCTTAGTTTAATTCAACACTTCTTTTTATTTTCTGAATTAAATTACGTAGCTTTCATATTACAGCTTTCGGTCTGTTTATTTACAGGTTGAGTTGTTTTATGTTCTGTGCATTTTCTTTTTTCACAACTTGGTGTGTTGAAGAATTTTATGCAGAGTTTGGAGTTGCGTGACATTTGCAATTTCTGTTTTTACGTGGGGAGGAAGCTCTGTGTATTGCTCTATACGAAATATATTCTTATTGATGTTCTTAATTCTTGGTTTTTCTTCTGTTGTCCCGGTCCATGCTGATGATGAAAAACCGGTTACTTTGGATGAGTTAATTGTCGAGGCTCCTATGGTCGAGCTTCGAGATATTTTTGATGACTTTATGCCCATACCATCTGCCAAATTTAAAGTGGATCGAGTGGAAATAGACACGATCAATACTATTTCAGCGGAAGATACAGTTCGCTATGCCCCTAACCTGGAAATCAGGCGACGTTATTTTGGTGACCCCAACGGAGTTATTTCGATGCGGGGAAACGGTAATTTTCAAACCGCACGCCATATGTTATTTGTCGATGGTTTTCCCCTACACAGTATGCTGAGGACACGTTTTAACGGTGCCCCGCAATGGAACTTTGTGGCCCCTGATGAAACGGAGTCTGTCAATATTACTTATGGCCCTTTCTCTCCCAAGTATAGTGGCAACGCCATGGGTGGTGTGATTGATATTTTTACCAGACAACCTCAGAGAGAAGAATGGGCTTTGCAAACCACTGGCTGGGTTCAAGATTGGGAAGTTTTCGAAAGTGAAGGGATAGCCCCGGGTTACAAAACGTTTTTTGCCCACGGTAACAAGATTGGCAAGTTTTCTTATTATATGTTTTATAACCGAATTGATACCCAGACACAGCCCACAAATACAACGATTAAAAATAATGTCTCAGCTGGTGCGGGAACTGCAGTAACCGGGGTTAACAATTTTATAGATTCACGGGTACGGGATTCGATCGCTTACGCCGATGATGGTGAAGAACATAGCATCAATGACTTATTTAAAATAAAAATGAACTATGAGTTTTCTTCCAGATTTAAGTTAAGGGGAATGATCGGATTACTTGACCGCCATAGAGATCAGGAAAATGTTAATAACTATATCAGGGATGCCAATGGTAATAAACTTTGGACGGGTACCCTGAGCTTTAATGGAAAGAGCTTTACGGTAGCTGAAAATGATTTCGATGTATCAAAACAGGATAAACAGGATCTTCTGGCAGGAATAGGTGCCAGTGGGGAATTTGGTGGAGGATGGAATTATGATGCTGTCTTGAGTGCTTACACAGTATTAGAGGATGTGTCACGAGATTCAGACCAAAATCCGGATTCGCCAGCCTTTGATAAAGGTGGGCAGTTGACGGAATTTTCAAATACTGGCTGGCAGTTATTTGAATTGAGGTTTGATAAAGATTCTTTTTTTGCTCGCCCTGAACTTTCTTTTGAAGGTGGATACCATTATGACCATGCCCGTCTAAAGGTCTCAAATTATAGAAACCTTCCTGACTGGGAGCTGTCTGAAAAAAATCAAGGTACGTTTAACAGTTCCAGCGGAGGCCAGACTGACACTCATGCTGTTCACGGCAATCTGGGTTGGGAGTTCTCCCCCAAATGGGATCTGCAAGTAGGCGGAAGGGCAGAATTCTGGCGATCCTTTAACGGTTTTAAACATGAAACTGCAGGTGAGATTGGTGGGCATGATGAACGAGATGAAGTGGCTTTTTCTCCAAAAGTATCTCTTGGTTTTAAACCCAATGATAATCTGGATTTACGGTTTTCTCTCGCTCGGTCCACTCGCTTCCCTCTGCCGGAAGAGTTGTTTGAGAATGTTGACGACTTGCAAAACAACAATATTTCCAGTCCCGGTTTGGAGCCTGAGGTGGGTAACCATGCCACGATCATGGTAGGTCATTTTAAGCCTGATGCTACTACCCAGTTTAATATGTTCTTTGATGAAGTTACAAATACCATTTTCAGTGATCAGGACATAACGGGTAATACCACTACATCAACTTTTGTCAACATCGGCAAAGTCAGGACGTTTGGTGTTGAATTCGTTACAAAGCGAAGGAACTTCCTGGTTTCAAAACATGATTTTGATTTCAATATTTCTTACACAAACGCTGAAATCAGGCAACATAACTCAAATCCCTCGACTGCCGGAAACAAATTGCCACGTGTTCCCGAGTGGAGAGCCAAATTCCAGTCTTTATACCATATCAATAATAACTGGGATGCCATGGTTGCTGGCCGCTGGCAGGATAAGGCGTTTGGTCGAATCCAGAATGATGACATTCTCGAAGGTGATGGAGGTCAGGATGAATATTTTTTCATGGACCTTAAAACAACCTATCGACATAAAAATATGAATGCCTCTATTGGTATTAACAATCTTACCAATGAATCTGCGAATACAGGTCCTCATACATATCCCAATAGGACATATTCGATCGATTTGAAATGGAAGTTTATGTGAGAGGTTTAAAGTTTATAGGTAGTGTTGGGAAGCAGGAATGATGACTAACTGATTCCCATTACGTTGTGGAAACTCTTGTGGTTGGTCAAGAGTTTTCATTACTTTGTGTTCGTCTCCTCCTAAACGAGCACAAAAAATCGTTTAACGCTCGGATCTTGGTTCCTCGAAGATCCGGGTTGTTATTCGATTTTATAAGTTTAACTGCTTTGACTAAGTGTGTCGGAGATATTTTTCATGATAATAAAAAATACAGTTATTTTATTGAGTCTTGTGTTTTTTTCATCCTGCGCATCTACAGGAATCAATGACTCTGAAAAAAATAAAGTCAGGACATTTAAGGTGGGTGATGTTGTTTGGGAATCCTTGCCTCGTCCTGTTGTTGAAGGTAATGATGCGCAGTTGCTGGTCAGGACCTCTGAGTCGATGAACATGCTTTATGCAAGTCAAAACAAAAAAGGAAAGCAAAATCTATACATGGCAAAAACAAAGAATATTGGTGATACCTTTACAGGTCCTGTTCCAGTCAATTCGGAAGAGGGTGAGGTTAGCGCGCATGGAGAAAACGGCCCCAAATTAAAGCAAGGAAATGGCCGGGGCATCTTTGCCGCATGGGTTGGGCAACGTGATATCAAATTCGCGCGTTCGATGAATTTTGGAAAAAGTTTTTCGCCTGCAATTCGGGTAAATGATGATTCCGGTAAGGCTTCGCAATCGTTCTTCACAATGGAAGTTGCTCCTGACGGAACAATCTATGTGGCTTGGTTGGATGGGCGTGATAGAAAATCAGGTAAACCCGGAACCTCTTCAGTTTATATAGCTCGTTCTACTGACCAAGGTAAGTCTTTTGAAAAAAATATCAAGATTGCGGGAAATGTTTGCCCGTGTTGCCGAACTGCTTTAGCCTTTGGCGATAACGGGGAGATATACGCCTCATGGCGTCATGTCTATAAGGATGATGAACGAATCATTGTTGTTGCTACATCTAAAGATGGAGGACAAACATGGAGTGATCCAGTAAGGGTTACAAAAACTGGCTGGAAGATAAATGGTTGTGCTCATTCAGGTCCTGCTATGAAGTACCTGAATGGTAAATTATATATAACGTGGTATACCGGAAAAGATAATAAGGCTACTTTGAAATTTGCTCACTCTGCAGATCACGGAAAAACTTTTCATCCCGCAAAAAATCTGCATGGAAATGTTTTGGATGCCAATCATCCGAATATTGCAGTGATAGAAGATGAAGCCTGGGTCGTTTTTCAAGGACGAGACCCTATTAATGAAGGCGGATGGGGACGTGAAAAAGCATGGCTTGTAAGGATTAACTCGAACGCAGAGATTTCATATCCATCGCCTTTACCTTCCACTGGCAAGGGTGTCTTCTATCCCTATTTATTTAAAGGAAATGGTGGCCGTGTATATGCTACGTGGACAGAAGTTAGTGAGGGAGGCCCCAGGGTCATGCTTTGTCGTGGAAGGATTCAATCATAATTTTTCAGATTGTTCGAAAACTGTTTGATATATAAACCGATTGAAGGTTCTCGGAAACTATAAGAAAATCCGGATACAGCTATATTAGCTTATATATTTTGATTAGCTTATATATTTTGAGATGAATGGAGAGTTATTTGGATGCTGATGGTGTTTCTTATGGCACCAGGGCTATAATCCCTGCTTATTCATGTATTCATCGAAATGCTTCTGGTACATTATATCCCACTCAGGTGAACCTTCGCGGGGAGCGTTGGCATAGGTGCTCAAAATGCGTCGAGCTTCTGCATCGGCTTTATCATCATATTGGAGAATATCGGTCATCACTCGTGTGATTTCCAGCCGAATATCATTGAGTTCGACTTTATAATCCAGCTCATCGCGTTTTGCGAAATCGCGGATTATTAGACTGCTGATATGGTTGATCTTTTCTCGACTGATTTTCATTTTTTATAATTATAGAATGAGTCCACGTTCTCGGACTAATTTTGATTTCACCATTTGGAACACCCGCCCATAATCCATCATGTCTCTCTCATATTCCTGAGTTTTAGATTCCAGCAGGGTTTTTACTTCTTCATTTAGCCTGTCTTCTACCATTAAGTCTTCAGTGATTATATTGTTAACAATGGCTTGTAATTTTTCAGGAGGTTCTTCCCAGACAATCAGTTCTTTCTCAGTCAGGGTTTGAACAATTTTTTTTGAAAGAAGCTCGGTAAGTTCTTTAGTGATACGCATTTTTTAGAATAAATTTTAGTTTTTATAAAGACTGAGTTAATCCTGCATTATCAGTCAGCATTTTTTTCACCAATAAACAAAAAACAGTTTGTGTCAGTCACTTGAATGTCTATTATTGGGGTCTTTTGCTGATTCAATTCCTGAATGACCTTATTTACCATCGTCTCAATTGCCTTTGCTCCTTCTTCGGCAATATCGAGTACCCTGATGCCTGTTACTTTTTGCTTATTTAGGGACATGCAATTTGAAATTAACCCGGCTTGTAAACGTCCGTATGCCCTTTCCCATTGTATTTAAAGGGGGAATGAGCCTAAGAGCGCGACTGAATTTGCAAGTATTATCCACTATTTACTTGTTGTAATCAATATTTATTGGGAGAACACTGACTAGGAGATAGCTTAAACTTTGTTTGAGAAAGGTTATTGAAATTATTCAACCAATTGAGTAAGATGACATAAATGAATAACTCATGAAAACACAAAAAGTTGCGGGAACATGGCGATTTACCAGGTTCCCACTTTTTGTTTGCGTTTGGGCTTAAAATTGCTTAATCGAGGAAGTTTGTGGTCAAAGAAATAAGTTTCACTGAAAAAATTCCCGTCACCCACCACCTGATCGAACTAAAGAACAGATTGGTACAAGTGGCTTTGGTTGTTGCGATCTTTTTTGGGGTTTGTTTTTATTTTATAGACTTTCTTTTATTGTGGCTGCAAGACCCGCTGCCTTCCAAATATGCTGATCTCACCTTTATAACACCTACAGAGCCATTTTTTACAGCTATGAAGGTATCCTTCATGGGTTCCATGTTCATATCAATGCCATGGATTTTATACCATGTCTGGGGGTTTATCGCTCCAGGATTGAAAGTTAAAGAGAAAAAGGTTACAGCATTATTTGTCGCTTTTGGAACGATCTTTTTTCTCTTTGGAGGTCTGTTCTGTTATTTTCTGGTTGTTCCTCTAGGGCTTAAATTTTTGCTTAACTACGGCACGGAATGGTGGAAGATGCAGGTCACCATCGGGTTTTATTTCTCCTTTGTCGTAAAAATAATCCTGGCCTTTGCTTTTGCGTTTCAAACCCCACTCATTATGGTTTTGTTGACCAAGTTTGGGGTTGTTAACACCATCAAGATGAAGCTTTATCGCAAATGGGCGTTTCTTGCAACGTTTGCCTTGGCAGCTGTATTGACCCCACCTGATGTTATCACCCAGGTATTATTGGCATTTCCTCTTTATGGTTTATATGAGTTTGGTGTCGTTGTATCCCGATTTTTTGAGGATCCCAAAAACCGGGAGTTGGCATTTAAACAAATGCAGGCGGAGGCGGAAGCTAAAAAAGCCGCTAAAGAGGCGGCAAGAAGAGCGGCGATGGCGGCTAAAGCAAAATCTTCCAAAAAAACTCGTAAAGCTTCCTGATCAAATAATAAATACCAGGGCGGAAATCAATCGTGGATAGTGAACTACGATTAAAAATTCTGCGATAGCGAAACCTGTATGTATTAATATAGGAGCTAATATTGAACTGCTATACCTGAGCAGTCCCGTAGCTGCCATTCCTAGAATCAAATTTCCCAGACTGAAGTCAAACTGAAAAAAGCTGAATAGAAGCCCACCACCAATAATGGCTTGTCCTGTATTTTGTTTTTTTAACAAATTATTAATAACCAGTCCTGTCACAAATAACTGATCGATGAAAGGAACAATAATAGTGGTGAACAGGATACCAACTAGTGACACATTGAATCCCATTTCATCAGGATTTCTCATATTGGCACCAGTCAATAACTCAGATTGTGATAAACCAGTTTTTACAAGTAAACTATCTAAAAGTGGAACACTAATGATAGGGAGTGACCCTAATAATAAGTCAATCGTTACCGATTTTCGGGTATTGTTGAAGCCAAGCTGCTGAGGCGATATCTGCCTTGAGATGACAATGATTAACAGGGCGAAGAAAAAGTAGATAGTAGGCCAATACTCATAAATAAACCTGTTGCTGGGAAATACTAGATGAACTGTTGGGAAAAAAACTAAAAAATAAATAATTAAAATAGGAGTGAGAATTTTCACCTTTACATTTTGAAAAGTTAAGTTTGTCCGAGACAAGCGATTTTAAGCCAAGGGAGTATTTATTGCGGAGTTTTTGCTCGGTTGCCCCTTCCAGATATATGTGGAGGATCTTTTTTATCTGATATTTTACCACTTATATGTTTTTCTATATTACCAGGGCTACCTAAGCCGCTTATATGGCTGTAAGCGTTTTTTTTGTCCTCTGAGTAGAGTTCGTCCTTTAAAACTGTGGCATTGATATAAAATCCACCAAAGATCAGGGCCGATAGTATGCAGGATTCAAGGAATATGTTTTTCCACATGTAACAGGTTGGTTAAGTTGAATATAGCCAATTTCATTTTAAAATTTTTTACCTGTAATTACAACTTAATAGCCATTTTGATCTGCCAGGTTGACAAAACCTGTTTCTTTATTTAGTATCCGGTTTGAGTTAAACTATCCGAGTAGCCTCCCACCCGGGCGCGTATTTCATCACACAGGACGGTTGTTCTCCTCGAATTTAATGAGGCCCCAATAAGTTATAAACTGGTAAAAATCATGAAAAAAATAGCTATAGCTTCAGATCACGGTGGGTTCGATCTAAAGGAAAGTATAATTGCTCATCTCTTGAATACAGGATGGGAAGTTGATGATCTGGGTCCGCATAGCGGGGACTCTGTTGACTATCCTGACTACGGTATAAAGCTTGCCGAAGCCGTTGCTGAAAAAAAAGTAGAACGTGGAATTGTAATCTGCGGTACGGGGATAGGCATGTCTATTGTGGTCAACCGTTATCCTGGTATTCGTGGAACCCTGTGCTCAGATTTGTTCACTGCAAAACTATGCCGTGAGCATAATGATTCAAATATTCTTATCATGGGGGGCAGGGTTATAGGAAAAGGACTGGCCGCTGAAATTGTCAATACCTGGCTCAACACAGCTTTTGAAGGAGGGCGCCACCAAAGACGCCTCGATAAAATTAATCAAATAGATTCTAATTTAAAGTCTAAAGAAAATCTTTAAATCAAGGAGATAGTTAAATTGTCACTTGCCGATTTTGATCCAGAGATCGCTCAATCCATTAAAGATGAGACAGAGCGAGAAAATAATACCCTTGAAATGATCGCCTCTGAAAACTTTGTGAGTTCCGAAGTGCAGGAAGCCCAGGGCTCGGTCATGACCAATAAGTATGCCGAAGGTTATCCGGGAAAACGTTATTACGGAGGTTGTGAGTTCGTTGATACTGCTGAAAGCCTGGCTATTGAAAGGGCAAAAAAAATATTTTCTGCCGAACATGCCAATGTCCAGCCTCATTCAGGGTCCCAGGCCAATATGGCGGTTTATCACACGGTTCTTAACCCGGGTGATACGATCCTTGGAATGAACTTGTCACATGGAGGTCATTTGACCCATGGCAGCCCGGTAAATTTTTCAGGGTACTCCTATAACGTTGTGGCTTATGGCGTGAATCAGGAAACGGAACAGATTGACTATGATGAAGTCCGAAAACTGGCTGTTGAAAACAAGCCGAAAATGATCATTGTGGGGGCAAGCGCCTATCCAAGAGTGATTGATCCCGTTAAGTTTCGGGAAATTGCTGATGAGGTGGGGGCAACAATCATGACCGATATCGCTCACCCGGCAGGGCTGGTTGCGGCAGGTCTATACCCATCACCGGTCCCTTATTCAGACTTTGTTACCACTACTACGCATAAAACCTTAAGAGGACCTCGTGGTGGAATGATTTTATGTAAAGAGAAGTATGCCAAAGAGGTCAATAAAAAGATTTTCCCCGGTATCCAAGGTGGTCCTTTGATGCACGTGATTGCAGCAAAAGCAGTTGCTTTTAAGGAGGCGTTGAGCGCCGATTTTGTGGCTTATCAAAAGCAGGTGATTGCAAATGCCAAATGCCTTGCGCAGTTTTTAATCGATCAGGGATATAAAATTGTAAGCGGTGGAACCGATACTCATCTGATGCTGGTAGATTTGCGCCCTCAGGATATAACTGGTAAAGATGCTGAAGCAGCCCTTGAGAAAGCCGGAATTACAGTTAATAAGAATACGGTTCCCTTTGAGACCAGAAGTCCTTTTGTGACATCTGGTATTCGGATTGGCACTCCTGCTCTAACTACTCGTGGGATGAAAGAAAATGAAATGCGCCAAATCGGGGAAATGATCGTCCAGACACTAGAAAAAATTGAGGATGAAAATTTTCACAACGAAACCCGTAAAAAAGTTCGGGAACTCTGCGACCAGTTTCCACTTCATTTAGAACTCACCAATAAATAAGTTATGAAATGTCCAGGCTGCTCCGGCATGGAAAATAAAGTCATCGACTCCCGCCTGAATAAAGAGGGGACAGTAATAAGAAGGAGAAGAGAGTGCCTCAGTTGCTCTGACCGTTTCACCACTTACGAAAAACTGGAGCGTTCTCTACCTTTGCTGATTAAAAAAGATGGTCGGCGGGAAGAGTTTGACCGTGACAAGATCATCGAGGGGGTTAGAAAGGCCTGCCAGAAAAGACCGGTCAGCATCAAGGATATTGAGGAAATGGTGGACCGGGTTGAGCAATACCTTCAGGAACTGGGAGAAAAAGAAGTCTCCGCTGTAGAGGTGGGCGAAAAAGTCATCAGTGAAATATATAAACTCGATGATGTGGCTTATGTACGTTTTGCTTCTGTCTACCGTTCCTTCAAAGATGTGAATGAGTTCATGGTTGAGCTAAAAGAGGTCCTTAAAAGCAAAGAGGGCAACAAATCTCCCGGTGATCATTTGCAATAGCCTTTCTATGACCCCAGAGCTACTCGTGGTTCGCGTAAACGGTCTATATGCACTTTAAATATTATAACCTCAAGGATTTTCCACCGGTAGCACTACTCATTTTACCCTCTGCAGAAAAGAGTAAGGCAATATTTGATGACCGTTGGTTATCATTAAAAATAGAGCTGTATTTCTTTAAAATCGAAGCAACTCCCGTCTGGGTTTTCGCATTACTGTATTCCTTCTGAAAATACATACTTTCCTGTATTGTATAGTGGCTGGTGAGCGCGTTAACAGTGCTCAACTTCCGTTTTGCAACGTTCTTTACGCTCAATATACCAAGCCATAACATCTATTTCCGATCTATCAGGCCGAAACAATCTGGCCATCCAATCATCCAAATTCAGATGAGGTGCTGAATAACAGTTACTGAGTTGGTGGGCAAAGGTTGTTTTTCCTGATCCAACAGGGCCTTCTACCAAATATATCTGCAACATATAGTTTTTGAAACCTACATTGAACCCGATATCAAATAAAACTGACCTTGTAATGCATTTAACCATTATAGCAACCCAGGTCAAGATTCTCCCTTAAGTTCATGGCAACATAGGTTCGATTAAAGGAGGTGATGTGGTGAACAAGATAAGCCCAAAAATATATTCCGAAAGAGTAAATCGAGTATGTGAATATATTAATCAGAACCTAGACAAAGAATTTTCACTGGACCATTTAAGTGAAATAGCTCATTTCTCGAAGTTCCATTTTAATCGGCAATTTTCTGCTCATACCGGCGTAAGTGTGTTCAAGTTCATTCAGTTAATGCGACTAAAACGCGCTTCCTACGCCCTCGTTTTTAATAAAAAAATCAGAATTATTGATATCGCGCTTGATGCTCAATTCGAAAACCCAGAGTCTTTTTCACGCGCGTTCAAAAATACTTTTGGTCAAACACCCTCTCAGTTTAGAAAAGATCCTGAATGGTCCGCTTGGAATACCAAGTTTCAATTTTTATTACCAATATCAGAAGGAGTAAAAAATATGGATGTCAAGATCGTCGAATTTGAAGAAACCAAGGTGGCTGTATTGGAACACCGCAGGTCACCTGATTTGATAATGGAATCAGTGGAGAAATTTATTGAGTGGAGAAAGCAAAGCAAATTGTCTCCGGTTAAAACCAGCAAAACTTTCGGCATCGCCTACGACGATCCAAAAACAACAGAACCAGAAAAATTCCGGTTTGATTTATGTGGGTCTATTGAGAGCAATGTTCCGGAAAACCCACAAGGGGTAAAAGAAGGTACCATTCCGGGTGGACGATGCGCTGTAATAAGACTCCTGGGTAGTCGTAACAATATAGGTCAACACGTCTACTATTTATATAAGGATTGGTTGCCTGAAAGCAATGAAGAGCTTCGCGACTTCCCATGCTTTTTCCAATATCTAAATCTAATTACAGATGTTGAAGAACACGAATTGTTAACAGATATTTTTCTGCCATTAAAATAGATGTATCCTTTTTCAGAAATTTCGATCCAACCCTTTAAGATTTTTGAAGTATAGAACACCTTAACAAGCTAACCTAATGATCAGCAATCGGCTAATAACATACTTTGAGTAGATTTAAATCGGGTTCTAAGCTGCTAAGAAAATACGCCCACGGCTTTCGCTTCATGGAAGGTTGGCTTTATTCTTTACCACTGACCATCTGGAGTCGTCTCTGTAAAAGCTTCCTAATTGCCAGAGAAGGAGCTGTTTTGAATGCTTCATCTTGATACCGTTTTGCCATACGGGAATTTCCGCAGCGCTGGTGCAAATCAGCAAGTACAGCAGCCCAAAGGTAAGACCCCGCCAACCAAGTTGGTGGTTCGAAGCCTTTAAGAATAGCGAGCCCTGCTGCGGGTCCTTGCCACTCTGCTACCGCTACAGCGCGATTAAGCATGTGAATTGGGGAGGGAGCGATTTGTTCCAGCAACAAATAACAATTTGCCACTCTTTCCCAACGGGTCTTTTCGAATGAGGCGGCAAGGCAGTGTTCCGCAGCGATTCCTGCTTCAGCGTGGTATCTGGAAAAATTATCTCCTTGTGCTGATTTAGCCAGCCACTCCAATCCGACTTGGATTCTCTTCTGATCCCAGAGTGATCGGTCCTGCTCCTCCAGTAGGAGCAGCCCTCCAAATCCGTTCTGGCGAGCGGTCATCCGCGCCCGGTGTAGTTGCATTAGAGCCAGAAGAGCAAACGTTTTTGGAACTTTACCTACTGGATGTTTCACTAGGATAGAAGCTAACCGTATCGCTTCGTCGCAAAGGTCTCGACGTAATACCATCTCCGCGTTTGAAGATAGGTAGCCCTCGGTAAAAATGACGTAGAGAATCTTGATAACCGCTGGAAGTCGCAATGAAAACTGTTCATCGGTAATCTCCCCGAAACAAGGTGGATCTTTTCGCAGTCGACTTCGGGCTCGACCGAGGCGTTTGTAAACATTTGCTTCGCTGGTAAATAACCGGAAAGCAACTTCTCGAATGCTGAAGCCGCATAGAGTTTTAAGGGCTAACACTATCTGGGACTCCATGGGAATTGCATCATCACAGCAAACAAACAACATCCGCAACAGATCGTTGTCAACTTCCTCCGGAGTGAAGTACGCCAGACCATCCTCCAGAGAACCAACGATTTCTTTTGCATTTTTCTCTAAGATTCGACTGTGAGTTGTTTGTTGGCGAAATTCTCCCATTAATTGGTTGTGTGCCACCTTAAAGAGCCAAGCAGAGGGATTCTCTGGTAATCCTATAATCGTCCAAGACTCTAGCGCTTTCATCAAAGCTGACTGAACGGCGTCTTCAACAGCTTCGATGTTTTTAACACCCACACGGTGCGAAAGAATGGACACAAGCCTTCCATATTCATGTCGGAAGAAGTGCTCGACCAGCTTTGGGGTTTTCAAGGGGTGTTGATCTCTCTTACTTCAACGCTTGACCCCGGCATCCAAACCCCTGGACTCTGACGAGCTATTTCCACTGCTTCTTCCATACTTTCTGCCGAGACAATCATATAGCCGCCGGCTATCTCCTTGGCCTCAACGAAAGGCCCATCCGTTGCTCCTTCCGAAGTGACAACTCTTCCGTCTCCCAATTTTCCTCCCATATCGACGATACTTTCCTGGAACTTCTCTTTCCAGACGTTAAACTTGGCGTACATTTCCTCCATTTGTGCGGGAGATGGTTCTTCGCTATTGTGCGACTGCTCCGACTGGCTTCGCTGGATGCATAGATAGTTTTGCTTAGACATAATGGCTCCTTTTTTGGATTTTGTTGGTCAACTTAATACTATGATGCATATGCACTTTGAATTTGGACACATCATGTTATTTTTTTGCAAGTCTACTATTCTTCGCTAGATTCCTGGATTTGTTTGGTCATTAGCTTAGATATTGGCATCACGCAACCAAAATGGAAGTCTCGGAGCATTTTCCTCGGGTTTGGGTTGGTTGGATACGACCAGTCTGAAAATTTGAGTTTTTGAACGTACACTATAAAACATTATTTCAAAATATGTTTGCCAATTGACCCGAGAAGGTCTCCTATTTCAAAGATTTCTAAGCGAAATTTTTTCGAACCACTAAAATTTCATGTTCAACCAAGCTTTTAGACAATTTGAAGAAAAATAAATGAAAAAGGGGTCTTAAATTGGTGTTGAATAGGCTATAAACCTTGTTCGAAAATGTGTGGCATTAGCGGAGTTGAATGTGAGAAAACAAAATGTTACGATACATTTCTAATTATTTATAATAGGCATGTTCTGCACCTGTAGTTGGCCATGGATAAAATTTCGTTCAATCTATCATTAGTGAGCTATCTTTTGGCCTCGCTGGGTTATTTCGTTTATCTGGCGTACAGGAGACCTCTGGTTTCGACCCTGGCTGGCTGGACGGTGGCCTTTGGTTTGCTTTGCCAGACTGTCACTATAGGAATTCGTTCGAGTCAGACGGGTCACGGGCCTTATACAACTTCTTTCGAAGTGGCGTTATTTTTGGCCTGGCTGATGGTGGTGGTCTATTTTTTGACCGAGTGGAAATATAAAATTAAAGATCTGGGGGCTTTTGTCATCCCTCTGGTTTTCATTGTTCTACTATTTTCAGCTTTTCTTTCTAAAGATGCAGCTCTGGTACCAGAGTCGGAAGTGCGTTTTTGGCTGACCATGCACAGAACCTTGTCAATCATGGGATATGCGGCTTTTTCAATCGCATTTGCCGCTGGAATCATGTATTTAATTCAGGAACATCAGGTCAAATCAAAAAAACTTGGAATCATGTATTTCAGGATGCCATCCCTTGAAGTTCTGGATGATTTGAACTTCAAGGTGATTATGGTCGGGTTTCCGTTGTTCACTCTTGGCTTTATGACAGGATCCATTTGGAATACACAAATGAACTTGCCATTTTTCTCATGGGACTTGACCCGGACAATGCCATTGTTGATTGCTTGGTTGATATACAGCCTTGTTTTTTTCGGAAGGATGATGGTGGGGTTGCGAGGTAAAAAAGCGGCCCAGGGAGCGATTCTTGGGTTTGTAGCTGTGATAGGGACATATTTTCTACATATCTTATGATATCAACCGAGCCAAATCTTGTTCTGGTAGGGGTCAACCATAAGACGACTCCTGTGGAAATCAGGGAGAAGCTTGCCTTCAACCAGGTAAAGCTGGAGGCTTCTCTGGAACAATTGGTCAATCGCCCGGAAATTGCCGAGAATATTATTCTCTCTACATGTAACCGTGTTGAAATTTATGCTCGTGTTGAGAATACCGATCAGGGGATTCAACTCCTGAAGGATTTTATTTGTGACTACCATGGTATATCGCGGGGTAGTCTGGATGAGTATTTTTACAGCTATACCGACAATCAAGCCGTTGAGCACCTTTTCAGGGTTTCAGCGAGTCTGGATTCAATGATTCTTGGAGAGGCCCAGATACTTGGTCAGGTGAAAGATGCCTACAGCACCGCTCGTGCATCAAGTTCGACAGGAATGGTTTTGAACCAGCTTTTTGAAAAAGCTTTCAACGTTGCTAAAAAAGTACGGGAAGAAACTGGAATCTCAGAACGCGGAGTTTCAATAAGCTCCGCTGCTGTTGAACTGGCAAAAAAAATATTTGAGGATTTGGAAAATCATTCGGTCATGCTGGTGGGAACAGGTGAGATGGCAGAGCTTGCCGCAAAACATCTGATATCCTATGGTGTGAAAACGGTGTACGTGGCCAGTAGAACTTATGAACGGGCTATCTCTCTTGCTCAAACCTTGAATGGTTGCGCACTGGATTTTGAAGCTTTCAAAGAAGAATTACACAGGGCTGATATTGTTATCACTTCAACGGCTGCTCCTAAGTTTATCATTCATAAAGAAATGATTGAGCAGGCTATACATAAAAGAAAAAATAAACCTATCTTTCTCATTGATATAGCTGTGCCGCGGGATATTGCCCCGGAGGTGAACGATTTAGAGAATGTCTACTTGTATGACATCGATGATCTGCAAAATGTGGTGAATGCAAATATGGAGGAAAGGCAGAAAGAAGCCGAAAGTGCTATGGAAATCATTCGGCAGGAGGTCACTAAATTTAACAACTGGTATTCCACCCTTGATGCAGTACCTACTATTGTTGAGATGCGGAATCGGGCTGAGCAGATGCGCATGAATGAAGTGGATAAAACCCTTAAAACACTTACCCACCTTTCTGAGGATGACAAGAAGGCTGTTCACCAATTAACCCAGTCATTGGTCAACAAGATTCTGCACAAACCCACCATCAATCTGAAGAAGAAAACCCAGTCGCTGGATGGACATGTCTATTTAAAAGCCATTCGTCACTTATTCCATTTGGACGATTGAATGGAATCCAGAAAAATTAAAATCGGTAGTAGAGGAAGTCCCCTGGCATTGTGGCAGGCTAATTGGATTAAAGACCAACTGGAATCTTTACATCCTCAAATTCCTGTGGAAATTATCATTATAAAAACTTCTGGCGACAAGATTCAGGATGTTCCATTAGCAAAAATTGGCGGCAAGGGATTATTTGTTAAGGAACTCGAAGAATCGATGCTGAAGAAAGAAATTGATTTTGCTGTCCACAGTATGAAGGATATGCCCATAAAGTTCCCTTATACTTTGTGTATTGCAGCAGTGACAAAAAGGGAGAACCCTTTTGATGCCTTGATCTCCAAAAATAATATCCAGCTTGCAGATCTTCCAAAAGGAGCAAAGGTAGGAACGGGCAGTTTAAGGAGGATATCGCAATTACTTCATTATCGTCCAGATCTTGATCTGGTTCCACTTAGGGGAAACCTTGAAACAAGAATCAGAAAGCTGGATACGGAAGGACTAGACGCAATCATTCTTGCTGCTGCAGGCCTCATACGTATGGGATGGGATGATAAAATTTCTGAAATTATAAGTCCTGATATTTTATTACCAGCAATGGGGCAGGGCGCAGTTGGCATTGAAGCCCGGAAACATGATGTCGACAACAATATCCTTCTTGCTGATATGGATGATGAAGACACACATTTGGCTCTAGATGCAGAAAGAGCTGTAGTCACACAACTTGAAGGCGGTTGTAATGTACCCATAGGTGCATTTGCAATTATAGAACAAGATGAGATGACCTTGAAAGGGTTGATCGCAAGCCTGGATGGCAAGACCGTCTACAAGTCGGAATCAAAAGGCAACAAGGTCAATGGCAAAGCTCTGGGACGTGAACTGGGCAACAGGTTGTTAGAAATGGGCGGTGATAAAATCATGAAGGAAATTCATTCTGCCTGATAGTTTTGCTGACTCTGATCGTTAAATACTCCTCTCAAAATACTTTAAACTAGCCTCTTAAGGGATTTCCTATAATTATTAATGTAGAGGAAATTCTGATATGCATAAAATCTCCCACATATTATCGTAGATGCAATATGATATAGGTACTAAAAATCATTTTGGATCCGATGCTTAATCTTACGAAATTAATATTCTTTTGTTCAATTGCCTTGGCGTCTATCTTTTGGGATTGTGCAGAGGCACATCATATCAGTGGTGAAGTAAAAGTCGAAGGCGGAAAAAATATTAAAAATCTGATTGTGTATTTAGAATCTACAAAATCTGCTCAGACCAGACTTAAACCCAAGGTACATAAAATTATGCAAAAAGGTAGAAGGTTTAATCCTAACCTTATTGTCGTAAGCCCAGGTGATACAGTCCAATTCTTAAATGATGAAAATAGACAAATTGACCATAATATTTATTCGCTGAGCAAGCTGAAAAATTTTGATCTTGGGTTAGGTGAAAAAGGATCTGTCTTGGAGGTAAAGATAGATAATAGAGGATCAGGTAATTTTTATTGCTCAGTGCATAAACTGATGGAAGGACGTCTGGTTTCATTAAATACAAGACACTTTGCAATCCTGGAAAAACCTGGGAGTTTTATTTTGCCAAATATTCCTCATGGTGATTGGGTTGTAAAACTCTTTGTACCTCATAAACGATATAAGTCCATTCCAGTAAGTATTTCAATAAAAGATTCTTCTCATGAGAATATTGAGTTGAAGGTGGTGAAAAAATGAATAAACCAATCATTTTTCTTTTGATTCTTATGGCTCTGGCTTCTTGTTCATCAGCTCCTGAAGTTGTGCCTGGGAAAGGTGCGGTTTATGGAACTATTGAAGCCAGGAGTCATAAAGACATATTAGCCAAGGCTTCTAAGCAAGGTCGAGACGCTTATGGTGAAGAAGAAGGTGGTATTGTCTTTACAGATCAAATGGTCAACTACGGCAACCTGAAGGAACTGTTTGTCTGTCTGTTGGATCCTTCATTTCAGGGTGGTAACGAGCATTTATTAATTGCAAATAACGATAAAATGTCTCAAAGATCATTGCCAGTTGCAAAAGGTGATCGATTATGGGTGAGAAATGATACATCTGAAACACTTACATTTTTTTTAGCAGGCAGTGGTAATAGTATCCAGGTATTTTCTCCCGTAAAACCCGGAGAGCGTTCTGTAGTTACGGTAGAACTGGAAGGGGAACTTGAGTTGGGCAGCGATGAAAATGAATCATTGACGACCACACTTTTATCCAGGAAGGGACTGACGGCGCAGCAACATTCTTCGGGGGATAGATATTCTATTGAAAAACTCAGCCCTGGAAGCTATAAAATTATTTTCTGGTTCTGGAGGCTGGGGTTTGTGGAAAAAGATATTATTGTTAACGATGGGGAGAATGTTGAAATAAACCAGATTCTATCTGTAGATAAAATTCTGGAAAGCAAAAATGAAACTTAGTGTAAAAATATTTCTGTCATTTTTTATATTTTTCACTCTTTTGTTGGGGTTGACTCTTTTTATAACAAGCAGCCAAACCGAACAATTCGAGATAAAGAACCTATCCTTAAAACTCAAAAATGCCCACCTTAGATTTAAAAGTCAGCTAAACCGTGAACAGATTCATACCTTAAAACTTGCCAAAACCTTGACTCTGGATCAAAAGTTCCGTTCTTTCTTGTCTCAAATCAAAGATAACTTTTATTCGTTCTCAGAAGAGATTGCCCGAGATGCTGATGTTGATTGGGTTTTTATGGTCGACGATACATTAAAAGTGCGTGGAATTTATCCAACAGATGAGAGTGTTGGGAAATGGGTAGAGAAAAACCTGGACAAGTTTCCCATTAGATACGTTCTTGATACAGGTATGGACCAACAGGGTATGATTTCAGGTGGTGATAAATTGATGAGTACTGTTGCCTTGCCGCTTAAAGAGTCATTAGCAGATGAATATGCCTTGGGTGTATTGATAGCTGTCAAACATATAGATGATCAATGGGTTCAAGAGTTAACTGGAGATCAAAACGAGCAGGGGTTTACCCAATTAGTATTTTTTAGCAATTTAAACATTGTCGCAGATAACGTATCTCCGGAATTTGCAAAAGCTGTTGTGCAAAGTTTGGATCAATTACCAGTAGGTGAAGGGATGCTGGAATTTGAAGGTGAGCGTTATATAACGCAAAAGGGAACTTACGATCAAGAATCAGGATATTTATACGCAACAAACCTGGATGCTGCGCTGATACCTTTTAAAGATATGCAAAATAAAATTTTATTATCAGGTATGGCGGTTTTGGTTGCTGGTATTCTTTTCTCCATTCTATTTGCAAAAAGAATAGCAATGCCATTGAGATTACTATTGGAAGGTACAAAAGGTGTTATAGGCGGTAAGTATGACTTTGAAATTAAACATACTTCCAAGGACGAGGTTGGCGAGTTGTCAAAAGCCTTCAATCACATGCTGAAAGGTCTCAGGGAAAAACAATACATACAGGATACTTTTGGTAAATATGTACACCCTTCAATTGTTGAGAACATTCTTTCCAATCCCGATAATATTCAACCTGGTGGAACGAGAAGCTATCAAACCGTATTGTTCTGCGATGTGGCTAACTTCACCAGCTTCAGTGAAAACATGGCTCCAGAAGCTTTAATTAAGCTGCTAAATGAGTATTTGGGAGTAATGACCAAAGAAATATCAAACAGCCATGGAATATTAGACAAATATATTGGTGATGCGATTATGGCCTTCTGGGGTCCTCCGCTCACTCCCGGCAATCATTCTTTGCTGGCATGTCAGGCGGCTTTAAAGATGCAAGAGAAGCTGGAAACTCTCAGGCCCCAGTGGCTTTCCAAAGGATTGCCTGAGATCAGGATGCGGGTGGGAATCGCAACGGGACATATGATTGTTGGTAATATTGGATCAGAAGACAACCTTGAATACACATGTATTGGTGATACCGTCAATTACAGTTCCAGACTTGAAGGCATAAACAAAATGTATGGCACCGATATAATTATTGATGTATTTACGAAAAAAAATGTTGAGCATAATTTACTTCTCAGGGAGTTGGATACGATAAAAGTTAAGGGAAGGGAGCAAGGTTCTCAAATATTTGAAGTGATCGCTGAAATCAATAATGCGACTACAGAGCAGAATCGTATAAAAACAGATTATGAAACGGCACTGGCTCTATACCGTAAGGGGGAGTTTGTAGCTGCAGAAAAAGCTTTTGCTTCTATTTTCGAGAAAACTAATGACCTTCCAAGCAAAAAAATGAGTGAGCGTTGTCAGGATTATATTTCTTCACCTCCCGAAAACTGGGTCGGAATTGCTGTCATGAAAGAAAAGTAGAGTTAAAGCCATATTTCATTGTTTTTTAACCTTTGTAATCCCAGTTCCCATGCAGCGTCTCTAAAAATACAGTTGTCATTATTTTGCATGTGTGAATAAGCTTCATAAACGTTTTTTGTAATGGTTGTGTGAATCAATTTTTCAACATATTCTCTAACACCCGTTTGACTGACTTTGTTCACATATTCATTGTCGATACTCAAATTTCTTTCGACCGCACAACCAATCACTCCTCCAGCATTGACGATAAAATCTGTTAGTGACAAGATTTTACGTCTATGATGAAGATAATATTCTACAGGTTTGCTGCTTGGGGTGTTTGCGCCCTGTATGATATACCGACACTGAATACGATCTATATTTTTTGCAGTGATGGCATCGGGCCTGGCTGATGGAATCAAGATGTCGCAGGGTGATTCCAGAAGCCAGTTCAGTTTATCCGCTGAAAATTTTCTATCTATATTTGACGGGTAATTCAGTAATCCGCCAGGCATTTTGCGAATGCTGTTCAGTATATTTGCATCTATTCCTTTAGCATTCCATAAAGCTACATTGATATCAGAAGCACCAACCATAGTAGCTCCTGATTCCTGCAGTTTCATGGCAATAGGAGCACCTACATTTCCAAAACCTTGCACCACAAACTTTGAATTAGATAGATCCAATGAATCCTCAAGGGACTCGAGAGCTTTTGCGGCGGCAAATAACCCGTGAGCGGTGAGTTCCCACTCATCGATCGGGATGCCGCCGTTTTTAACTGGCCTTCCTGCACCCCCTTGTGAATGCTTTTCCGTTCCCAGCTTGCGGGAATGGTTATTATGTATTATTTGTATATCATTTTCATTTGTTCCCATATCAGGAGCAGGAGCGTATTCTTTCAATTCATACAGGCAGTCAGCAAGTTTATCCATAAACTCATGCCTGAGTTTACTGTTTACAGCCATTTCTTGAGATTTTAGAATGATTCCTGCTTTGCCACCACCATAGGGTAAACAAGCCGCACTATTCTTTAAGGTCATGACTCGCGCCAAACGCATTATTTCGTTTAAACTGAGATTCTCGACCATACGTATGCCGCCAAGGCCAGGTCCTCTATCAATGTTATCAACACAAATATATCCCCAGATAGACTGGTTATCAGGATCAATTATTTTGTAAGATTTATAGGGGGCAAATTCTGGAGTTATAATAAATCGCTCACTTTGGTCTTTGTCGGAAAATGCGACTAATTTAAGACTTTTTGGAAGCTCAGGCATAAGTGTTTCTTCTTGGCATTGAGGAATTGAGTACCTATAATTGGCAGACACAAAAACCACTGTATATCATTTTAACTACTTAAAAAAGATGTTTAAAAAATCACTTTTGACTGAGGATATTGATTCACTTGTGAACACTGCTTTAGAAGAAGATATAAAATGTGGTGATATCACAACAAGAAATATTATACCTGAAGGCCATCTTTGTGAAGCGGAGGTGATTGCTAAATCGACACTGATATTGTCTGGTCTGGAAATATTTAAAGCTGTGTTTAAGAAACTAGACTCTGAAACCATATTTCTGTTTGAACCATTTCATGATGGAGACTATATAGAAGAAGCTTCAACAATTATCAAATTCCGTTGTGACAGTATAAAAATGCTCGAAGGTGAGCGGTCGGGACTGAATATTTTGCAGTGGTTAAGTGGAATCGCGACGATGACACGAAAATATGTTGATAGGGCTAAGCCTGTGATGATTCTGGATACGCGAAAGACTACTCCCGGTTTAAGAGTCTTTGAGAAATATGCTGTGTGTTGCGGCGGTGGTACGAATCACCGGTTTGGATTGTATGATGCTGTGATGATTAAAGATAATCATATAAAATCCACCGGAAGTATTTTCCGGTCAGTTGAAAAAGTACGTGAAGCTCTGGGCAATAAAAATAAAATTGAAGTCGAAACTCAAAACCTTGAAGAAGTTCAGGAGGCCCTGGAAAACAAAGTCGACATAATAATGTTGGATAATATGAATATTGACATGATTCATGACGCTGTTAAATTAATTAAAGGTCGGGCAAAAGTTGAAATCAGTGGTGGTGTAACATTTGATATGTTGGACGAGATATCCAAAACCGGCGCGGATTTTGTGTCGGTTGGTGCATTAACTCATTCAGCACCGGCGGTGGATATCAGTATGAATATAATTACATCTTTTAACAAGAAATAATTATGCCCTGCAAGGATACTACAGCACAGATAAACGTTATACTGGATGAAAATGATTGTCTGATCAACTTCGACTATTCTAAATTAACATGCCAAAAAAAGGTTGGTGGTGGCACTGGTTTTGTAGAGTTTTGCAAAGGTAAGCATATTGACAAGCTTATCCAATTGGAATTTAGCGATCTGGTCCTGGAATTAGGTTTGACTGAATCGGAAGATCAGTTTTTGTTATATTTGGAATGGGATGCTCTAGGAGCTGCTCTGGAGCAGTATTTGGGTAGTCAGCATAAAGTGGATACAAAAAAATATCAAATTGCCACAATTGCGTACGAAGGTGACCAAGTAGAAATCAGTCAGATGGTTGCATCCCCTGAAGAAATGCCCAAGCTTATACCATGCAGAAAGCGATTGACACATTAATCGTCTGGATAAAGCCGTACTAGTCGAACATATCCCTGGGAATAGTCCTGATCAAATTGTTGTGCGTTGCCAGATGTGTATGAAAAATAAAATGCCGCCTGCTGGTCAAAAGGCAGGCACCAGGATGCATTTCCACCACCTGGTGCGAAAAGCGGATCTATGTGTAGTTCAGTATTGGATCTGCCTATAATAGTGCTTTCAGGAATGAAGATTTTTTCTATCTCCTCTTTTTCTGGTATACGCCAATCGTGATACCCAAGATAATCTTTCTTATTCATTTCATCGACAAATTGCAGGGCTTCCTGAAACGTCAACCAATCTTGGGCCACAGGCCAGGAGTCTTCTTTTGACCACACCAAACCGGTTTCATGGTCTAATAAAGTTCCATCACCCTTATCTTCAAACCTGCAGGTTTCATTCATTGCAAAACTCCAAAATTCACAGATATTTCAACAGCAACTAAAGTCAAAAAATAGAATTTTAGCGCAGCTGAATTATTCTGTGAAGTCCTAATTTTATAGAAATAATTGGTTTAGTTAATTTGTAGCTAGAAATCAGGGCTTTAATTTGATAAAACCCAACGACCTACGTTAATTTATAGTTGATTCAATAAATCTAAATCAGGGATCTGATGAAAATTAAACTCTCTCAAGCATTTTTGTTGGTGCTTTTCTTATTTTCTGTTCCGGATATCGTCTTTGGACAAACAACTTGCGGTGAAAAAATTCCTGCCCTGGGAATTTTTGAGCAAATCTCCCAGTATGCTTTGTGGCTGGCTTTGGCACTTATGATACCGGGTATTATTTTAGATCATACCTTGTGGAAAAGGACATTATTGACTTTGGCCCTGGTTCCTTTTATGGGCTGGATGTATGTCAATTTTTTTGTGGATTACAATGGCCTGAAAAAGCAAATATTCAACCATAATGCAATGGCCGAAGCCACGCTGGCTAATATTGCTGAAGCTCAGGATAGATATAAATCAGAACAGGGAACATATATTGGTGATCTCAGGAGGCTATATTCACATATTGGAGGGGCAGGGGGTATGAACGAGTGTGTCAAGATATTAAATGTGAAAGCAGGGTTTGATCACTGGCGTGCTGAAGCAGGGCATGTTTCTAGTCCAGATACAGTTGTTTGGGATAGTCGTGCCGGGACCTCTTTAAAAAAAGGTTGATGGTTTCACTAATCTTCCCATCGGTCTACCATACCGTTTAAAGAAACCATTCCTATCGCCTCATTATTTTCAATTACCATAGCGTAGGAAACATTGAAGTTTGTCAAGAATCTTGCCGCATAGGGGATGGGCATTCCTGCACTGATAGTCAAAACAGGTTTAGACATGATTTCATAGACATGTGCTTCGTGGAGCTTTCTACCTTGTCCGATTACTTTTCTTGCAATATCTTTTAAAGTCATGATGCCATAAACATCGTTTTCATCCCGAGGTTCTATCAGAATAGCGTTGATTTTTTTTTCACGCATCATATTCAATGAATCAGAGACTTTCATGACACCTTCTACTTTTGTAAAATTGGCCATCATGACGTCACGGACTTTTTGAATCTTGGTCATCATTTTCTCCTAGACTAATTAAAAATAACGGTGTTTAGCATCTTTTTCCATGGTGGGCATTTGGCTTTCCAAACCTATTGCTCTATCTACATTCATGCTGAAAGCAATTCCATTACCATGTTCTGCTAAATGTCCTGATTCATATATAGCTTCCATAATATTGTTAGCGATGAAATCTTCAACCAGGAAAAGTAGCAAATCTTTTTGAGCTTCCATTGTTAGCCCCAAAAAAGATTTTTGTGAGTGAATGCCTTCGCCACGTGCATTTAAAATGGTGACGCCAGTTGCACCAGCAGCTTTTGCCGACTCAATAACACTGTCCTGATATTTCTCATTTACCATTGCTAAAATAACTTTAAAACGCATGAGTTTTTTTTACTCCTTAGGATAGTTCATCATTCTCTTTACGTTTTGTTCGTTTTTGGGTGATCATAGCATATGCCATAACAGTGGACATAGGGAAAAGGGATGCGAATGCGATCAACCCAAAGCCGTCTATTAAAGGAGAGCGTCCGGGAACATTTATGGCTAAACCAATTCCCAATGCCGCAATCAAAGGTACTGTTACGGTAGAGGTTGTAACACCACCCGAATCATATGCGAGAGGAATAATCTGTTTAGGTGCAAACCATGTCTGGATAAGTAATAGAGCATATCCTGTTACAATGTAATAATGCAAAGGCGTCCCTGTTACTATGCGATATACACCAAGAGTTACACCGCCAGCGACACCAAGTGCAACGGCTATTCGTAAACCCCATGCAGATATTGCTCCGGTGGTTATATCCCGTGCTTTTAACGCAACTGCAATCAATGCGGGCTCTGCTAAGGTGGTAGAAAATCCAATCAAAAACGCAAAAACATAAGTCCATAAATAAATGTCAGTGGGTATCTTTTGGGAATTTTTTAGGAGTTCCACTTTGGAAGGATCATTCCCAGCAAGAAATTGCAGGTCAGTCAATTGATGGGCCATTTCTGTGCCTATGGGAAATACACATTGCTCCAGCCCAACGATGAATATTCCAAGACCAACGACTACCAATACCAGTCCGATCAATTTTTGCTTAAGGTGTGGAACAAATTTTTGAATCGCTACAATTTGAAAGAATCCCAGAACCAGAATTATTGGAAGTATATCCAATAATGTTCCTTTAAGAGCTGTCCCTAGTAAATCTAAAAGTCCAGTGCCCATTAGTTGCCCACACCATAAATAAGAATCCCATAACCCAGAACAAATATAATAGGGCAGAGACTTGCCAGCGCTATTAGTCCAAATCCATCTAGCATAGGGTTTCTACCTCTTATGGATGTAGCCAGTCCCACACCTAATGCAGTGACCAGAGGCACGGTTATTGTGGAAGTTGTGATACCTCCAGAGTCATAGGCAATTCCTATAATCTCCTTCGGCGCGAAAAATGTGGCGAGTACAATCAGGGTATAACCACCCATAATGAACCAAATCAGGGGCCAGCCCTTCATAATACGAATTACACCTATTGCGATGGAGAGACCTACAGAAAAGGCAACGGTAAAACGAAGTCCCAAAACAAAATTGTCTATGGATTCTTTCTCATTTGCAATAGCCCCTGCGCCAGAAGCAAGTGCTCCAGCCTTGCCAGCAATAACTGTTAATGCGGGTTCAGCAATTGTTGTGGAAAACCCCAATGCAAACCCGAAAAATATGATCCACCATGGGTTGCCTTTTAAAGCAAACTCATTAGCCATTTTTTCGCCAATGGGGAATAGAGCGCTTTCCAAACCTAAGATAAAAATGAATAGTCCAGTAACAACTAGAAGGACACCTAAAAGTGTTTGGCTCAAGTGAGGAAAAGGTTTTTGAATAATAGCTAGTTGAAAAAAAGAGATAACGACTATAATGGGAACAACATCCATGAATGCCGATATTATTTTTGAAAATAAGAGTTTGGCAATATTCACTGGCCAGCTATCAATTGGAGTATGATTGTCAATTAAGCTTTAGTCTTATTAATCTGAAAGCGATTTTGCACGATCTGAGTTTTGCCAGGAGAGAGTATAACAAAAATATTTTGAAAATCAGTTATTATGCATTTAAATCGCTAATTGTTATTCAAAAGGCAAGGGCAAGTATGAGTTCAGAAGAGTTGAACCAGGATCAATTAAATCAGGATGAATTGAATAAAGAAATGCTTTTGAAAATTTTTTATGAAACCAAGGGTAATATTGATGATATTAATTCGGCAATAGACAAGAGTATATTCGGTACACAAGTGCGAAGTCTTACATTGTTCGAAAAATTTGTGCGTGCCAGATTATCACTCAACCCAAAGGTTTTAAGACTGGTTGATATGAGTTTGACTTGGTTCGAAATGGCTTATTTAAGCCAATATTCAGGTTTGGAAAATGTTGAAAACCTTGATTTAAGAAAAAATCAATTGGGAGATGATGGACTGGACGCATTGTTGTCTTCAGAAAGGCTGGGAAATATTAGAAAACTGGATCTGAGAAACAATAGTATTTCCCGGAATGGAATGGAGATTTTAGCAAAATCAGATAAACTAAAAAAACTGGAACAGCTTGACCTGAGATCAAACAGGATTGGAAAGGCTTGGGAAGATAAACTTAGATTTACGTCCAAATTCCCAAATCTATCTTCACTGAAAATAGCTTGACCTAATAAGCAGATAGATTGTTCGAAAATCTATAAAACCAGGTGGTTTTTATTTTCCCGGATTTTTTGAACAATTTTATCAGCGATCTCATTCGCTTTCACCTCATAAGACCCATTTTGCAAAACATCACGAAATTTGTTCACAAGATCATGGCGAACTTCGCTGGTAATTGCCTTGCTTGGACTTGCTGAGGCCTGAGCCTTGGAAGGCTCAGAAAGCGTTACCTTATCAACGTTTCTGAGGGAAGAGTTTTTGCCAGTTGCAGGCTTTACTTTTCCCTTGGCAGATCCGTTAACAGGGCTTCGCCGGCCAATTTTTGTAGTTATTTCTAATTCGTTCATAATATTGTCTTATTGTTGCAGTAGTAATAACACTCCTTCAGGTATAAGGTTTGCCTGGCCTACCATTGCCGCCGAAGATTGAACCAGAAGCTGCTGCCGGGTTAAGTCAGTAAACTCTTCAGCAAAATCTGCGTCTTTGATTGTTGCAGATGCGGCAGTCAAATTTTCAATCGATACATTCAAAGTATTCAAGGCACGTGTGAACCGGTTTTGTGCCGCTCCAATACTTCCTCTAAAAGCATTGACGGTTGCCAGAGCCTCATCTATCTGGGCAAATCCTGCAATAGCATCTTCAAAGGTTGCTACAGATAGATTGTCAAGATTGAGAGTGGTCGAATCTGTTGCCCCCAAATTCACTACAGTATTTAAATCTATTCTTCCGCTTTCTTCTGAATTAAGGCCAACAACAATTACGACATGTTCTCCTGTAGTATTGGATGCAAGGGAACCATCCAAAAGTTTTTGTCCGTTAAACTCTGTTGAATTCGCTATTCGGTTAAACTCGTCTCTCAACGAATTGATTTCAAGTTGTAGTGTATCCCGCTCTGTTTGCCCCAAGGCACCATCCGCTGTGGATAATAGTTCCCGCATACGTATCAGAATTCCAGATTGTTCATTCAACCCGCCCTCAGCGACATTAATGAGACTGATTCCATCATTAAGGTTTTTCGCGGACTGCCTTAATGTGCGTGCATCGGAATTGAGCAATTCAGATACAGATTTTTCTGCACCGTTCGTGGCTCTATTCCCGGATGCAACCCTTCCAATCGTGTCTCCAAGATTGCGGTTGTTGATGTCTAGCCTGTTTTGGGCTATGGCGGAGCTTAAATTATTGAAGATTCGTAGTGGCATTCCATTTTCCTCCATGAAATTGGAATTTATGAGATTATAAGGCTTTATAAATACCGAGTCCTCCAAGACAGGGTTGATTTAAAGCCCCTTTATTAACGCAGTCTCCAAACTGCCTTAATTTAGTTACGGCTCAAATGCCGAATTCTTGAGTATTTTAATGATTTTCTGTGAAAAATATTTGTTAATAGCTCTCTTAGCCGTTTATATGGATTTTTTTTGGGTCTTGATTTAAAGGTACAAAATCATGAGATAATCACTGAAAACCATTAGGATATATAGGATATTTAAGAATTAAAACTTAATAAAAGGAATAGAATAATGCAAAGCATTTTGAATGTAGAGGGAATGACTTGCCAGCATTGTGTCCAGACTGTTAGCGAAACCGTGGGTAAGATGGCAGGTGTCGAAAAAGTACAGGTGGATCTTGATCAAAAAAAAGTTACGGTTGAATATGATGAATCACAATCACAACTGAATGATATATCCACTCGTATAGTTGAGGCTGGTTTTGAGGTGATAGGTAATTAGGAACGCATTTTCCCAACTTTAATCTTCAAAGTTTTTTCCTGCCCGTCACGAAATATCTTAACAGGTACAGTTTTACCAATTTCGGTATCTGCAACAAGTTTTTGGAAAAATTTCAGACTTGAAATGATTTGACCATCAAATTGTATGATGATATCTCCACGAAGCATTCCTCCAGACTGGGCTGGAGTTTCATTTTCAATACTGTTTACCAGAACTCCGACACCAGGGGTATTCAATTGGAAGGTATTTGCCAGCTCCGGAGTCAGGTTCTGAATTCCTATTCCCAGCCAGCCTCTTTCTACCGAACCATTGCGGATCAGTTGTTCACCAATTTTTAAGGCTGTTTCGACGGGAATGGCAAAGCTCACACCAGAACCAATAGCAGCTACAGCTGTATTGATTCCGACAATTTCCCCATCAAGGTTAATCAAGGGGCCACCACTGTTTCCGGGATTGATTGAGGCATCAGTCTGAATAAAGTTTTCATAATGGCTTATCCCAAGGTCAGTACGGCCAGTCCCACTTATCACACCAACGGTGACGGTGCCCTCCAGTCCATAAGGATTTCCGATAGCCATGACCCATTCACCTACGCTTAAGGAACTGGATGTTCCAAACTCAGGTTCAGGGAGCCTGCGCAATGTTGATATTTTTAGTGCCGCAAGATCCGTGTAGGCATCATAGCCAAGGATTTTAGCAAAATACTCTTTACCATCAGATAATTTGATCAAGATCCTGTCTAGTTTTTCAACAACATGGTAATTGGTTAATATGTGACCACTGGAATCGAGAATGATGCCTGACCCCTTATTCTCAACACTGAATTTTCGGCTTTTTAGATTTTGAGCGAACCAGTTTTTAATGGAGTAATACCAAGGCCTTGAGCTGTATGGCTCATACCAGGATGATTTTTCTACCATTTCTTTGACCTTGTTGACACTTACAACCGAAGGTTTGATGGTTTTTGCGTTTCGAATAAACGCATTTTGCAAGTCTAAAAGATTTTTATAGTCCTGGCTGTTCTCAATGCTTTTGGGAATAGATTTATTCAGGGCAGGCCCAGTATAACTATCCAAAAACAAGTTAGTATTTATAAAGACAAAAGCAACGATCAAACAAGCCCACGCAAACTTTCGAATGTGATGAATGAGCTTTGAATCAGGCATGTTTGAACCCTGTATAAATAGTTGTGATCCCCAAAGTCAATTCTTTGAACTCCACTGATTCGAATCCAACGTCCTTCAGAATAGAAGCGAATGCTTTACCTTTTGGAAAGGATCCCACTGAATCCGGCAAATAAGAATATGCGCTTTTATGGCCAGAAATCCAGCGTCCCATGATTGGTAAAATTTTCTCAAAATATAAACGATAAAGCCACTGCAATAACCCATTTTGAGGAAAAGAAAATTCCAAAATCACAATTTTACCATGTGGTTTCAAAACACGATGAATCTCTCTAATAGCGTTGTTTATATCAGCAAAATTTCTGGCGCCAAAAGCTGAAATCGCTCCATCAAAACTATCTTCTTTTAAAGGCAGGTTTTCAGCCGCACCAAGCAACAATTGGATTGATGTTTCCATATTTCTTTCAGATACTTTATTTTTGCCCAGCCTCAACATGGCATTACTGAAATCGACGCCAATGACCCGGGTCTGATTCCTATGGGCAAGCTCAAGTGCAATATCAGCTGTTCCTGTTGCGACATCAAGAAACAGACGGTTTGTAACAGGTTCCAGTTCATCGACTGCTGCTTTTCTCCAATATCTGTCACAGCCTGCACTCAAAAGACCATTTAGAAAATCATATTTTGGCGCAACAGCGTTGAACATCTCCTGAATAGGATTTGCCACCGTACCATTAAAACTTTGTTTAACCTGAGAAGATGACATAGCCAAGACATTGATATATATGAGACAAGTATAAAATTCTAGCATCAGTAGATAAGAGGCACAAGAAAGACTTGAGGGATATAAGGAAAACTCTTTAAAATCACCATAACAAAACTATTTTAGGGAGTTTATCTATGAAGACAGTTCTGGTTCCTTTGGCACCAGGTTTTGAGGAGATTGAAACGATAACGGTCGTTGATATCCTGCGAAGAGCAGGTGCACGAGTAACCCTGGCAGGGATTAATGAGGGGCCATTGGAAGGTTCAAGAGGTATTCATGTTTTACCTGATGAGCAACTTGATAATGTCCTTGAGAAAGAATTTGATTTGATTGTATTACCCGGAGGGCAACCGGGCACCGATAATCTTAAAGGGGATGCGAGAGTTGTTCAGTTGCTAAAAAAGATGGATGGTCTCAACAAAATTATTGCTGCGATTTGTGCTGCCCCACTAGTATTAAAAGAGGCTGGAATCCTGGATAATCGCTCTATTACCAGCCATCCTTCTGTTCAAAATGTTTTGCATTGCTCCAATTATAAAGAGGATAGGGTGGTCGTGGATGGAAATATTATCACCAGCAAATCTCCCGGTACGGCTATGGAGTTTTCCCTCAAACTTGTCGAAATTCTGTTTGGCGAAGAACGGAGGGATGTTGTGAACCAGGGAGTTCTTGCAAATATATGAGTTCACTTGATTTTTTTGCAACTATTTTGTAGAACCCTCATCCTAGTATTCGAGGATATTCTTGAGTATTAGTAGTTTATAGAGGATTAAATGAATATTTCCTACAGTCAGCTATTAGTTAATAAAAGACGGGTTAAACGTCGAATAAAGAAAAAAGCACGTGTTGATAGCCGTTGCAACCATTGCAGTGGTGCGTTTCGGGGACCCGAGGAAATAGAGACCTGCCTGATGTGTGGCCGGGAAAAAGGACATGTTTGTGCAACTTGTTTACATATTCCTGCAGAAAATCAAGAGCAAAAGCTCGCCTGAATACCATTATCCAGTGTTCATATAGCCGGTAAACACAGGTTTGCATTGACCGCCAACCCGTATTTTATTGTCTTTTGAAACGCTCACGTATATTAACGATGGGCGTTGCATCTCATACCCCTGCTCAATCAATATATTCACTTCTTTCCCATTATTGACTCTGGCCCAATAGGCGCCTATGGCTCCTGCAACACTCCCTGTAGCAGGGTCCTCAGGAATTCCCAGGTTTGGGGCAAATGCTCGGGCATGAAGCGTATTCTCGGGACTTCTGGTTTCACAGCAGAAGGGATAAATCATATCTATCCCCAATGGTTCCAAAACCTCATTTAAAGTCTGGGAGTTTAAGCTTATCTTATTGATATCACTAATAGAATCTATAGGGACTAATAATGCTGGGAACCCCGTAGAAACTACCTGTATGGGGAGATTTGTATTCAAAGCTCTGATTGGCAATCCTAAAGCTTCGGCTACTTTTTCAGACGGGCTTAGCTCATGGAGTATTTGTGCAGAAGGATGCTGCATATAAATTTTGTCTTCCTCTGCACACACAGAGATGATTCCCGTTTTAAAATTTAACTTCAGTGGATTAGCAGTTACTGAACTATATTTTCTGAGAACATATGTAGTGCCAAGGGTAGGGTGACCGGCAAAAGGGATTTCACTTGTCGGAGTAAAAATTCGCACATCAAAATCCGCATTATCAGTCGAAGAGGGATAAACAAAGGTCGTTTCGGATAAATTCATCTCCCGAGCCACTTTTTGCAAATCTTCTTCAGCAAAACTCTGTCCGTTTGTAAAAACGGCTAAAGGATTACCACCAAAAATACGGTTGGTGAATACATCCACCTGATAAAAAGGAATTTCCATATATTTGCCTTGTGGTTGAGTTCAGACAGCGCGATGAAAGCCCTAAGGGCGTGATCCTGAATCTAGCTGAGATTATTGTTAATCCAGGATTTTAAAACATAAAGCGACCAGGGTCTGGACCATGAGATCCGGCCTGAAATAAATTCGCTCCAGACATTTGTCACAGCCTGTTGCGATATCAGGTCGTCAAGTTGTTGCAGTGGGGATAATAGCACGGTTTCAATTTCCAGACGTAATGCTCCACGCATCCATAATTCAAAAGGGAAGGTGAATCCCATTTTTTTTCGACTCCATACATTCTCCGGCAATAAGGACTTCATCGAGTTTACCAGCAGTCGTTTGGGCGTGCCTTCCTTTTCTTTCCCCGGTAACCTGAACATCATCTCGACCAGACGATGATCCATAAAAGGAACCCTTACTTCCAGAGGATGAGCCATACTCATCATATCTGCATCACGCAATAGCATGTTTTGCAGGTAATGAAATGTTTCCAGATATGAGACCTGATTGAAAATATCATCATTCGAGTATTGTTTTATCTGGTTATAGGTGCGTTGATAGTCTTTCTCTATTTCAGTTTGCGCCAGTTTTTGATCGTTGAATAAGTTTGTTAAGAGGTCCTGACAGAACAAGGCGCGGACAAGAAAATATTCATGGGCTCCGCTTAATTTTCCTTTCAGCCAATGCTCCATTTTTGTGGATTGGTCGGAAGGAAAGAGGCTCCTGTTTAATCCTGCAATACTACTCATGAATGGAATAGACTTTAACCACTTTTTTCTTTGTAGAAGCTTTGGGACCAGCTGGAAAGAGGGGTAGCCTCCAAACAGTTCGTCACCACCTAATCCGCTTAAGGCTACCTTCAGCCCTGCTTCATGGGCTGAGCGGGAAATAAGGTAAGTGTTGACGCCATCAATGGTCGGCTGGTCCATAGCAGAAAGTGAAGAGGGGAGAGCTTGCAAAAGCTGGTCTTCATCCAACCATAAAACCTGGTGATTCGTTTGGAACCGGTTGGCAATTTCCTGAGAATACGTGGATTCATCAAATTCTTTTTCCTTAAAACCAATGGTCAGGGTGGTAACAGGGTCGTCTGACAGGCTGGCGAGTGTTCCGACTACTACGCTGGAATCAATTCCACCACTTAAAAATGCACCTAAAGGAACGTCACTGACTCTTCGACAGCGAACCGACTCCTTAATAGCCTCTTTGACTCGCTGTTCAATTTCGGCAGGAGTGAGAGGAACATCATTACCTTTAAACGGGCTCCAATATTCTTTTTCTTCCCAATTACCATTTTTATCGATCCATAAATAATGTCCGGGTTTTAACTCTTTCACCGAATTGACAATGCTTTCAGGGGATTTTAAGTGGCCAAACGAAAGGAATTGGTAGAGTCCCGTCAAATTGATGGACTTGTCAGTGGAACCGGATGCCAATAGGGAACGCAGTTCAGAGGCAAAAGCAAACTGCTGGCCTTTTATATGGTAATAGAGCGGTTTGATTCCCAACCGGTCACGTGCGACAAACAGGGCTTCGCGTTTGTTGTCCCATATGGCGAAAGCAAACATACCCATCAAGTGATCGAGACACCCGATTCCCCAGTTTTCGTAAGCTCTCAATAATGCTTCGGTATCGGACTGGGAATAGAACTGAAACTTACCAGCCAGTTTACTTCTTAATTCCCGGTAGTTATAGATTTCACTGTTCGTGGAAACCCAAACAGATTCATCATCATTGGCCATCGGCTGATGCCCGGCCCTAGTCAGGTCTATGATGGAGAATCGTTGATGGCCCAAATGAAGAATAGGGCCATTCTGAATTTCTATGCGCTCTTCTCCTCGATCATCAGGACCACGATGGCGTAAATGGTCGAGCATATTGCGCAAAACCTTGCCCGGATTTTCAGGTTGGGATGAGGTGTCAAAATTGATGAAGCCTGCGATACCACACATAAGAAATGGTAGTTATTTATTGAGAACCGTTTGAAATGATGTTATTGCGAGGAGCTAAGAGCAGGGAAGAGCTGCCTGTCCTGTAAAACTATTGTACTATCGTAGTCTGGGAGGGAATAGTCAAGAGATTTCCTTTTTGATCCTTCAGGTTATACAATCTATATTCTGTTTTTTGCTTATTTACGGCCTTGATATGGAATTTTCATTCGAAAAACTATTGTTCAAGCCCATAGCGGCTTTGGCGATTATTTTAATCTCTTTATGGTTTGTCATCAGTATCCTAGGCTGGATCGAGCGGAAGTTTCTCAAATCCTCTTATTTTCCATACAAGAAAAAGAAACAGTTTTTTAGTGCTACGGAGCGAAAATTTTACGATGCGCTGGTCGAAGCGGTGGGTCCGGAGTTCATGGTGTTTTCCAAATGCCTGGTCGTGGATCTGGTTGATGTCGACTTCCAGAAACATTTCAGGGCGTTTAACAGAATAAAATCCTTGAGCGTTGACTTTGTGGTGGTACGTAAAGGCAATGAAGAAATAGCCTGCGTCATTGATTTAAATGAAAACCTGCACGAACAATTTTCAAAGGAAAGTTTGTTTTTAGACGAAGTATTTGTAACAGTCGGCTTGCCCCTGATTCGCTTTGAAACTCAGGAAGTTTATTCGGTGGTTGAGATTCAAAAGGCATTAATCTCTTGTATGTGAGTCTGTATCATTAGTTTTTTAGTTTGGTGCGCAATCTTTTTGCCGATTCCCATTCACCTGGACTTTGCATGATCTGTAATTTTCCCATATCTTTAAATTCTCTATAACATTATAGAGAAACAACTATAGGAACATAAAAGAGGGTGGACGTAATTATCTATAAAACACCCTACGGTAGGTTCAGTAAATACTTAAATAGATAAAATGTTCAACCCTATTGTTTTTCCGAACCTTATGGCTAAATCTCCATAAAACATATATAAGTATTGAGGTTGCCTGTTTCAATTATTTGAAAAATATTGTAGTTTTATGGTGATTTCCGAAAATTAATATCCTGCAAGCTTAAAAGGAGAACACCGTGAAAAAACTAATACCTGTTCCAGTATTGTTGCTCCTCAGCATATCCATATTTACATTATCAAATTATAGCGTTGCAAATGCAGGTGGGTTTAATTTAGAAACCCTGGCCAATAACAATCTTTTAAATACGTTTCGCGACTTAGACGCAAATCAACCTTCATTGCTAATTCAAGACGGTGTGGTGGACTTTGTGGATGGAGGGGATCCTTTTGTTACTACGCCTCCAACATTTGGGTCAGATTTTTTACTGAATTGTCCAAATCCTTCAGAAAGCTCAATTCAAAATAATCGCCCGGCAGATAACCTGTTTGATGGAACCGATGCGACTTTTTTTCAGTCTGCCCGCAGGGGGTTTATTGGTGGAGTGGCTGGAGCTATTGATGAGTGGGCTCAATGTGACCTGGGTAGCGGAAATACAAAAACTCCTGGGCTACTTCGTATTTTTTTTCATTCAGGATTATTGAAAGACTTTATATTGCAAGGTTCAAATGATGGAACAAACTTTACTGATATTTTTACCGGGTCTCTATTAATTAATGATAATGGATTCGAAGAGTTTACAATTTCGAATCAAAGTACAGCCTATCGTTATTTCAGGCTTCAGGCAAATTCTAATTTTGCTACTGATATAAATGCCGTCACTACTGAGGCTAGTTTCAAAGTAATGGAACTAAAAGAACAAACTTCGCCCGGTGGTATTTCACCCGTAACTTCTATTGCAGTGACCGCTGAAAGACAACCAGAGACTTGTCATGTCGTCGTCTTTGAGGAAGATATTGACACAGTAAACCTGAATACTGATTTAAAAGCTTTTTGTTCTCGGGATAATGGAACTACGTGGACGGAAGTAGTTTTGGCCGATGAAGGCGACTATGAATCGGGAAAGAGAATTCTTTCAGGTACTGGGCGGTTTGATGATGACGATCCAGCCGGAACTAGCATGTCCTATAAGTTAGAAAAGACAAATAAGGATTTCAATGTCCATGGTATTGGTTTTGAGTGGGATTAGAAAATCCGGAAGTTCCGGTGGTTGAGATTCAAGAAGCCTTGATATCTAGTTTGAGATGAGAAAAAGTATGTTTATAGAAGCTTATTTTTCCATGAACTGGGCCATTGTTATAGCTCCCTCCACCAATAGCATCAACTGATCTGCTAACTGTTCCGATTTGCTTCCTGTCAGACACTTCGGATCGGTGTATCTTCATCAGGTTACTCATCCATTGCTCCGACAAAAAGGCATCCTGGAAAATAATTCCAAGGCAGCTTCGAGGAATTGTTCACGTTTAGATTTTTGGGACTCAGTAAGAAAAACCTTTAAATCTATGCACTAAACAGTCTATTAAATGCCTTCCAGTTCATCAAAAATATTACATAAAATATAAAATTTTTTGTAAGTAACTGAATTATTTGAGTTGAATCATGAATGAATTCTGTAAGGAAATCCGCACCAAGTTAACTAATTAGTATAATTTTAAATATCATATTCTCGATATATGATCAGAACTTTAATCGTAATGTGGTCAAAATAATTGTCGGGTTTTTACTTTTATGAAGCCCGGCAATTTTTAAAAATTTATTGTTTCCAAATCTCAAACACATTCAATTCACGACAGACAACTATATAAAAACTAGAGGGCCTGAATCCATGCGAATCACGGCACATTATATTTTTTCAATAGTAGTTCTAGCAATTTACGGTGAAAGGGTATGCCCGATTATTGAGTATATAGGCCGATATGACTGGTCTCTTCGCCTCGCAATTGTTTTCACCATTTTGTATTGCTTTCGTCCTATATTGGTTAAGTTCTTTGTCTTAAGAGTACCATGGCAAAAACAGCCGCGTCGGCAATTTTTTCTGGAGTTGTTCTTGTTTCTGATCGGGGCTTCCGTATTGGCCTGGTATAACAGCTATGAAAATTATGCCGATATGGAAAGTACTGCCAAGGTTTTTCTTGGATGCGCTACTTTCGGATTTTTTATTGCCTGCGACATGGCTCTTGAACGTCAAAAACTCATTAAAGGTAACCTGGAGCTTATTAGTGAGGGTGGAGTAGAAGAAAAGGTACCTTTCCCCATTACGGCCAAGCTTACTGCGGTAGCCGTGTTTTCATTGTTCTTCATGACCGGAATAATGTTTCTGGTGTTTCTTAAAGATCTCTATTGGTTCATAGACTTGGAACAGGAAGGTTATGGGGAAGGAAGTATTACTTTTTTATATGAGTTGCTATTTGTGGGTTCAGTTATTCTTGCGGAGATGATAAATCTGATTTGTTCGTTTTGCAGAAACCTGAAGCTGTTTTTTAAAAACCAAAATTCTTCCATGGTAGCAGTTTCACAAGGAAACCTGGAACAACATGTGATGATCAGCAGCCAGGATGAGTTTTCGGTAATGGGACGATACACCAACTTTATGATTGAAATGCTTAAAAAACGGAATCAACAATTAGAAAAGACCCGTCAGGAAATTATTCAACGCCTGGGACGAGCGGCGGAATACCGTGATAACGAGACAGGAATGCATGTAATTCGCATGTCCCATTTCAGCGAAGCGCTGGCTAAAAAAGCAAATCTCAGTAAAGAAGATTCTGACCTGATTCTCCAGGCAAGTCCCATGCACGATGTTGGTAAAATTGGGATACCCGACCGAGTGCTCTTGAAACCTGGAAAATTGGAGGGTGAAGAGTGGACCACCATGCAAACTCACGTCGAAGTAGGGGCATCCATTTTATCCGACAGTGATTCGAAACTTATGCGACTGGCTGAAGAAATTGCTGAACGCATCATGAAAAGTTCGATGGAACTGGTTATCCCAATGGATTAAAGGGAGAAGAAATATCTATTGCAGGCCGCATTATCCCCATCTGTGACGTATTTGATGCTTTAACCTCTGAACGTCCTTATAAAAAAGCATGGTCGGTGGAAGATGCAATTGAATTATTGAAGAAGGAAAAGGGGAAGCACTTTGATCCTGATTTAGTGGATAAATTCATTTCCATCCTCCCAGAAATACTCGAAATCAAGGAACGTTATTCAGATAAAAAAAATTCACAAGCCGCATAACTATTCGGTGGTTGAGATTCAAAAAGCACTGACTTCGAATTAATTCCATCTTTCTCTTAGATATCTACTGGCGACATTTTGAGGGTTTTTGGAGGACCTACCTACTTGGGTTCCCATAACATATATTATGTCAACTAGGTGATGTTGGTGGATTTATAGGGGGTTATGAGGTTGTTCCCTGCTTTTTGGTTGTCAAAACCTGGATTGCTTCGTCATTTTCATTCCTTGCAATGACGACTTATGCTAATGAGTCTTTAACTGCTTGAGCAATGTGGTTGGCGGACAGGCCGTATTTTTCGAAGAGTTGTGGGCCGGTTCCCGTTTCGGCGAAATGGTCTTTGACGGCGATTCGTTTGAACGGTTTTGAGATTTGCGCATCGAGAAGGACTTCGCCGACCGCATCTCCCAGTCCACCAATATAATTATGATCTTCGGCGGTGATGATAGCGTTATGGCTGGATGCAATTTCTATGACAAGATCGCGGTCTATCGGCTTCAGTGTTGAGATATTGACCAGAGTGACGTTGATTCCATCTTTTTTCAGCATTTCCATGGCTGTCAGACTTTCCTGCACCATGATACCGGTGGCGAAGATAACCAGGTCGGATCCCTTTTTAACCACCCTGCCCTTACCGATCTCAAACTTGTAAGAACCGTCGAAAATGGCTTTGACCTTTGGTCGTCCGAGACGGAAATATGCCGGGCCTTCATAGTCAATCAATGCCTTGGTTGCCTGGATGGTTTCTTCCCAGTCTGCCGGTTGAACAACGATCATATTGGGCATGGCACGCATGTAAGCCATATCCACGATCATTTGAGCGGTTGGACCATCTTCACCCACTGCTAATCCTGTATGCGTGCCCACAAGTTTCACATTGGTGTTTGAATAAGCGATGCTGACCAGAACCTGGTCCATCGTTCGGCCTAGCAGAAAACAGGCGAATCCAGTAGCGAACGCTACTTTTCCCGTTGTTGCCAGTCCCGCAGCCGTACAGACCATGTCTGCCTCGGCAATCCCCATATTGAAGAAACGTTCAGGATATTTATCGCCAAATTTTTTTGAACGGCTGCTGTCGCTCACTCCCGCATCAAGGACAACAATGCGCGGATCGTCACCCAAATCAACAAGGGCTTGACCATAAGCGTCACGTGTGGCGGCATCTTTCACTTTTAAACCAGCTCCTTTAAGGCTTTATCATAATCTTCCTGTGAAGGAGCCACACCATGCCATGCGGTTTTTCCCTCCATGAAACTGACACCTTTGCCTTTAACTGTATCTGCAATGATCACACGTGGTTTCTCAGGGTGCAAAGGTAGTTGGAGAACATCCATGATTGCTTGCATATTATGCCCATCAATTCTATGGACATCCCAGTTAAAGGACTTCCACTTCTCCTCAAGGGGCTCAAGGTCTTTCAGGTCTTTGGTGACACTGTCTTGAGCAACCTTGTTGTAATCAACGATAGCAATGAGGTTGTTGGTTTTGAATTTGTCGGCGGACATGGCGGCTTCCCAGATTTGCCCTTCATGCAATTCGCCATCGCCAAGAATGACGTAAACTTTGGAGCCATAACCTTCAAGCTTGGTTCCTAATGCTATGCCGTGCCCGATACTCAGTCCCTGCCCCAAACTTCCTGAGGCAATTTCTATTCCCGGGGTTTTAGGGTGAGGATGACCGGAAAGAAATTTTGAGCTATTGATTTTTCGGTAACTGTCCAGATCCGATTCTGCTATGTACCCTGCCTTGGCGAGCACAGCATAATAAATTCCGGTTGCGTGACCTTTACTCAATAAAAAACGGTCTCTTTTGGGGTCATTGGGGTTTTTAGGATCGTTATTTAATATTCCGCCAAAAAACAGGGCGGCCATTAAATCTGTTGCTGAGAAACTACCACCTGGATGACCCGATCCTGCCTGAAAAATAATCTTCAGGGCTAGCCGTCTTAATTCCAGAGCTGTTTTTTCAAGCTGGGTGATATCAGGATTGGTCAATGTGCTGTCATTCATAAAAAATTGATCGAGGCAAAAACTGTGTCATAGCTTATAGCATAACCACTTTATATTTGCGAAGAGTATTTTTGAGAGAAGAGTTGTTCTAACCCGCGAGTCTAATTCAAGTGAGTTTGTTACAAAGATTTTGGTTCTTCAATAAACTCGCCACAAAGAGAAAGAAGGTTCTCAAAGTTGACAGGTTTAGCAAAAAACGAATTTGCACCTGCTTGAAGAACTTCTGATTCTGTATATCTCAAGCCTCCAGAAATAGCGATAATCTTAATGTTTTTCGTTTTTTCGTCAGAGCGCAGGTCTCTACATACCTCCAACCCATTTATGCCTGGAAGCGTGATATCCAGAATCATGATGGTTGGTTGGAACTGAGCGGCTTTTTTACCTGCTTCCCATCCATCGTAGGCGGTTTCTACGTGAAAATCGTTTTTCTGGAATATTTTTTTAAGCAAATCACAAAATTTTCTTTCGTCATCAACTACGAGAACTTTGCGGCTGGATTTTTCTTTCTCTTCTTTCTCAAGAATTTCCTTGATCATGGAAATGGTATACCCCTTTTTTTGTAGCGCATACACTTGTTTGCACCGCTCTTCAACCCAGGCAGGATAATACCCAACAATACCTTTCCCACCCGGATGCCCCTCTTTTATAGGGTCTGGGAAAAAGCGATACTTTTTTTGCCATAGCCAAAGGGTTTTACGAGTAATAGGAACTACTTTTAAAATATCAGCCGCTGTAATTCTTGACATGGTCCGCCTTAGTAAATAGTTTTAATATATAGATTTCACTCCACATAGAATTACATAATATAAATCAAATTGCAAAGCAATTATGGCATAGTTAATGTAAACTTCGAAATTCTTCCAAGACACTATCTTTCGAATTTTATTTTCCAGAAAAAAATCAATAGTTAATAACTTTATATAGATATTCTAAATGTCTTATATAAGTTTTAATAAATCTTTATGGTAGTAGATTTCCTTGGCCATTCTAATAGAAGAAAGATATCAAGCAAGTACGATAAAAAACCGATAAAACATTGATAATTCGATAACTTAAAGGTTTGGACGAAATATTTTTTAAAAAGTCAGTTGCACAATTTTTATTAGACGTTTCTTTTGCCGAGCCCTTTAAATATAATGATTTTACCCCTAAATCTTATTAGTTTTGATCTAGCATGAATAATATTTCGATTTTAAAGCTCCCTTTTTGCTTTTTTTTACTCTTTTTTGCTCGATTATCCTTTGTTGAAGCCAATGAGATCCTGCCCTTAACTTTACAAGATACGGTTGAGAGGGTTCTCAAAAACAACGTAAGCATTGCTGTCCAAAGATATAATTCAAAATTAAACGAACAACTTATTTTTGACAGGGAATCTGTTTTTGACCCTACTGTTGACTTTCAGTTCACTGTTGGAGAGGAAACCCGTCAGGCAGCGGGTGCTTTTGCCAATCCTGTTAAAAGCAGAAATCAGAATTATGATTGGGACTTTTCGATCTCACAAAAGTTTATGACTGGTGCGGATTACGAATTGAGTTTTGATTCAAATAGAAATCTTACCAATTCAACATTTGCCGGACTGAATCCCCAATACACTTCTGATTTAAATTTGTCTTTTACTCAACCTTTATTAAAAAACTTTGGAATCGATAATAATAAGCGCGAAATTTATATTGCTAAAAACAATCAGAAAATATCAGATTTTGAATTTAAAGCATCCGTTATTGATGTGATTACTGATGCAGAAAACACATACTGGGATCTGGTTTTTAGCATTGAAGATTTGAAAGTTAAGAAAAAATCACTTGAAAGAGCTCAAAAATTAGAAAAACAGGTTAAGGCCCAGGTTGAAGTGGGTACGTTGGCAGAATTGGAGATTCTCCAGGCACAATCCGAAGTTGCTTCCCGTGATCAGTTGCTTTTGAGTGCCCAGGATATAATCCAGGATAATGAAGATAATTTAAAAAATATACTCAATTATTCGTTTGAATCACAACAAGGGAGAAGTCAACTCCTCCCTTCTGATGCACCCGTCTTTGACCCAGGAACAGAAGGGACTCTTGAGGAGGCTATACAAATAGCTTTAAGCGACAGACCCGACCTTTTAGTTAAAAAGAAAGAATTAGAAAATCGAAATATTGAAGTCAAATATAACGAAAATCAAACTTATCCAACGCTGGATCTTGTAAGCAGTTTGGGGCTCAATGGAATAAGTGGTGAAGCCATCAATATCACAAGTGGTACGGTTCAAGGACAAAGTAAGTTTGGTGGGGATTATGGCAATGCCCTGGGCGATTTAGGTTCTGGTAAATACTATCTGTGGGAATTTGGATTTAATTTAAGCTATCCCATTGGTAACCGGGCGGCAAAAAGCAAACTGGTTGCAAAAAAACTTGAGGTTGCCCAGTTGCTACTGGATATAAAAGATCTGGAGAAAACAATTGCAGTCGAAGTGCGGGAAGCTTACCGGCAGATTAAAACAGATATTAAAAGGGTTCATGCGGCCCGCATATCAAGAAAACTGGCAGAAGAAAAACTCAGTGCTGAAGAAAAGAAGTTTGAAGTTGGGCTTTCAACCAGCTTTAATGTTTTGGAATTCCAGGAAGATCTTGCAGAAGAACAAAGTAATGAAATTAAAGCTATTATAGATTACAAGAAGTCTCGCATCCGTTTACGTCAGGTCAAGGCCCAAACTCTTAAAGAAAACAATATACAATTTTCTGAAGGCGATGAAACATGAAAAAAGCCCTGGTTTTAATCGGGGTGGCTCTTCTACTGACCGGCCTATATTTATTCCCCTATAAATCCAATGGTACTGAGGACACCCCAAAGCCTGTTTTCAAAACCTCAGAAGTATTGCAAGGTGAATTGACCGTAAAAATATCCGCTACTGGTGTTGTTGAGCCTAACTTTCAAGTAGAAGTTAAATCTAAAGCCAGTGGTGAAGTTTTATCCTTTCCTTTTGAAGAAGGTGATCGTGTTAAAAAGGGCGCCCTTCTTTTACAATTGGACAAATCCGATGAACAGCGAAATGTTGCCAAAGCACGAGCAGATCTTTCCAGCTCAGCGGCGAAATATAAAAAAGCACAAACAAGTTTAGTTTTGCAAAAAACCAAATACAGTACTGATATCAAAACTTCCCAATCAGAAATTGAAACTGCAATTGCCAATCTAAAAGAATCAGAGGATAAGCTGAAACGCCAAAGTGAGCTATACGACAAAAAATTTGTCTCTCGTGAATCTTTGGATGCAGCGGCAACCCTCTACAAAGTAAACCAGGAAAATCTTATTCAGGCTCAAACCAAGCTTCAAAGAGCAAAAGATTCCATTCACGATATCACTATGAAGGAAAATGAGATTGAACTGGTTCTGTCTGAGGTAAAACGTTCTGAGATTTCTCTGGCAGAGGTTGAAGAACGATTAGAGGAAACAGAGATATTCGCACCCATTGATGGCGTCATTATTGAAAAATTTGTCGAAGAGGGTCAGATTATTGCGTCGGGTATTTCAAATGTAAGTGGCGGGACACCCATTGCCACTATTGCAGACATGTCCAGACTGTTCATAATTGCGGATATTGATGAAACCGATATTGGGTCTGTTAAAATAGGACATGCTGTAAAAATTACGGCTGATGCTTTTCCTGGTAAGGAATTTAAGGGTAAGGTTACACGTATAGCGCCTCAAGGGTTGATTGAGAACAGTATTACTATTTTCAAGGTCAAGATCGAGGTAAAAGGGGCTGGAAAAACCTTGCTCAAACCAATGATGTCTTCAAATATTGATATCGTTACCCAAAAGGTTAAGGATGCCGTATATGTCACCCGGGCTGGGATGCGCAAGGATGAAGAAGGTAAGTTTGTGATGTTATTGAAAAATGATGAGCCTGAAAAAGTTCGTGTCGAGACTGGTATCAGGAACCCAATCCATATTCAGGTTACAAGCGGATTGAGCCCTGGTGATGAGGTCATATTAGGAGATTGGGAAAAAATCCTTGAAGAGTCCAAAGAAAAGAAAAGTTCATCGCTTAAGAAAATTCTTTGGATGATTCGTTCGAAGTGAGGCCACTTTGATTGAAGTCGAACAACTTTCTAAAATCTATCAAATGGGTGGGCAAAATGTGCCTGCTTTAGCAGGTGTGGATTTCAGGATAGATAAAGGTGAGTTCGTAGCGATAATGGGTCCTTCAGGAAGTGGGAAATCCACCCTCATGAATCTCCTTGGTTGTCTCGATCTACCCTCTTCCGGTATTTATCGGCTTGAAAACCTTGATATTCAAGACCTGAAACCCAACCAATTAGCTGAGGTCCGTAACCGCAGGATCGGTTTTGTCTTTCAAAGTTTCAATCTTTTGCCACGTGCAACAGCATTGGAAAATACCGAATTACCACTTTTATATGGCCGTATTCCCAGGTCGAGAGAAATAGCATTGCAGGCTCTTGAACGTGTTGGGCTGGCCCATCGTGCAAAACACAGGCCTACAGAACTGTCTGGTGGTGAACGCCAAAGAGTGGCCATTGCCAGGGCACTGGTGAATAATCCCGCAATTATTTTAGCAGACGAGCCTACGGGAAATCTTGATTCAACGACAGGCAAGGAAATAATGAACCTATTCACACAGTTGAATCTTGAAACGGTAACCCTGATTCTTGTGACTCATGAACAGGAAGTTGCGCAACAGGCTGGAAGAATTATCCAGATGAGGGATGGTAAAATTATTGCAGATACGATTAATGGTGCGAATCAATGCTAATTTGGGATCTATTCAAGATGGCTCTTCGGAGCCTGGTCACTCACAAGCTCAGGACATTTCTAACTGCTCTGGGAATCATCATTGGTGTGGCATCGGTGATCTCAATGATTTCAATCGGTGAAGGAGCCCGCAGGCAGACTTTAAATACAATCTCAAAGTTTGGCACAAACATTATCACTATAAAACCAGGGCAAAAGAGGTCCCGGCATGTGACTACGGGCAAGGTTGATACCCTTACTTTAGATGACGCAAACTTTATTGAAGCAAATATCCCTCTCATCACTGGAGTTGCTGCACAAGTCTATAGGTCTGCCCAACTAAAATTTGAGAACAAAAATACTAACACCACGGTCAGGGGGACAGGGGCTAGCTATGCGCGTCTCGCAAATTTCGAAATGGATCGTGGACGCTATTTCAACAAGGAAGAAATAAGGTCAGCAAAAAGAATTTGTGTCATAGGTGCGACGGTATTAAAGAATCTATTTGAAGAGAGAAATCCTCTTGGTGAAACCATCAAGGTAGATGGCAAAAACTTTTTAGTCATAGGTACTACGGTACCAAAAGGTGCTTTAAGTTGGTTTGACCCTGATGATCAGATTTTCATTCCGATCACCACTGCGCAAAAAAGGGTTTTTGGGATGAATCATGTGCAATCTATTGATGTACAGGCAGGTCAGATTGAAGATCTGGAAATTATTAAAGAAGATATCTCACAGGTACTCAGACAAAAGCACAATATTGCTGAAGGAAAGGAAGATGACTTTTATGTGCAAAACTCTTCCCAATGGCTGAATAGCTGGGGAGATGCAGCTAAAACCTTTACCTATCTTTTAGGGGGAATAGCCGCTATTTCTCTTATGGTGGGTGGTATAGGCATTATGAATATAATGCTTGTTTCAGTTACTGAAAGAACCCGTGAGATAGGTATTAGAAAAGCGATTGGTGCCAAGAAAAAAGAAATTTTGGAACAATTCCTGATAGAATCTGTTTTAATCAGTTTCCTGGGGGGTGGGATAGGTATTTTGTTGGGGATAGCAATCTCTCGTGTTGTTTCAGGGCTGGGCGACTGGGAGACGGTAGTCTCCAGTCAGTCTATTCTTCTGGCTTTTGGCTTCTCTGTAGCTATTGGTGTTTTTTTTGGATTTTACCCTGCAAATAAAGCGGCAAACCTGAATCCTATCGATGCTCTTCGCTACGAGTGATCGCGGCATTACATCTTTTTTGAAAGTGGTTCGAATAATCCAGCCAACGTGATACTCTTTGTTAGCAATTGAGCCCCTGAAGGATAAATCGTTAACGACTTTCCTCACTAAGGAATCCTGGATATGGATATCCTGCCCGATAAAAATACATTTATAAGGTTGGCTGCATCCTCTTCACGTGTTCCTGTATGTGGTCAGGATAAAATTCCTTCACTTGATCTCTTCAATATTTTCCAGAAACTATTTTCGCAAACAAAGAATTCTTTCCTATTTGAAAGTGCGAAAGGACCAAAAGAAACAGCAAGATTTTCGTTAATGGGAGGTGGTTGTACCAAAACTTTAGACATTAAAGGAAAAAAAGCTAGATTGAACCATAATGGAAAATTGATTTCAGAATGGGATCATCCAGCCCCTGCCCTGGATATTCTAAACTTTGAAGAAGATGCTGTTGATTATCTGCCGCACTTCTGGGGTGGATGGATTGGGTTCATTGGATACGAGGCAGGTGCATGGTTTGAATCCTTTGATACCCATCACAAACCTGAAAGTAATTTGCCTGATTTTTTATTTATGGAAGTTGAGCGATTATTTTTATACGACCACGTTACAGAAGAACTGAAGTTCATTCTTTCTCCTAAAACCGAAGGAACAAGTGCTGACTATGAAGAACTCAGCTGGGAAATTAAAAGGGTCTGGAAAGATATATATCGGGTTTTGCAGGATGGTAAAGATAAGCTCAACAATCAAGGCTCCACATTTCCTTCCAATGGAATACGTTCAAATTTAAGCGAGACAGACTATGTTGAGAGGGTGAAAAAGGCTAAAAACTATATCCTGGAAGGAGATATTTATCAGGCCAACCTGGCACAAAAGTTTGATACATGTTTTAAGGGGAACCAACTCGAGCTTTATGACAAACTTAAAAGAGTTAATCCTTCCCCATTTTCAGGCTATCTGGATTTTCAAGATTTTTCGTTGGTTAGTTCATCTCCCGAACGTTTGGTCAAAGTTCACGAGCAAAAAGTTGAAACAAGACCTATAGCTGGCACCCGTCCTCGTGGACAGAAAGATGATGAGGATCAGGCCCTTTCAAAGGAATTGTTGTTAAACCCCAAAGAGCGTGCTGAACATTTGATGCTGGTTGATTTGGAACGAAATGATCTGGGCCGCATCTGCCAGACAGGGTCAGTTTGTGTGACCGACTTTATGTTGTTGGAACAATATTCACATGTCAGCCATATTGTCTCTAACATTGAAGGCTACCTAAAACCGGATATCAGTGTTTACGATATTTTAAAGTCTGTTTTTCCTGGAGGAACCATCACAGGATGCCCCAAAATACGTTGCATGGAAATAATCTCTGAACTGGAACCTGTTAAAAGAGGTCCTTATTCGGGCTCTTTTGGTTATATAGGTTTTGCTCCTTATATGGATTTAAATATCATTATTCGTTCCATAGTGGTTTGTAATGAGATAGCCAGTTTTCATGTGGGAGCTGGAATAGTTGCGGACTCCAATCCCCAAAAAGAGTATCAAGAAACTCTGGATAAGGCAGCGGCAATGATTCAAGCCCTGTCACAGCATTAAAAGAAAAGACAATGTGTCGGGCATATCAGGATTGATGATATGGAAGAAGCCAACCAGGTAATTTACGCAAATTTACTGCTGTCAGAGTAAGGTGGATGCAAGATTCTATTGTTTATATAAACGGATTATTTACTCAACTTAAGAATGCAAAAGTTTCTATATTAGATCGAGGTTTTTGTTATGGAGATGGCCTGTTTGAAACGATGCGTGCCATCAAAGGAAAAATCTTCAGACCAGATCAACATCTAGAAAGATTATTTCAATCCCTACCGTTAATTTTTATAGATTTACCCATAACCAGGCAAGAATTAAAAGCTGTTTTGCTGGAAACTTTAAACCGGAACAATTATAAAAATGCGATCATTAAATTGATCGTTACACGTGGTATCAATGAAGGTAATTTTGAAATAGACCCATTAGCCCCCCCCACTCTTGTCGTTCTTACTCGACCACATAAATCGTTACCAAAAGCTGTCTACACTAAAGGAGTTCAAATTAGCCTGATGACATTGCAGGCACCAAATTTGCCCGGAGTAAAAAAAGGAGTTAAGTCGTGTAATTTTCTTTTTAATATTCTAGTTAGAGAGCTTTCGCATAGACAGGGAAGCATGGAAGGTGTTGTTGTTGACCCCGTTTTAGGAGTAACAGAGGGGGCGACCAGTAACCTGTTTCTTATAAAACAGGGAGTGCTCAAAACTCCTATGGCCAATAGCAGTGTGTTGGAGGGTATTACACGTCAGGTTGTTTTGGAAATAGCCAGGAACTATAAAGTTCCAGTGGAAATGGGTAACCTGACGACAGAAGATGTTCTCTCAGCCGATGAGGTTTTTATAACCAACACTGGAATAGACATTGTTCCTGTTGTTCGAGTAAATGATACATATATTGGAAATAAAAAACCGGGAGTTTTAACCCGTTTATTGCAAGAAGAATTTTTAAAATGCATTGAAGAAGCTCTTTAAACATGATAGCTTTGCATTTCTTTTCTTTTGGATATTGTTATGAGCGGACAAAAACGTTTTCATGATAACCCTTCAGGGGTAATTACTGACACCAAACATAATATGCATTGGCTTCCCAAAGATTCATGGGGAGACTTGGGACAGTGGCGAACGTATGATGATGCACTAGCATATGCCAGATTGATGAATCAGGTCTATGCCGGGGGATTTAGTGATTGGAGGCTTCCTAACAGGAAAGAGGCTGAGGAATTTTATGACGAAGAATTAAATCAGATAGACTGGGAGGAAGAAGTTATTCATATAGATTCTTTATTTGTCACCAAATGTGCCTATTTCATGTGGATCAAGGAAACTAATGACAATGGAGAAGTTGGCCGGATTAACCTGAGAAATGGCGAGGTTGACTTTGTTGATCGAAAAACCCTGGAGCATCAATCGGCAAGATTGGTACGTAATATAAAATAGAACCTTGTGTGATCTAGTTTACTATTGACTCCATATTTTATTCCAAAATTTCAGGGAATCCATGCTGTTGTACTTACCTGCTTTGTAATCATCTCCTGACACAATTTTTTCTTCAATCTGGTCATGGTCCGAGCTGACAATGAGTACATCTGCGTGTTTGGTTTGTGTGAACCCATTGAATAATGTTCCTGCTAGAGAGGGTTCAGTATTAAGAGGGAATTTCTTCGCTATTCTTATTTGTTTGCGAAAATTATTCAAGTCAACGCACAGCATATTTCCATCCAGCCAACATTCAATGGCTTGTTCTTCATTTTTGCCTGTTGCGAATATTTTATCTCTTGCCCTTACAGCATGAGTAGGGCTGGAGAATCCCTTGATCCAGACTTTCCCCGAATCTTGAACTTTTTCCATCAATTAATACCTTTTATGGGATTTTGACTTGTGGTTGAATTTATACCATAATTTTGTGGATTATAACCCATTCAACAAGGCATAAAGTTTCTTGAGCGAACAATTTTATAACCGTCTTGAAAATGAAATAAATTCCTCACGAGAGAAAAACCTCTTTAGAGAGGTTAAGCTCTATCCCCAAAGCAAGATTAACTTATGTTCAAATGATTATTTCCAGTTACGGAATGATCCTAGAGTAATTGCAGGTGCAAAAGAAGCTTGTGAAAGTTATGGAACTGGAAGTGGTGCTTCTCCCCTGCTCTCTGGTTTTCTCCCATGTCATCAAAACCTGCTCGATGAACTAAAAAAATGGAAGCACAAATCTTTTGGAATGCTGTTTAATGCCGGATTTTTAGCGAACCAGGCAATTCTTAAACATTTGCCCGGGAAACGTGATCTGGTTCTTGCAGATAAACTGGTCCATCACTCTATGGTGCAGGCTCTCACACAAGGGGCGGCACGATTCAAGCGTTACCACCATTTGGACTTGGAACATTTAGAAGAGTTACTGAGTGCGAATCATAAGAACTATGAGACGGTATTTGTTGTCACGGAAAGTGTTTTTAGTATGGATGGGGATTATCCGGATTTAATAAAGCTTGTTCAATTGAAAGAACATTATCCTTTTATACTTATATTAGATGAGGCTCACGGTACAGGTGTGCTTGGTGGCACGGGTGCGGGATTGGCTGAAGAAATGCAAGTGCAGGATCAGGTGGATATTATTGTCGGCACACTGGGTAAGTCATTAGCTAGTATGGGTGCGTATGTTCTTTCTAACTCTTCAATTGTTATTGATTATCTTGTTAACCGCGCCGGAGAGTTTATTTATTCAACTTTTTTAACCCCTTCTCAGGCAGGTTCTGCTGAAGCCGCAGTAAAAATTTTACAGTCTTCACAGAAAGATCGAAAATACCTTCAGGATATATCAAGAAAACTCAGAAGTTTTATAAAATTGGATAATAAAAGTGAAACGGGTGTATCATCTCCCATTATTCCTTTTTTGATTGGTGATCCTGCTAAGACTCTCGAATTGAGAAACAGTCTCTTACAACAGGGATTTTTGGTGGGAGCAGTCCGTCCACCTACTGTTCCACCACAGACCTCACGCTTGCGAATTTCTCTACATAAAGGGATTAGCAGTCAATGTCTTGAGGAGTTTCAAAGAATACTGGAGCCATGGATAAAATCTCAACCATAACGGCCATATCTGGGTGGGCACTACCTCGCAAATGGTTCGCTAAAGAGATTTCTAACGCTTTTCCTGGAACTAAAGTGCAAATAATATATCCGGAGAAACCGGAAAATCCTGAGGAGGCAGAATATTCACTAGGCCGATATCCAGCCGATTTGTATATTGGTTATTCACTGGGAAGCTTATGGTTAGTGAAATATAAGCATTTTTTACCTGCAGGATGTATAAAGGCTTTGCTGGCTCCAATACTAGCCTTTCTTGAAAAAGATGGGTTGGGTGGAACTACCTCAGAAACACAACTGAAGTATTTAGTCAGAAGTTTGAAGCAAGGTTCTGACCAATGTACGACTGTAAGAAGCTTTTTTACACATTGTGACCTCCCCTTTTCAGAATCAATGATTGAAGATATACCCGATAGAAAGATTTTATTAAGGGGATTGGAATTTCTGAAATCCTGCCAGGTAACAGGAGAATCAGCAAAAAATTTTTTGTCCATTCTAGGAGAAAATGATATTTTCATTGATAGTGACTTAATGAAAACCCATATTCCGAATTTGGATATAATTCAAGGGGTTGGTCATGCCCCGGGAAAATTGCTTAAACATCTTGCATGTCGGTTAAGTTGATAAATTAGTAATTCATGAAAATTTTTGGAATAAATTTTAATCCATCACCTGATAAGAAGAAGCCTATCACTATTGCAGTTTGTGATTTCAAGAAAAGTCAGGGGCTATCCATATTAAGGGTGGAGTATTTAAATAGCTTAAAAGAGTTTGATACTTTTTTAAAACAAAAAGGCCCTTGGTTTGCAGGTGTAAATTTTCCACTGGGACAGCCAAACAGTTTTTTGAGAAAAGTAAAACTTCCTGAAAAATGGAACAGTTATATAAAAGATATTGCTCGTTGGAATTTAGAAGGATTTGAAAAAAAGATCAAACAATTTAAAAATAAAATACCTGCTGGTACCAAAGATCCATTACGTCTTACAGATACAATGGCCGGCTCGGAAAGCCCGTTAAAGCTTAATCAAAGGAAATTAGCTCAGCACTTCTATGAAGGTGCCAACTGTCTTCTAAGATCGGGAGTATCTGTAATTCCCTGTAATCCCAAAAAAGATTCTCGAGTTGTATTTGAAACCTTTCCCAATCTTGTAGCTCAACGCTTTGCAGTTCATCACTTAGGGTCAAAGTCAAAAAATATTGATGCTGAAAACCTTCACAAAGAAATCATTAAAGGGTTGGAAACACCTGAGTTTGAGCAGGACTTCAAGTTTAAGGTTTTTTTGGATGATGTTCTGAAATTGAAATGTGTTGAAGATTCTAAGGGAGAAATTTTAAATTCCATTTTAATTTCTACTCAGGTTGCATGGGCATATAGTGTGGGAAAACCAAATTATGGTATTCCTGATATTCAGCACCCCAGTATTCAATCAGAGGGATGGATCGTTGATCCAAGTTTGATAAATGGTTTTATCAAATCCAAGAATCGTTTTGGCAGTGAGTTGGCTGAATTTATTCAAAAAGGTGGGCTTGAGTCCAAGAGATCTTTTAATCTGATGGGTCATATTCAAAGGCTTTCTAATATAGGCCGTGCATTATCAGGGGAGCGTAATCTGAATGCATTGTTAGAAACTATTGTTAAGGAAGCTAGAAGCCTGACGCTTGCGGATGGCGGCACTCTTTATATTCTTAAGGATAATTTATTGCACTTCAAGATTGTCCAAAATGAGTCGCTCAATATTTATATGGGTGGTATGACAGGTGTCGATATTACGTTCCCTCCCCTAGAGATAAAGGAATCCAATGTATCTGCTTATGTGGCTATTAAGAATATTTCTGTTAATATTCCTGATGTTTATAACTATAAACCGTTTGACTTTACAGGTCCGAAAAAATTCGATGCAAACACTGGTTATCGGACAAGATCTATGCTTGTGGTTCCACTAACGAATCATGAAGATGAAGTGATAGGGGTTCTGCAACTTCTAAATGCAAGAGATATCAATGACAAGAAAAAAGTGATTCCCTTCTCGCCCGACTACGAGAGCCTGGTCGAATCTCTCGCCTCACAGGCTGCGGTTGCAGTCAGCAATAACTCACTTATTAATGAACTGAAGACAGCTCACCAAACTCTGATTGGCGCAAGAGATCGTGCAGAAGATGCCAGCCGGGCCAAAAGTAATTTTCTTGCAAATATGAGTCATGAATTACGCACTCCAATGAATGCCATCATTGGTTATAGTGAAATGCTACTTGAAGATGCCGAAGAAGAAGGATTGGATGAGTTTCAAGCTGATTTAGAGAAAATACGCTCTTCAGGAAAGCATTTGTTAGGCTTGATCAATGAAATTCTGGATCTTTCTAAAATTGAAGCCGGTAAGATGGAGATATTTCTGGAAAGTTTCGATATCAATAAACTTGTGAAAGACGTTGAAGCAACCATTCACCCTCTTGCAGAAAAGGGGTCAAATAAGCTAATAATCGATTGCCCTGAAGATGTCGGATCTATGGAAGCTGATGAAACACGTGTTCGGCAAATGCTCCATAATCTACTAAGTAATGCATGCAAGTTTACTGAAAATGGAACTGTGACATTAAAAGTAAGTCGTGCCACGCATAAAGGAGTGGACTGGATAACGTATGCAGTTATTGACACCGGTATGGGGATCCCTGAAGATTCTCTTAAAAACCTTTTTCTTGAGTTTTCTCAAGTTGACAACTCTTCGACTCGGAAATTTGGTGGAACTGGACTGGGGCTGGCTATCAGCAGAAGGTTTTGTCTAATGATGGGTGGGGATATAACCGTGCAGAGTGTTGAAGGTGAAGGTTCAACCTTCACTATTGAGATGCCCGTAAAGGTCGTTCCTAAGGCAACTCTACGTAGGCGGTCTACCGACCGGGCATAAATAATTTCCTCCATTATTTATTGAAGTCCTCTAATGTATTCTTCTGAAAATCAATTTAAAAAAATAGGAAGCATTCTTTGGCCAACGGTAATACACATTTATTTAATGAGAAAAAATTAATAAACAGCTTTTCAAAACACGCCAAAACATACGACCGTTATGCACAGTTACAAAAGTCCATGGCTGAGAGACTTGCCTCTCTGCTGCCTTCTCCATTACCTGAAAAGATTCTGGAAATCGGGTGCGGCACCGGACTTTTCACAAGACATCTGTTGACACAACCTGTCAATCAACTAACGCTCAACGATATCTCTTCTGAAATGCTGGGTGTTTTAAGCAACTCACTTACATTGCCTTTCAGTACAAAAATTTTTTCGGGAAATGCTGAACGAATTCAGTTCGAGAACATGGATCTGATTTGCGCAAATGCTGTGTTTCAGTGGTTTCAACAAACTCAAGAAACGCTGGTAAAATTAAAACAGTCATTAGCTCCTGGAGGGAATTTGATTTTTAGTACATTTGGTCCTAAAACATTAATGGAATTCAGACAAGCTGCGAATCTGGTGAGTCCTATCAACCTATATGCAAAGGAAGAGTGGTCTGAAATGATTAATGAGGCTGGCTATGTTTTAAAATTTTGTGATTCAGAAATTCGGAAAATATTTTTTTCAAGTTCTATGACACTTTTGAAAAATCTTCAACAAATTGGTGCAGCTCCAGTACGAATGGTTAAAACTGGTGGTCTTAGAAAGCTGATGCGTGATTATGACTCCAGATTTTCGACGACTCAGGGTGTTTATGCAACCTGGGAGCTTTATTATTTTTCATTAGAATGTGAAAAATAATTATTGAACTCATCCATTTTATAATTAGCTACTGTTTTACTTGATAGAAGATGTGAGTGATGAGCAATTCTTTTTTAGATTCGAACCTGGAATTTTTGAGAAAAAAAGATCCAGCCTTAGTTGAAAAAGTACTTCCTGTTAACATATCGAAATCTTTCGCGATAACGAAGTCTCGTTCTGGACTTTCCTCATTGGTGTTTATTGACGAAGCGGGTAATAAAAAGCAGATTGACAGCAATTATGATCCTGTGGGGGAAGCTTCTCGTTACCTCGGGCGGTTGGAGATAAGTAATTCCATAAACTTTTTCGTAATGGGTTTAGGATTAGGTTACCAGGCTTCTGAGATTATTCGACAGACCTCCCGGCAAGCAAAAATCTATATTTTTGAAAAAGACCTTGAATTGTTTGCACTGGCTATCAGAGAGGCTGATCTTTCGTCAATTTTTGATCACCCTGGTGTGAGGCTGTTTATAGATATCAATCCAAAAGAGTTTGGTGATTTAATAGACTCTGAGCAAATCAACTTCACTCTTAACAAATATTGTATTGTTGAGCATAAACCCCTGGTAAATAGAAATCTTGAATACTTTGGAAGTTTGTTGAGAGAAATAGAAAACTATTTTAAAGAAAGTCGGATAAGTCTAAATACTCAGAAAGTTCATTCCAAACTTTATTATAAAAATATATTCAAAAATCTCCGTAATTTGAAAGACAGCCCCGGAATTGTTTCTTTGAAAGGTTGTCTTACTGATGTTCCAGCGCTTGTTTGTTCTGCGGGCCCATCTCTTGACAAAAATATTCATCTGCTAAAAACGAATCGTGAAAACTTTTTTCTAATTGCAGTTGCTACAGCTTTAAAACCTTTGCTAAAAAATGGTATTGAGCCAGATGTGGTTTTTTCCATAGATCCTGATGAACTAACAATTAGATCCTTTGATTTTGTTGCTGGCTCGGGAGCTGCATGGCTGGTTTATAATGCTGCTGTACCTAGTACTGTTTCCGAGTCATTTCCTGGTAAAAAAGTTGCTTTTGACTTGGATATTTATCTTGCCGAATGGTTCCATAGGCATTCCATGAAAAAAGGTAACTTAGGGAAAATCACTTCTGTCGCTCACTCGGCGTTTAATTTTGCTAATTATTTATCATGTTCGCCTATTATTTTAGTTGGTCAGGACTTGTCTTTTCATAGGCATCGCCAGCATTGCCTTCATTCATTCTACTATGAAGATAATATTTGCCTGATAAAAAGGGTTGACCCCATTTATCAATTGAATCGTTTGAAATATTTGAGTTATGGACAAAATCTAACAAAATGTGTTGATATATTTGAATGTCAAGCTACCACTACCTTATCAATGGAAAGTTATAATCGCATATTCTCAAATTCGCTTGATCCTTCTCAGATCAATATTAATGCAACTGAAGGTGGAGTTCCTATAGAAGGGATGAAGACTCTGTCGTTAAGGGAAGCTCTATTTGCTTACTGTAATAAATCAATTAAAGATAAATATGATGATTTGCTGAAGTCTATTAAGTTTGATAGTAACTCGACTCATAATATAAGTAATTCGGTAATTAGCATTGTGCAGAACATGAAGAAAATTTCTGATAAAGCTGATAACATTAGGTCTAAATATTTATCAACAATTGACTCGGCAAACAAACAATTATTTATCGATGATATGGCAGAACTCTATAAGGAGGTGTTGAAGGATAAAGATACGGCCTTATTACTTCAAGGATATGATTTCGAAGGTTTCTCAGAATGGTATCGTTCTAATTGCGAAATTATAAATAAAAGAGAAGTATCAGACGATAGTAATATTTTGCAAGAAGAGTTTGAGCGTGACCAGAAGTTTTTGCCTGTCTTGATAGAGTCTTTGGACTTTTTGTTGGAAAATTTTGAGAGCTTTCTATGTCTCCATGAGAGTTAAATTGGGTAAGTAGAGAAAAGCGTTTACAGATAGAGACCCTTCCAGGAGAAGA
>CAYFNV010000001.1:0-251671 GCA_964344595.1 uncultured Nitrospina sp. | reverse complement strand
AATAAAATAACGAATTATAACTTATACAAAAACCTATACTTATGCAAAGGTCTCTATCGCGAGGCGCAGGTTAATATAATGAAAGGCTCGAGCGAGCTAAGAAATAAAAGCCACGAAATGGTCAACTTTTATCGGTCTCATATATATGACCAAAACCGGAACGATTTGGGTTGGGCTAACTCTGGGTCAGGAATATTGGCATTGATAATTCAAATAGGAATCGCCTTGTTCCTGACAAAGGTTGTCATTCGCCCTATTCAACGTACATCTGAAGTTTTGAATCATACGGCCAAAGGGGATCTGAGGCAGGAAAGGCTTCCAGTGACCTCTGATGACGAAGTGGGAGTTCTGAGTCAGTCCTGCAACACCCTGGTGGATGGGTTGCAAAACTTTATTCGCTACTCTGAAGAAATATTAGCAGGAAAAAGTAACCAGAGTAGTTTTGGCCTGAGCGGGGAATTTGAAAGTTCTCTGGAAAGGATGGTTCACCAGGCAGAAGAAAAGAAAAGCTCTGAAGAAGTAGCAAGGAAACTAGCGATAGAAACCCAGGAGAGGGAGAAACAGGAAGCTCTTGAACAAAAGGAAAGACAGGAGCGGGAAAAACGTGAGGTTCTGGAGCGACAGGAAGAGGAAAGAAAAGCCGCGCAAGAACTTCAGACCAAGGTCGATAATATGCTTGAAGTGGTCAGCTTTGCTGCCCAGGGAGACCTGACAAAAAATGTTTCTGTCAAAGGGGACGATGCCATCGGACAGATGGGAGAAGGACTCAGTGCTTTTTTTGCAGACTTAAGAAAAAGTATTTCTGCTATTGCAGAGACGGCACAAACCCTTGGAGCTTCCTCGGAAGAGTTGTCTGCAGTGAGTCAGCAAATGGCTGGTAATGCCGAAGAAACTTCTGCTCAGGCAAAAGTGGTTTCTGCTGCATCAGAAGAAATCAGTCGCAACGTGCAAACTGTAGCAACCGGGACAGAAGAAATGAGTGCCAGCATCAATGAGATCTCGGACAATGCCCAGGAAGCCGCGCGAGTTGCAGCTTCAGCCGTTACTGTTGCTAAGTCCACCAATGAAACCGTCGGTAAGCTCGGCGATAGTAGCGCCGAGATTGGCGAAGTTATCAAGGTGATTAATTCAATTGCTGAGCAAACCAACCTGCTGGCATTGAACGCAACAATTGAGGCGGCAAGAGCGGGAGAGGCCGGAAAAGGCTTTGCTGTGGTAGCCAACGAGGTTAAAGAACTGGCTAACCAGACTGCAAAAGCAACTGATGAAATTGGTGGAAAAATTCAGGCTATTCAGTCAGATACTCATAGTGCGGTTGAAGCAATTGCTGAAATTAGTGAAGTGATCAACAAGATAAGTGACATCTCCAATACGATTGCCAGTGCAGTTGAAGAGCAAACTGCTACTACATCTGAGATTGGACGGAATGTCAACGATGCGGCCAAAGGTAGTACAGAAATAAATCAAAATATTCTTGGTGTGGCCCAGGCGGCGGAGAATACTTCTGGGGGTGTTACTCAGACTCAGCAGTCTGCAGAAAAACTACTGGCAATGGCCAATGACCTGAAGGAACTAGTTAGCCAGTTTAAATACTAGAAAAAATAACTGATAAGATAATTATCCGAATTGTAATATTGCTTGAAGCATAAAATGAATATTTGTACATTTTAATCATTGCTATAATATTTTCCTTACGCTCCATCCAGAATTTTCATACATTCCCCACCTGATTTTTGGGCAGAATTATAGTTTTTTAGTAAATATCTCTTTACACACTGTATTTATTGAGGTAAGGTTCCTCTTATCATTGAAATTACAATTACCGTCTATTTGGGGTTAATAGATTTTGTTTTATTGCAAGGTAGATAGGGGCTTGGGGTCTTGATATTAAAAAAGTTGACCATTCCAACTAATTTTTGCCGTTCAGGGAGGGGCTTACAGTGAATGAAAATTTTTTAAAGCAGCATTTGGGAAAAATAATGTTCTCAATTGTGGGTATATTGGGTGCAAGCATTGTCTTTTTAATTATCTATATTTCCAATGTTAGCCTGGACAACACCATTGAAGCCAGTAAGCAGAATGCAGTGTCTATCATTGACCAATATAAAACTCTGCGTGGTTATTATGTAAAAAGCGTCATCAAAAAGGTTAAGGGAAATGATACGGGATTGAAAATCTCATATGACCACAAAACCATGAAAGATGGCATCCCCCTGCCAGCTACCCTGATTCACGATATGAGTGAACTGCTGGGTAAAAAAAGTGGTGAGAATGTCAAACTTAAACTTTATAGCGAATACCCATTCCCGAACAGGAAAAATAGAAAGCTGGACGAATTTGGCAAACAGGCTATTGCTGCCTTCGCAAATGATCCTAATACTCCTTTTGTAAAACAGGAGAAATATGGGGGCATGGAAGTAGTACGAGTTGCTGTCGCTGACAAAATGATCGCGCAAGCATGTGTAAATTGCCACAATTCTCGCCATGATACTCCCAAAAATGACTGGAACCTAAATGATGTTCGCGGAGTTCTGGAAGTTATCTCACCGATCAGCTCGCAGCTGGCCAACAATAGCTCCATGCTTAACAAGGTAATTGGAATAACCATGTTCGCGGTAGTCCTTGTTGCACTGATGGTGGTCGGAATCTGGTTCTTTTTGAAATCAATGAAGAAGACAGAAACTGAGACAGCAAAAATTGTCTCAATGATGGAAAACACAACAAGTGCGACCTTGTTTGCGGATAGGGATTTCGTAATTCAATATATCAACCCCGAATCTGAAAGTGTGTTGGAGAAATTAAAGGGCAGTCTTCCTGTTAAACCAGAAAATGTTCTGGGGCAGTCAATTGATATCTTTCATAAAAACCCACAGTCACAAAGAAATTTATTGAGTGATCCGAGAAATCTCCCTTACAGCTCTACGATTACAGTCGGGGAAGAGATTGTTTCCCTGACAGCGAGTGCGGTTATTGACCAGAACAAGAATTATTTGGGGCCAATGATTTCATGGGAAATTGTTACGGAGAAGGTCAAAAGCGACCAGAAGATGGCTCAAATTGCAGGGCTGGTGGAGAACAACCCTGTTAACATGATGTATGCTGATAAAGACTTGAATCTGACATATATCAATCCAACAGGTAAAGATGTTCTTCGGACCGTTGAGGATCTGATTGGAATTAAAGTGGATGATATGGTGGGGAAATCGATAGATGTGTTTCATAAAAATCCGGGTGCGGTTAGAAAAATTCTCTCGGATCCGAAAAATCTCCCTCATCGAGCTGAAATTGCTGTAGGTGAGGCTACTTTTGATTTGTTGGTATCTGGTATCTATGATGCTGAACAAAATTATTTAGGACCTATGGTCACTTGGGAAGATATTACCGAAAAGCTCCAGACTGAAAAAGAAGTACAAGAGGCAAGTGAAAGGGAGCTGAAGCAGACTGAATTACTAAAAGAAAAGGTTGACAGTATGCTGACGGTGGTGAATTCCGCAGCGCAAGGCGACTTAACCAACTCGATTGATGTGAAAGGGGAAGATGCTATAGGAAGAATGGGAGAAGGACTCGAGAAATTCCTTTCTGACATTCGGAGTAATATTGCAGAAATAGCTTCCATGGCTAATAAGCTTTTGGCATCTTCTGAGGAAATGAATTTAGTAAGCCAGGAGATGGCAGGAAACTCAGAAGAAACCACAGCCCAGGCAAATGTTGTCTCTGCTGCATCCTCTGAGATCAGCAAGAATGTGCAAACTGTAGCCACTGGAACAGAACAGATGGGAGCCAGCATTAAGGAAATTGCTCAGAATGCCAATGAAGCAGCAAGTGTTGCTGGTAATGCCGTGAAAGTGGCTGAAACCGCCAATTCAACAGTAGCAAAATTGGGTGAGAGCAGTGCTGAAATTGGTCAGGTGATTAAAGTTATTACATCGATTGCTGAGCAAACCAATCTTCTAGCTTTGAATGCAACGATTGAGGCAGCCAGGGCAGGTGAGGCCGGAAAAGGATTTGCGGTAGTTGCTAATGAAGTTAAAGAACTGGCTAATCAAACTGCCCAGGCAACCGATGAGATCGGTTCAAAAATCCAGGCCATTCAGAATGATACGAGTGGAGCTGTGGATGCAATTGGGGAAATAAGCACAATTATCAATCAGATTCATGACATTTCAAATACCATTGCTAGTGCTGTGGAAGAGCAGACGGCTACAACTGCAGAGATAAGCCGAAATGTTCATGAAGCCGCAACAGGCTCAGGCGAGATCGCCAACAATATTTCAGGAGTTGCTCAGGCTGCACAAGATACCTCTACTGGTATTAGTAGGAATCAGGCAGCAGCAAATGAGTTGGCCAACATGGCGACTGAACTGCAAAAACTTGTTGAGCGATTTAAATATTGATGATTCTTCCTGCTTAAGTTACTTAGAAGGAGAAAGATAAGCTTTATATATTGCCCCCTGTAAGATGAGTGTTTTGTCCATCTTACAGGGGGTTTTTGTTTCAGCTTTACACTATTATAAAATATTATAAATTAAATAATAAAAAGAAATATATAGAAATTGCCCTCCCACCCATAAAACTTGTCATCCAATTTTTATACTTTTACTTTCAATAAAAATATTTTGCGAAACCGCAAGCGTTGTCCTATAATGTAGAATATATTCTTACACCATTTATAGGAGTATTCCTAGGATGTGACGCTTTAGATTAACCTTATGTGGTAGCTTGAGAAGGTATCCATATTTTCAAACCCGATATATTTTGGAGGTGGATTTCTATGGAAAAGAACAAATGTTTACCAAAAGCTGCAATTTTTACCATGACCGTTTTCATTCTCTCCTTCCTGATTTCAGCAACTGCTCAGGCTGCCTTATCGCAGGAAGATAAGGTTGCGATAGGGACAGAAATAACGACAATTTATCGTGCGGCCCGTGGGGTCATCGCTAAGAATCAGAAATTAATTAATGATGCTTCAAAAGGCGATAAAGGGCTTACTGCAGATGTTGTCATAGCAAAAACCAAGGAAAACTATAAAAAAGCAACGGGTAATGATTTCAAAATGGCCGCTGCTGGAACTCTGATGTCAGAAACACAGACCGCGTTACTGAACTCCATTAAGGATGTCATGAACAATGCCCAACCACTGATTAATGAAAAAGGCAAAGGTTTAAAAGGATTTCTACCCGCTATTTTTGCAAAGCAGATGGGAGATGGGTTCAACAAAAATATTGGTGGAAAAGCTTATATCAAATTAACGGCTCCCAAGAGTTATGTCAGGAACCGGGCCAATCGTCCTGACAAATGGGAAGCAAATGTTATAGAGACAAAATTTAAAGATCCTGGATACGAAAAGAATAAAGTATTTGTGGGTGATGCCAAACATAAAGGAAAACCTGCATTTAGACTTATCCTTCCTGAATATTACAAGCAAGCATGCCTGAACTGCCATGGGGAACCGAAAGGGGCCAAAGACATTACAGGTGGAAAAAAGGAAGGTGGAAAATTAGGTGAATTGGGAGGAGCTATAAGCTTTGTAATCTATAATTAACTTATGTAGAGAAGGGGTTTCCCATGAAACGCTTGAATTTAAATATAGGTATGAAAATAATTCTGCTTAATGGCCTTATTCTGGTGTTAATGGCCGGGGCTCTTTTATATATATTTAATGAATTGGGCAAAGCGAATGATGTGATTCAGGCGCAGGCTAACTCCATGAAAAGGTTGGAGGCCGTTAGTTCTGCCTCCAACACTTTCTCCCAGTTTCGTTACTGGATGACGGATCTCGCTGTCAGCTGGCAGAATGAAGCCGAAGACCATGCTATGGCGGAAAAAGACAAGTTAGAAAAGATTTTTGCTTCACTCAAAAAATCCAACCCCAAGCTGGTTGCTGAACTCGCCCCTAAAGTAGAGTCTTTTACTGAGAAATTGATGTCATCAGTTGACGCCTACATTGATGAAAATAGGGTTCTAGGTAATTCCCTGGTATCAGAAGGGCGAAGTGATGCTCTTAAAATTGATGAAGAATTAAATAAACTTCTTGCTACTGTCAAACTTGAAGTTAAAAACTCCGGTAAAAGGGTGGCAGATGCCAATGCCTCGATTCGTAACGTTTCTCTTATCCTGATTGTTCTTGCTACAGCTCTGTGTGCGGTTCTCTCATTTATTTTTTCCCGATCATTGGCCAAACAATTAAGGGAACTGACTACTGTTATGGGCAAAATTGCTGAAGGGGATATAAGGCAGGAAAATCTTATTGTTCAATCTACAGATGAAATTGGTCAGCTCAGGATGAGTTTTAACCAGATGACCGATGCAATGAATGAAATAGCACGTCAGGCTGAAGACATTGCGGCGGGTAGGTTGGATGGTCAGTATAAGTTGAAAGGTGACCTGGCGGGTGCATTTCAGCAAATGACCAGGGAGTTGGAAGAAAAGAAAAAATCAGAAGAAAGAGAAAAACAACTGGCTATCGAAAACCAGGAAAGAGAGCGTCAGGAAGCTCTTGAATTACAGCAAAGGCAGGAGCGTGAGAAACAAGAGGTTCTGGAGCGGCAGGAAAAAGAAAGAAAAGCCGCTCAGGAACTTCAAATGAAGGTGGATAATATGCTTGAGGTTGTCAAATCTGCCGCTGAAGGAGACCTCACCCGTGATATCGCTGTGAATGGAAATGATGCCATTGGTCAGATGGGTCATGGTCTGAAAAACTTCTTTGAGAATCTAAGACAAAATATTTCACAGATTGCTGGCACTGCCAAGACCTTGGCTATCTCTTCTGAAAATATGACTTCTGTGAGTCAGGAAATGGCTGGTACTGCGGAAGAGACCTCGGCTCAAGCAAATGTTGTTTCTGCCGCTTCCAAAGAGATAAGCAGGAACGTCCAGACGGTAGCCACAGGTGCTGAGGAAATGGGAGCCAGTATCAAGGAAATTGCCCAAAATGCGAATGAAGCAGCAAGTGTCGCTGCTAAAGCAGTGACGGTAGCAGAAACAGCCAATAAGACGGTTGCAAAACTGGGAGACAGCAGTGAAGAAATTGGTCAGGTTATTAAAGTGATCACTTCCATCGCTGAACAGACTAATCTTTTGGCTTTGAATGCAACTATTGAGGCTGCACGGGCTGGCGAAGCTGGAAAAGGGTTTGCAGTGGTTGCAAATGAAGTCAAGGAGCTTGCAAACCAAACTGCACAAGCAACAGATGAAATCAGCCATAAAATTCAAACCATTCAAGGCGATACAAACGGAGCCATTGAGGCGATAGGAGAAATCAGTATGATCATTAATCAGATCAATGATATCTCCAATACGATTGCCAGTGCAGTTGAAGAACAGACTGCTACCACAGCTGAGATCGGACGTAATGTAGGTGAAGCCGCGAAAGGAAGTACTGAAATCACCGATAATATCAACGGTGTTGCTCAGGCGGCCCAAGATACATCAAATGGAATCGGACAGACTCAGAGTGCAGCTACGGAGCTACAAAAAATGTCTGCAGATTTGCAGGAACTGGTTGGTCAATTTAAGTATTGATTTAGAAATAAAAAAACCTCAGGACCTTCTTGAAATCAGAGATCGATCTGGTTTCGGGAGGGTATCCTTTCCTATTCTTTATATCCTCTAAAGCTTGAAAATCTGAACTGATTTTATTACATTGCGCCCTTTATCCAGTTAAGTGTATCTTTAACACTCCAATTTTTATAGACTGGGTGTTATTGAACTTTTAGGGAAGGGGTGCTTTGAATCGAGGATCTTTAATAGTTTTTGAAGGGATAGACGGAACTGGCAAGAGCACTCAATGCGGGTTATTGGCAAAGTTTTTAGAGGATAAACAGGTTCCGCATCTGGCTTTGGCTGAGCCGACACGTGGCCAATGGGGCATGAAGATTCGCAAGCTCCTAAGCGAAGGAAGACAAGGTGTCAGTCCGCAAGAAGAATTGAGCTGGTTTATAAATGACCGGAAGGAAGATATTAAAGTCAATATAATGCCAGCACTGCAGGAAAATAAGGTGGTGCTTATGGACCGCTATTATTTCTCAACGGCGGCTTATCAAGGCGCGTTAGGGCTGAACCCTGATCTGATTATTCAGGAAAATGAGAGCTTTGCCCCCATTCCAGACAGGGTTTTGATTTTTCTGAATTCTCCAGAAGAATGTCTGGAGAGGATTGAGTCATCTCGAGACCAGAAAAGCACATTTGAAAAACTGGATTATTTACAGAATGTTCAAAATATATTTAAAAGTTTTCAAGGGCCCAATATAAGGTTTATTAATTGTGTAGAGTCCGTTCCCAAAGTTCATGAAAGAGTTATAGCTGAGATAGAAGACCTGTTTAATTTTAACTGTAGATAGATGAAACGAATTGTATTGGCAGTCACAGGGGCAAGTGGGGTTTGTTATGGCAAACGGCTTTTTGATTGTCTTAAATCCCAGGCCGAGATTCATGTGATTATTTCTGATCGTGGTGCTGAGTTATTGAGTCTTGAACTGGGTCTCTCTCCAACCTATTTTTCGGGAGATCGGGTGACTCTGCACAAAACTTCGCGAATGAACAGTTCCATTGCCAGTGGTTCTTTTATTGTCGATGCCATGGTGGTGGTTCCTGCCAGCATGGGAACGGTGGGAAGAATAGCGGCCGGTGTGTCAGGTACCCTGATCGAACGTGTTGCGGATGTCATGTTAAAGGAAAAACGTAAACTGATATTGGTTCCCCGCGAAACACCTTTCAGCACAGTTCATTTGAAAAATCTATTAGCCCTGGATCAGGCTGGAGCTTTGATAATGCCTGCATCACCGGGGTTTTATCAGGGACAAAACAGCGTTGAAAGTCTAGTGGATTTTGTTGTGGCCAGAATTCTGGATCAGTTGGGATTAAATCAAGACCTTATTAAACCTTATGAACCTTAATGACAGATGATTTATCTCGATAATGCCGCCACCACTCCAATGAATGAGGAAGTTGTAGAGCGGGTTAAAGAAGCAATGCGGGTACATTTCGCCAATAGTGGGACTCCTTACAAAATAGGTCTCGATGCAAAAGGCCTTATTGAAAAGTCAACGGAGTCTATTGCTGGATATCTTAAATTACCTTCAACACATCGTATTTTATTTACCAGTGGAGGAACAGAGTCAAATAACCTTTTGATCAAGGGATTGTGTTTCCCTGATAGGAGGACGGCTTTTCTTGGACTCGAGCACCCGAGTATTACTGAAACCCTGAAATATTTTAGCCAGTTCGGGAATGAACCTGTTTCTTTGCTTTCTTTGCAACAGGAAGGTCGGTTAGATTTAAATTGCTTATCTACTCTGCAAGAAAACCGAGTCCGGCTTCTATGTCTATCTCATGTGAATAATGAGTTGGGTACGGTGAACGATCCTTTGAAAACGATTTCAGCTCTAGCTAAGCAATCTTCGCAAACAAAATTATTTTTGGATGGGGTGCAGGCTATTGGCAAGCTTAGACTGGATCCGGATATGTGGAAGGGCCTTGCTGGTTATTCGATCTCTGGTCACAAGATTCATGGCCCTAAAGGAATAGGAATGCTGGTCTATGATTCGCGGCTGGTTCTTAATACACAAATGCATGGGGGTAAACAGCAATATGGAGTCCGTTCCGGAACGCTTCCATTACCATTAATTGTGGGCTTGGAGACTGCCATCAAGTGTGCTATTGAACAAACTGACCAAACTCATGATCATCTTCGAAGCCTGCGATGTCATTTGATTCAAGGGTTGCAAATGATGCAGGAACGGGTGCCTGAATTGAAAATTTGCTTTAATTCACTGGTTGATGATGATGTGAATTTCCAGTCACCGGGAATTGTTAATTTTTCTTTTCCTCCTGTTGAGGGAGAAGTCATTCTTCACCATTTGGAAGCTAAGAATATATATGTGGGACTGGGTAGTGCCTGTAGTGCTCAGTCAAAAGAGCCTTCAAAAATCCTTATGGGAATTGGGCTGAGTGAAGAACAGGCGCGTTGCAGTATGCGCATTTCTTTTTCAGCAATCAATACGGTTGAAGATATTGACCGGTTTTTGGATGCTTTTGAAGAAGCCTACCAGACCCTATATCCTACCTTCTTACAAAAAGCCGGGTATCGATGACGGGTAGAAAAACAGTTTTGATCCGTTATGATGAAATCGGACTCAAAGGACGCAATAGAAAATACTTTGAAAAATGTCTCCTGAAAAATATTAAACGTGCCTTACCGGATTCAGAAGATATTCATTACAGCTCTCCCCGAGGCAGAATAGTTTTAGATATTCCGGAAAGTTTTGCATTGGAATGCTCTGGATGTTTAAAGACTGTTCCAGGTGTTGCCTCGTTCAGTGTTGGTGTTTCTATGCCTACAGATTTTGATGCAATTGCCAATCTGGGAGTTCAATGGATTGAACCAAAACTGGACTCTGTTGAGACCCTGAAGTTTTGTGTGAGGACTCGACGCTCTGAAAAGTCTTTTCCCAAAACTTCGCCAGAAGTAGATTTTGAGGTTGGGTCGCGTATCATGAAAAAACTGGGACCAAAAGGATTGACGGTCAATATTAAAGAGGCGGAATATGTTCTTGAAATAGAAATTGGCCATTCAGAAACGGTGGTTTTTGATAATCGTGCACCGGGACTGCGTGGGCTCCCTGTTGGGAGTTCCGGAAATGTTCTTTGTCTTCTGTCAGGTGGAATTGATAGTCCTGTTTCTGCTTTTATGATGCTATGTCGTGGATGCCGGGTAAATTTTGTGTTTTTTGACAACCAGCCTTTCCTGGGCAGGGGAGGGTACGACAAGGTTTTGAACCTTGCAAAAAAGATCAACCATTATCAGGCGAAAGGCACCTTGTATGTTGTGCCTTTCGAGGAGATGCAAGGGGCTATTCGTGATAATTGCAAAGAAGAAAACCGAGTGGTCCTCTATCGAAGGATGATGTATCGTATTGCTGAGGATATTGCAATCCGTCAAGGCTATATGGCGCTGGTAACTGGTGAATCGCTAGGCCAGGTTGCCTCTCAAACCTTGGAGAATCTAGCCGCAGTTACATGTGTCACTTCACTGAATGTATTTAGACCTCTGATTGGTATGAATAAAGAAAGCATTATCTCCCAAGCAAAAAAAATTGGTACTTATAACGTTAGTATTGAGCCGCAACCAGATTGTTGTTCTGTTTTTATGCCTCAAAACCCGGTTACCCGAAGCAAGATTCCTGATTTGGAAAGGGATGAGGAAAAACTCCCCTGGAAAGAATTAAGAGATAATGCAGTCGCAAGAATGGAAACCATTAAAGTTGATGACTTATCCAACAGATAAGATTTTTTTGACCAGTGGGTTTTCAGGAAGAGCTTTTAAGAGGTCATGAATAGTTTTATTTTCTACCGGGTGAATATAATCGCCGGCACATTCACTGAGTGGTTGAAGTACAAAACGCCTTTTTACCATTTCCGGGTGCGGGATTATGAGGGTTGAGGTGTTGATCACAAGTTTGTCATAAATCAATATATCCAGGTCGATAACTCTGGGGCCCCACTTTTCCCGCCGAATTCTTCCCAAAGCTTCTTCAATTTTCAAGATCTGCTTCAGCAAAGTTTCTGGAGGTAAAGAGGTCTTAATTACAACTGCAGCATTTACGAACCAGTTCTGGTCAGTTTTGCCAACGGGTTCTGATTCATAGAGGCTGGAGCAGGAAATCACTTCAATTCCTGCCGCGTCATCAAGAAGGCGAATAGCCTTCTCACAGTTGTCAGCAGGAATTCCTAAGTTTGAGCCGATACCGATGAGGGCTTTATGTTCCATAAAAACACCACCAGGATTTTAGGCCAGTATACAATAAGTTTTTCTGCAGGGTTTTCTCTATATAGGAAATGCTAGAATTCAAACTCCACAGTAGAAAGACGGGTTTTGATTTCTTGCATAATTCGAGTTTCTTCTGTTTCTCCTTTTGCTGCAAACGTTGCTGAAAATCTTACGTAATGACCAACATCGTCCCACGGAACAGTAGAAATCAACATCTCCGTGATCAGGAACTGAGAAAACTCTTCACCATTGGCAAACCGGCGTCCCCCTTTGATTCCTTTTGGGACCCCTACATAGAGGAAGAAAGATCCTCCAGGCATTTTTGCATTGAAGCCCATTGAATTAAGAGTTTCAACCAACATAGATAAACGTCGTTTGTATTTTGCAACCGTCCGCTCTGTGATTTCAGGGTGCTCCATGGCGTAGATCCCAGCTTTTTGAATGGCTGCAAATTGCCCGGAATCTACATTATCCTTAACATGTGAAAGTCCTTTTACAATGAGTTCATTACCCACAATAAATGCAATCCTCCAGCCTGTCATGTTATAGGCTTTTGAAAGGGAATGAAATTCAACACCGACATCCATTGCGCCAGGGACGGTAAGAAAGCTTTCAGGCTTTCCAGAATAAGTTAAGGCTGCATATGCTGCATCCTGAATGATAATAATATTGTTTTGCTTGGCGAACTCAATGGCTTCCTCATAAAACTCACGTGTTGCATTGGCACCTGTTGGGTTATTGGGGTAGTTCAAGTATAAAATCTTAGCCTTTTCACGTGTGTTCGCATCGATACTCTTCAAGTCGGGCAGAAAATTATTGGCTTCTGTCAAGGGGAGATTAACAACTTCTCCACCCAGGTATTGAGTGTGGGTTCCCATTACTGGGTAGCCCGGCACGGTCATCAGGGTTATATCCCCGGGATTGATAAAGATAGCAGGAGCCATTGCCAGACCAGGCTTGGAACCAATAGTATGGTTGACATGTTTTCCCGGTTCCAGTCCTTTGACTCCAAAAACTTTTTCCATATAGATACAGGCAGCGACCTTGAACTCTTCTATGCCATTATCGGTGTAGCCTCTGTTTTCCGGTTTTTCCGCTTCTAGTTGCAGAGATTTAACAACCCCGGGATCAGCCATTTCGTCAGGTTCGCCCACTCCCATATCGAACAAAATCTTTCCTGGGTTGGCATCTAATGCTGCACGTTTTGCCCGTTTTATTTTTTCAAACTTATAAATTTTGGTATCTTTTCCGAATTGATTGCCGCCCAAGCGGTCTGCAAACAAGGACTGAATATAGCTTTCATCTGACATTCTGGTACTCCAAATTGTAATGAAGAAGATTTAAAATAGGACATAAAAGAGGGGGTCAATCGTAGACAAAAAACTGACCCCTGTCAAGCTGTTCAATCGAGTATTAATTTGCCCATTTTCCAGAACCGTCCTTTGTCATCTCTGTAAATTACCTCTCCGGTTCCGGTGAAGCTAAATCCGGTGATACGGTGAGAGCCGGCTGTTAGATTGAGGTTTTCAAAAAATAGATTTTTGGAGTTGCCATCCGTCAGGTAGGCGATTTGTCCCTGAGCATTCAATTTAAACTCTTTTACTTTGGCTGGTTTCTGGCTGATTACGTTTTGGTTTCTATATAAACGACCCAGGTCATCCAGAAAATATACATTTGCGTCTTTATCGACTTTGAAGAGTTTTACCTTTGTCGTGCGAGGGCTCATTTTTATCTTATTGACATAGAGTTGACCCATGGCATTTACAAAAATTGCCTGGCCATTTCGTGATACTGCTAAATTGGGTGAGGTAAAACTGTTACCACCAGATTCTTCTTTGATCTGTAAAGAAACTCGTCCATGTTTGTTGTTGAGGGGTTCTCCATTTTTAAAAACTATACCTTGATCGTTTATATAAACGATGTTGCCATCTGTAGAAACAAGATAAATACGCACAGCTCCTGCCAGGCTATTCAATTGTCCTGATTCATTTAACAAGAAAGGACCATTCTGGCTACGATAATATACTTTTCCGTTCCTGCTCACCTTGAAGTCCAGGATAGGGAGCCTGGCTATTGTTATTCCATTTTTTATTAAAGTAGAATTACGATTTTCTAAATGAACAACATCACCCAGACAAGAAAACTTTAAAGTAGGGGTATCGTTGAGAACCTGGTAATTTTCACATATAGAATTAAACCTTGAAGAACGGGTATCATCCTTGGAGTCATCATTAAATGCCTGGGACTGCGAAACGATAATTAAGATAAATAGAGTGATCCAGGGAAATTTGTTGTGAGAAGTAAATACTTTACACATCTGAACTATTCGAAATGCCTGCGCTTTGAAATGTCGCCATTTCGGAATAAATTTTTGTGGCTGATTCTATCAGGCCAAAAGCCAGAACGGCTCCGGTCCCTTCCCCCAGCCTCATTTGCAGATCAAAAAGGGGAGGCATTTGAATCAGGTCAAAAAATACTTCGTGTCCAGGTTCTACAGAACGGTGTGAGGGAAAAATATAATCCTTCAATGATGGGTTAAGCTTGATAGCCAGAGATGCGCCGGCACTAGAAATTAAACCATCAATCACAACAGGAATATTTTTTGAAGCGGCTCCTATCAAAAGGCCCACTATACCCCCGATTTCAAATCCACCTACTTTAGCAAGAATATCTATGGGGTCATCTGGATTGGGGGCATGCTTTTCCAGAGCTTTTTGAATTACTGAAATCTTATTGTCGAGTGTTTTGTCATCAATACCGGTTCCTCTTCCAGTTACTCTGCTTACAGGAAGACCACTTAATACTGAAAATATTGCTGAGCTTGCTGTAGTATTTCCGATCCCCATTTCACCTGTAGCAAGGAGGTCTACTCCTTTGTCAGCGAGCTGTGTTGCCATCTGAATGCCAATAGTGATGGACTCTTCAGCCTCTTGTCTTGTCATGGCAGGCTCCTGAGCCATGTTGCGTGTTCCGAAAGCTATTTTTCTATCCAGCAAGTCAGGGTGTGGAGCGAAACGATGGTTGACGCCAATATCCACCACCATAATTTCGGCATTCTGTTGTCTTGCCAAAACATTGATTGCTGCGCCTCCGGTTAGAAAGTTTTGAACCATTTGTGGAGTGACTTCTGCGGGGTAAGCACTTATTCCTTCGTGCGTGACCCCATGATCAGCCGCGAATACAATGACCGCTTTTCTGTTAATAGAAGCGGATCCGCGGATAGCTATGTATTTTTTCGCCAACTCTTCTAGAAGGCCGAGACTTCCCGGAGGTTTTGTGAGAGAGTCGAGATGTGTCTGTGCACTTTTTAGCCGGATGGAAGAGACAGGTTTTATAGCTTGCAAAGATTTATTAATAATTTCAAGCATGGGTATCGAAAAAATCAGTGATCCATTTATGGCGCATGCTCTTACTCGTCATCTTCTTCCGAATCCTCAGGCTCTATTCCCGCAGCTTTTTGTGAATAGCGCAGGTATTTGATGATTTCGGTGATTTCCTCAGTTGTTACATTCTTTTTTTGCGAGGGCATTTTATCGGTTCCATTTAGCACGGTCTCTCTGATATCGTCATCGGAAAAATTTCCAGCTAGATATTCTTCATCAATGAGCCTTGGCGCTTTAGTATGTTTTCCCATTGCGTCCGAGCCGTGGCAATTGGAGCATACTCTGTGGAAAAACTGTTGTCCCTTTTTATAAGGTTCGGGCACTTCAAGAGTGGGTTTTGGGGCACAAGAATATATAAAAGTAGTAAAGAAAAGTATGAAAATAGAGATTCTTGTTTGTCTCATGAATTGGAACTATTGCCTCCTTTTGACTATATCAAGTTTTCCATCAAAATTGTTATCCACCTCAACACGCTCCAGTGTGCCGGAATCGTCAAAGAATTCAAAACGATCAATTTCCCCGTCAAAATTTGTGTCGTGTTCTACCTTTTTCAATTGTGTGGAACTTTGGAAATGTTGCCACTGGTCTGGTTTACCGTCATGGTTTGTGTCGAAACTGACCGAGGCGAGTGATTCATTTTCATCGAAAACCTCCCAACGGTCGATATTTCCATCATGAGAACTGTCATACTCAACTCTTTCCATTTTGCCGTTTTCAGAAAAATATTGAAATACATCCATTTTACGGTCGCGGTTTTCGTCTGTTTCCAGACTAATAACGGTATTGTTTGATCCGTATATTTCGCGCCAATCCATCATGCCGGAGAATTTTGAGTCCTTTTCAACATATTCAAGGGTGAAGTCTTTAGAATAGTGTTGAACCTGATCCAGAGTTCCATCAAGATTGCGATCCAACTCAACACGAACAGGTTTTTCATTTCCATCAAAAATATCTATCTGGTCAATCTTCCCATCCCAGTTTTTATCGTATTCGATTTTTATTAACTTGCCATCTTCTGCTTTATGTTGCCATTGATCCAGCTTTCCATCCAAATCACTGTCCACCTGAAGAACCACGGCTTCGGCAACAGTAATCAGCATAAAAAAAACCATAGCGGCAAAACAAAACTTAGCTGTCCATTGATTCGTAAACATGGCTGTTCTAGTATAAATGAAATAGGGAGCTTAAATCTAATTGAATCTACTGGTAAGGTTTCAAGAATTTGTCTGTTTCCACTAAAAAAAATTGTTAATTATTTCTACAGCAATCATCATTGCAACAACTAATATGGATGCAGTGAACATGATTTTTTGACTTTGAGTGATATCGGATAAGTTCAAGTCTCGCAAATTGTCTCCAATGTATGGTTTCGCAATCAACTTTCCCGAATATAAACTGCTACCTCCAAGGCGGACCCCCAGAGCGCCTGCCATAGCAGCCTCAGGAATTCCAGAGTTGGGACTAGGGTGTTTGGATCCATCCCGAATACCAATTGTTAGAGAGTTTTTACCACTTAATCCACATACCACTGCGCCAAGTGCCATAATGGGTAATGCAATCCTTGCAGGAAGCCAGTTGGCCAAGTCATCCAGCCGGGCAGAAGCCCAACCAAATTCCAGGTAGGTATCATTTTTATATCCAAATAAAGAATCCATAGTGTTGATCGCTTTATACGCGATTGCCAATGGGGCTCCTCCCAGTAAAGCAAAAAATAATGGTGCTATAATTCCATCAACGGTACTTTCAGCAACTGTTTCTACAGTCGCTCGCACTATTTCACTTTCTTCCAAGTTGCTTGTGTCCCGTCCAACAATTTTTGATAAGCTCTCCCGTGCTTCAACAAGTTTGGCTTTCTTAAGATATTGCCAAACAGGTAAGCTTTCGTCAAAGAGGCTACGAATTGACAGGCTTGTATAAATAAAAAATACGGAAGTAACCAGGCCAAGACTTGAATGAATATGGTTCATTCCTTGAATAATCAGTGATACAACTAAAAATGAGACGGTGACAACAGCGGTTGTTGTAATCACTCCAGCCCATCGGGCGCTGGGTAAAAGCTTTCGGGAAAATCTTTCTATAGCATAAGCTAGGTGTGCGATTATTTTGACTGGGTGAGGGTAGCCCTTTGGGTCACCAAATAAAATATCAGCGATGAAGGCGAGAGCAATTTGAAACGCCAGGCTCATTTTCTAAAACTGTTTGAAGTATGAAAAATATTCAGAAATAGATTCAATCAGTTTTTGGTTTTCCTCTCGCTCTCTGAATGAAACCCTGAAAAAACTGTCATTCAATCCTTTAAAATTGCCACAATTTCTTACTAGGAGCGACTTGGATAATAAATACTGATAGAAATTGCCAGGCGGACTATTATCTCGAATGCGGAATAAAAGAAAATTTGCGCTAGATGGAAAAACATCTATTTCTTTGATAGAGTTTAAAGCTTTAATCATAAAGCTCTTTTCTTTATTTACCCAGGTACGGGTTTTTTCCTGAAAGAGTCTATCCATTATAACTTCGGACCCAACAGCTTGAGCCAAAGCATTTACTGACCATGGGTATTGATGGGGAGCTATTTGCTTGTTTTTTTCCGGATGTAAAACTCCATATCCTACCCTAAGTCCCGGAATCGAATAAAACTTGGTCAGGGATCTGATCAAAATCAAATTTTTACTTTTCTTTAATAAGTTCCATGCAGAATTCTTGTAAGAAGAGAAATCAATAAAAGCCTCATCAATGATTAAGGTTGCATTGCGATTTTCGCAATACTCTTGCAGGAAAGGTAATAATTTGCCATAAAGGATTCCTGTTGGACTGGCAGGGTTTCCCAATACAACTGCTCCGAGCTTGGGAATCATATCTAATTGCGCAAACAGCCAGGAAGGATTGATTTGAAAACAATTTTGGGCTTTTAATTTGATAGAGTGAGGTTGTATGCCGAAGTTCATAAAGGATTTTTCATATTCTGAGAAACATGGGTCAATTATTGCTATCTCCTGATTTTCACTGAATAAATGTGGAAGGAGGTAAATCATTTCGGTTGAACCATTGGTGATACGTAGCCACTCTATGGGAATTCCCGCCGATTCGGATAGTCGTTTTCTAATCAAGGAGCAATTTGGATCCGGGTATTCACGTAGAAGTCGTGGTGTTTCAAGTAAAAGCTGTGATACGCCACAGGGAGGTGACAAAGGATTTATGCTTGCACTGAAATCAATAATCTGATCTGAGCTGGTTCCATATATTTCAGTTATTGCGCGCGGGTTTCCACCATGGTCCGGATAGTGAGTGTCTTGAGGGTGTATTACTTCCGGTTTTTTATGATCATTCATTTTTCGTTGAGTCTGGAAAATGTACTTGATAGTCAGTAGATGTTCCCTGCCACTTATTATAGTAAATCAATTTTTCAACTGGCAAACGCTGACCCCATCCCGCTGATTCGAGCATAGGTTTCGGATAAAATGACTCTGTATGTCCAATGCATAAATAAGCCACGGGCTGAATATGGTCAGGAATGTCTAAATCCTCTTTTAGTTGATCATAAGATAAAATGCTTACCCAGCCCACAGCAAGTCCTTCTACGCGGGCCGCTAGCCAGAGATTTTGCACAGCACAGCAAGTACTGAACAGGTCAGTATCAAAGACGGTATTTCTTCCTAATACATTGGGTCCGAAACGTGTACGATCACAGGTTATGCAAATATTGACCGGTGCATCCTGGATTCCCTCTAGTTTGAGAGAATTGTAGAGTGTCTGTTTTTCACCGCTGAACTTTTGAGCTGCTTCCTCATTAGCATTTTTGAAGTTCAAAGCGATTTTGTTCTTAATGGCAGGATTGGTTATCACTAGAAAGTTCCATGGTTGCATATATCCTACTGAACCGGCATGGTGGGCTGCATCCAGAACTCTCCCTAGCTTTTCCGGATCAACTGGTTTTGAGATAAAGTGACGCATATCTCTACGTTTGTAAATTGCCTCGTAAAGTCCCTGCTTTTTATCTGGAGAGAATTCGTGTGGTGATGCTTTGCTGTCAGTTTGTCCAATGTTGCCTTTTTTTGAAGAGCTCTTTATATTGACAGGGATTCCTGAAACCATATTAATCACTTCCTCAAACTCGGACGCCAGGATCTGGTTGGTTTGTCCTGCTATATCACGAAAGGACCTTGAAGAAGGTTCCAGAGGAACGATTCCTGAGCCCAGTTCATTTGTGATGACAATGATATCTCCTTCGCATGCTTTGCATTCTTTGACGAGCTCATGAACTTGCTCCAAAATTGCTTCCCGTTCCATGTTCTTCATCACCATGTTGCTGAGCCACAAGGTTATGCAATCCAGAACAATAAAACATGGCTGGTTTCTTTTTGAACCAATTATCTTTGCCGGATCAATTGGTTCCTCAATAGTGATCCATTCTTTGCCACGTTCATTCTGATGCTCTTTTATCCTTTCGGCCATTTCATTATCAAGAGGTTCAGCTGTGGCTAGAAATATTTTTGGATTATTAATATTCTCAGCTAACTGGAGAGCATAACGGCTTTTACCGCTACGGCTCCCTCCTGTTACCAAAATAGTTTTTCCGGACATAAATCACCTGCTCGTTTTTTGGAATAATCTTGTCAAAATACCAAAGAACTCATTCCACCCATTAATAAAAATGTTGTTTCAATGATTTCAGTAGTGGCGCCAAGGGTGTCACCTGTGATGCCTCCAATTCTGTTATTAAAAATTGATAATAAACTGACCACTATTAGAACAAATACCGCCAAACTGATTAATGCCGATAACCAATCGATATAAAAAATCACAGCGAAGGGGAGGGGACAAAAAAGTAATAGCTGGTATTTCCCCTGCTGATAAAATTGCTTTGCAAGAACCTTGTCTGATGGAACGTGTTCCATAAAAACCAGCCCAACCACTTGTGCGGTTCGTCCCAATGCGGGTGCTATAATCAGCCAGATCAATGATCCCGATTGGATGTTCTCAGATGTTCCAGCAATCTTTAACAGTACACAAAAAACGAGTGCCAGTACCCCCATTACACCAATCCGTGAATCCTTCATGATCTCCAGAATTTGATCTCGCGGTCGATGTGAGAAAAATCCATCTGCGGAGTCTGCCAGCCCATCCAAGTGCAAGGCTCCGGATATGACGGCTAAAAATAATACATCTCCTACTATCCGCACCTCCATGTAGGATGCCAAACTCAGTAGATGATCTACACCATAGAGCAACCCACCAATAATAAGACCCACCAAAGGGAAATATAGAACCTGCTTTCCATCTCCGTTGCTTGCTCGTTCTGGTACAGGAAGGATCGTTAAAAATCCTATTGCGGATAAAAAATTCAAATCTCACATCTCTATTTGATTAAAATTCTATACCCTTTTGAGCCGGAATTCCTTGCTCTTTAAAAGGGTGTTTGATCATTTTCATTTCAGTAACCAGATCGGCCACCTCAATAAGTTTGTCGGACGCGTTTCTTCCTGTACAGACAACATGAACTTGTTCATGTTTATTTTTAAGTAATTCGAGAAATTCGTCTTCAGGTAAAAACTGATAATGCAGGACATAATTAATTTCCTCAAAAATAACCATTTGATATTTATTGCTCAATAACTTTTCTTTTGCAATTTCAAATGCTTTTCGAGCCGTAGCCTTATCCTGCTCTATATTGTTTGTATCCCAGGTAAAACCGTCACCCATTGCTTGAAATTCGATATAAGGAGCCAGTTTTTCGAAAGACTTTCGTTCTCCCGCTTTCCACTGACCTTTCATAAACTGCATGATGAAGACATTCATTTTATTCCCAGCTGCGCGCACAGCCAGGCCGAAGGAGGCTGTAGATTTTCCCTTGCCATCTCCGGTATTGACAATAATTAGCCCCTTGCGTTTTCTAGGGTCAGCTCCTGAAGGTTTTCTCATTTTTTTGTTTTCATTAAATGGTTAAGCCAGTTTTTGTTGGAGGCCCAATATATATGGGTATAAAAAGAATAACAGTTATTTTTGTTAAATCCATCATTCACTCTATGTTTAGAGTTGATGTTATTCCACGAAGGTACCTCGTTGTTTTTTGTAAATGTCGAATAGTGAAATTCGTGTCCTTTCAAAGTCAGGTTTTGTTTCGATTTTTTGACCGGTTTCAATTTTCGATAACCTAAGGATAATTTTCTGGTTTTGATGGATGTCGAGTAGTTAAACAGCCCAACCATAGGTGATCTCTGGCCTTTTTCACTGGTTATATGTTTACCCAGATACATGAGTCCCCCACATTCTCCAATAATGATTTTACCGGAATGTGCGGCTTTTTTGACGTCTTTAATGATAGAGCGATTTTTGCTCAAAAGTTTTGCGTGTAACTCAGGATATCCACCCGGAAAATAATAGATATCCATTTTTGGTGGAAGGTGTGGGTCTTTAATAGGTGAAAAAAAGGAAATATTAAAACCCTGATGAGCAAGATAGTCCAGAGTATCCTGGTAAATAAATTGGAAAGCCTCGTCTTTTGCAACAGCGATATTTAGGGTACGAGGTCTGGCTTTAGTTCTCCAGCGCTTTGGTTCTTTTTTTATGTTGCAAGATGATCGCTTCTCAATATTGAACAAATCTAGAAACAAATTAAAGTTTATATGCGTCTCAATATGATTCGACCATTTTTTATAGAGATTCTTGTTTTGTTCAATGCTCTGATGCAAGCCCAGGTGTCTGCTGGGTATGCTTAACTTAGGGTCTGTTGGCAGGCAGGCTAGAAGCTTTGCTGAGGTATGGTGCTCAATTGCGTCTTTTATTATTTGAGCATGACATTCATTATTTACGTGATTGGCAATGACACCAATCAGTTTTACTTCAGGGTCAAGTTTCATATATCCCAGAACCATGGCTGCTGCAGATCGGGCCATGGCTCTGCCATCAACAACCAGCACTACTGGCAAGTTCAGGAGTTTAGCCACTTCGGCAGTGGAGCCTTTGTCAGATTTTGATGATGCTCCGTCATGTAATCCCATTACCCCTTCAATAATAGCCGTGTCCCCTTCATTCATAATGTCGTTGTATAAGGACTTGGCGTAGTTTGGAGAGCACATGACAGTATCCAGGTTATAACTTGGAAGGCCGCATGCCCTCGCATGGTGACCCGGATCAATATAATCCGGGCCGACCTTGAAGGGTTTGATCGAATACCCTTTTTGTTTTAGAAGGTACATCAGTCCAGAGGATATGGAAGATTTGCCTACTGAACTATGGGTTCCCGCAATGACTAATCCGTTTGTTTTTTTCATATTTTATATTAATTAAATTTATAGGTGGCTCCAAAAAATGCGGATGCACCTTGTGTGCTGAAACCAAAAACTTCTTCATATTTTTGATCGAGGATATTTTCCGCTCTTAAATGAAAACTCAGTTTTTTATTATATTGCAGGTTCCATGCTGTCCTTAAAGTGATGAAGCCTTGAGCAATCTCTGAGCCGGAAGAGTTTGTACGTACTCTGCTACGCCCACGAATTCCTATCAGACCCGAAACACCGTTTTTATATTTTTGAGTCAGGTTGGCAGAAAAATTATGTTTTGCCCTTCTGGATAGTTGTGCACCACTTGCATCTACAGCGTTTTGCCATGTGTGGTTGATTGAAATTGCCGCATCATAAGGAAGATTTAGTTTTAGTTGTGATTCAATTCCCTGATTTGTTGCGGCGGTAATGTTTTTTGCAGCAGAATTATCAATGAAGTCTACATATTCGACATAGAAGTATGTTACGGAAAGATTTAACTGGTCTTTCAGGAATCCCTGGCGAATGCCAATTTCTGAACTCACACTTTCCTCAGGTCTTAGATTAGGGTTGCCAAAATTGGGGAAGAAAAGCTGGTTGAAAGAGGGGGCTCTGAAACCTGTAGCATGTGCAGCGTGTAACCTTGTATCTGTTTCCTGAAAATTGTAAGCCACTTCAAATTTGTAAGTCAGAGGATCCTTGAATTGTGAATTAAGATCTTTTCGAAATCCTCCAGTTAATATGATCCTGTTGTCGTAGTCGTAGTTAGCCTGTAAGAAATAACCCTGGTTATATATGGTTCTTTTGAAGTTGCTATTCAAGTTATTGCCATTTAAAACTTCGTATTCCATACCAAAAACCAGATCATAATTGTCACCAAAATGCATGTTGTTTTGCAGGTCAACCGTGTAATTACGGCTAAATATCTTGTCGGTTCTGGTGGTTCTTTCGTCCGTAGTTAATTGATATGAGGTGTATGGGGTTAACTGCACTTCCCACCAGTCCGTTATTCCTTTCCGGATGGGTACAGAAATTTGGAAGTCTTCCCTATTAGATTCACGGACAGGGCTGTCTGCCTGAAAATCATCAATTCCCACTGCCGAGTCGGCATACCTCCCTACTAGTTCAATGCGTCCATCCCCCCCAAACCCCATTCCCAATTTAGTTGAGAGCGTAGTATTTTGAAAACCATCATCGGTTCTAGTGGTTGTGAATCTATCATTTAGCGCAGAAAAGCCTCTGGTGTCGGTCCTGGAAGCAGATAGTGAATAGTCAAAATGTTCCAATTCTCCTGAACTGGCAAGGGACTCATAAAAAGTGTTAAAACTACCAATCTCAAAGTTTGCGGTATGGGTGGGTTTGCCCTTGCCTTTTTTGGTAACAATATTGATGACACCTGCCGAAGCATCAGCTCCCCAGATCGTGCTTTGAGGTCCCCTTAAGATTTCGATTTTTTCTACATTATCGAGATTGAGACTTCCAAAGTTAAAGGCACCAGTGGTGTTAGAGTTCACCTGCACCCCGTTAATTAATACCAGTGTGCCATCGGTTTCAGAACCGCGCATGATGATAGTAGAGTTGGTTCCTCTAGGACCATTCTGGGTCATATCTATTCCTAATTGTTCTCTCAAAATATCTACGACCTGTTGATGGCCTGACTCTTTTATCTCATCTGCGGTGATAATTTCTACTGAACCCGGATACTTGTCTTCAGGAGTGTTGTAGCGACTTGAAGAAACATCTATAGGATCGAGAACATAGATGTGTTCCTCAGCATTTGTTATGGAAGTGAAAAATAAGCTGAATGTTATCAGGGTAGTTAAGAAACTGGTTTGTAAAGACTTGTTCATATTTTCTCCCTCGAGAATAAGTTTCCGGCAGGTCTCCTGACTTTGGGCTACCTACTCATCGCGCCTTCCCATCAATGATTGACAGTGGCTGACTGCGATTTTCGCTCCCTTTACAGTTGCGGGGCAGTGTTGGAATTTCACCAAACTTCCCTTGACCGGACTTGGTTTGCAATAATCTCTGATTTGTTTCAGAGAGTAAATTTGACTCTAAAGTTGATAAACGATTTATTTCTCCACTAGATTGATTAATACATTATAAGAATTAAGACATGACCTAAGTACACAAGTTGAATTAATAGCGCACACCCTGACCCTCATGGAAATACTTGTCCTGTAAAAAGTTTTTAACTTGTACAAACACGGCAGCTAAAGTTACATATAGAAATGTCATTCCGGCATACCTGGGAAAATAGTACACAATTCTCCATCCAAACCCTGACCAGGTCTGATTTTCGAATCTTCCGGATAACATATAAAAACCGCCGCTGGATATTAGGAACGCTAACAAAGTAACGGCGAATAAAACGCCAATTAATTTAAGAGCATATTTGCCTGAATCAATTTCGATGTGCTGGAAATATCTTCCACCGAACCAGAGTGATAAATAAGTTGGTATTAAAAGTGGATAGGCTGGGCTAAGGCAATATGTGCTGACACCAGATTGAAAAGAATAGAAATCTGTAAGGCCAGTGCCAGTTAATAAAATCAATGGAATTTGCCAGGAACGGAGATAAATTCCGGCAATAAAAAATAATGCCAGTGTTGGATCGGGGATATGAACCATTGAGTCGATGAATGGGCCTCGAATGAAAAATATCAAAGCCAGAAACAGAGTTGTTAAAGTGATGATTTGATTTTTGTGTAATGATCTCATAAATGACTTTTCCAAAAAGGGTTCATAATTAAAAACAGCTTCAAGGCTAATGCAGTCTTTTTTCAATTTCTTTCATATTGATGGAATTTTTTATCAGATCCGCGAGCTTATTCAGTTCGCGTTTTCTAAACTCTGCATAGTTGAAATTCTCCTGGGGTTCTGGCAACCCTTTTTCATTCCTTATATATCGCAAAATATTTTTTCGAAACAAATCATTGTCCAAAAAACCGTGAAGATAAGTACCCAAGACTGTTCCAGCCTGATTGGTGATTCCAAAGTTCATTGCATTTTCACCATTTGAAGCAGAAAAAAGGGCTGGATAGGAAGTTCCATAGGTGGTACGCCCCATATGAATTTCATATCCTTCGCAATGAAGCCCCTCTGGAAATACATTGCTATTGACAGTTTCAAGTTGTACTTGTCGGGTTAATTTATCTGGAATAAGTGTGGTCTCAAAATCAAAGAGTCCCAGCCCGTTTATTTCACTTTCACGACTTTCCAAATTTTCCGGGTCTTTTATTTTCTTTCCGAGCATTTGGAACCCACCACAAATACCAAAAATCATTGATCCTGCTTCATGGCGTTTCAAAATTTCTTTTGTTAGCCCTTGCTCATTTAAAAAATTCATATCATCCACAGTATTTTTACTACCAGGCAGAATGATCAAGTCGTGATCTCCTAGTTGCGAAGGATGCTGGATATATTGCAGAGATATACTTGGGTCAAGAGCAAGTGGTGATAAGTCAGTAAAATTTGAGATTCTGGGAACCTCAATCACGGCTATATTTAATGGATGCTGTACATCACTTTCTGCGAAGTAAAATCGTTGTGGAATTGAATCTTCTTCATCGATAACCAAATCATGGATGTAGGGGATGACTCCTAAAACCGGTTTGCCAACCATTTTTTCAAACTGTTTAATGCCCGGTAGCAATAATTCGATATCACCACGGAACTTGTTGATGATGAATCCAAGCACCCTATCTTTCTCATTTTCAGAAAGGAGATCATAAGTTCCCTTTAGCCATGCAAAAACGCCACCCTTATCAATATCACCGATAATGAGTACTGGGGCTTCAGCCTTTTCAGCGATGAACATATTCACAAGGTCCCATTCCCGCAGGTTTATTTCAGCAGGACTTCCGGCCCCTTCAATAATGACCAATTCATATTTGCTTCTTAATTCATCCAGCGCTTGGGTGACCACACTTTTATGCTTAAGGTGTCTGGAATAAAAGTCTTTCGCGTTTTTTGAACCTACAGGTTTTCCCATTACGATTACCTGTGAATTATTATCTCCCGAGGGTTTAAGTAAAATCGGGTTCATCAGGACGTCCGGTTTCAACCCACATGCCTCTGCCTGGTAGGCTTGAGCTCGACCCATTTCGTCTCCGTTTTCTGTTACAAAAGAATTCAATGCCATATTCTGAGCCTTGAATGGAGCTACTTTGTACCCAGTCTGATAAAAATACTGGCAAAATGCTGCAGTCAAAATACTTTTTCCAACACCCGACCCGGTACCTTGAATCATTAAAGTTTTTGCTAGCATTATTTAACCTATTTTTTTCTCTTGAGGAGCCAGACAAAAAACGGTCCGCCAAGCATTGCTGTAATAATTCCTACTGGAATTTCTGTTGGTGCAATGATGGTGCGCGCTACTGTATCGCAGATAATTAAAAAGCTGGCACCGAACAACATTGATACTGGTATCAGGATTCTCAAATCCGACCCTACAAATAACCTTGAAATATGTGGAACAATCAGCCCTACAAATCCTATAGGGCCAGTGATGGCTACCACAGTACCGGTAATTAATGATGCGGTAATAAAACCTGTTCTCTGAATTAGTGAAACATCAACACCTCTGCTGGTTGCAGAATGAACTCCTGTGCTAATAAGATTAAGGTCGCGACCAACATAAACAAGTAGTCCAATTCCAAGAAATACCATGGGAGCAATTGATAGAACGGTTTGATAATCCGTGATGTCCAGTCCACCCATCAGCCACCGAATAATCCTGAATGACTGGCTGAAGTCTGATATATAGTGGAGGAACATAACCATTGCCGCGAAAAAGAAATTAGCAGTAACACCTGCCAGTAAAAGAATACTGGTCGGGAACTCACCATGCCGTGTTCTTACCAGGCTGAATACGAGTAAAATAGCACCAAGTGCTCCCAGAAAAGAAAAAAGAGAGACCACGGGAAATCCAAGAATTGAAATGTTAAAATTCAGAACGATAGCCAATACAGCACCGAGCGCGGCGCCACTTGAAACCCCCAATGTGAAAGGAGCCGCCAGATCGTTTCTCAAAAGCGCTTGAAAAACAGCACCGGCAACTGAAAGAGCTGCTCCTGTCAACGCTCCTAAAAGAATCCTTGGTAAACGAACCTGGAAAAGGATATTCGCGTCTAGATTATTCTTTGCATGAAGTCCACCAGATAGTGCGTTGGCAAGATTGATCTTGGTTGAGCCTATCAATGGAGTTGCGCAAAGAGTGGCCATAAACAGGAGCATAAATATGACCAATGTTAATTTATAAGATTGTGTTCCCAAATTTATAAACATGTTTATTGTTCACTGGACATTGGGTGTACCAGTATTTCTCCATCTAGAAGATGCAAATTGACATTTATGTCATAAACATTCTCTATAACTTCTTTTTTAAGAACTTCCTCTGGGTTTCCATCTCGGACAATGGCTCCTTCGTTTAAAAGAATAAGTCGTCTACAGTATCTGGAAGCCAGATTGAGGTCATGCATGGCCAGGATTAATGTAATATTCTTATCTTCATTCAAGTGCTTCAGGATATTTAAAATCTGAACCTGATACTTAAGGTCCAGTGCAGATGTTGGTTCATCCAATAGCATTATTTCAGGTTCCTGGGCGATTGCGCTGGCAAGCATGACTCGTTGTTTTTCTCCACCACTGATTTCGTTGAAATAGCGATCAGAAAATTGCGATGTATTGGTTGTCTCCATAGCCTGACGTGCTATTTTATAGTCTTCTTCACCTTCAAAGGAAAGCGGAGAAAGGTAAGGGTGTCGACCCATCAATACTATTTCCTGTATTGTGAAAGGAAAAACCATGGGATGTTCTTGAGGAACCCAGCTTATGACACGGGCTAATTCTTTTTTATTGATATGATTAATTGGATGTTGGTTTACTTGAACAGCATTTTCAGGGCATGTCAGTACACCTCCAACCAGTTTTAGTAAAGTAGACTTGCCCGAACCATTTGGCCCTATCAAGCCGATGAAATCTCCTTTCTCAACAGTAAAAGATATATTGTTTAAAATCTGTTCTGAGTCATAAGCAAATTCCAGGCTTTTTACTTCCAGATGAGATTTCATGGCAAACCCTCTTCAAGAAAAATATCTGGGTGTATTGCTTTTGAGAATTGTTCGAGAATATTTAGTAAACGTGGACCTGGTATAAGAATATAATCTGCGCCGATATAATGGATCTGCCCCTTTTGAACAGCTTGTATAGAAGGAAAACGCTGCCAACCTTTTATTCGTTCCTTGATTTGTTCCTGCGATAGCCGCGATTTTGGTCCAGCCTCAATAATAATCTCTGGTGATTTTTCTACAATATACTCCTTAGTCAGCCTTGGATATCTGGCCATCGTTGGAGGGATTATATTTTTACCTCCAGAAATTTCCAGAAGCTCATGCAGAAAGGTACCGTGACCTGTTGCATATAAATCCCGGCCAGGATCACTGCTATCCCCTAACAAAAGCAGAGCCTCTTTCGGTCGAACTCCATTTAGTTTGTTTTTATAAAAGTTTATTCCTTCTGTTAGTTTTTTTAGTAATTGCTCAGCGTTATCTTCAATTCCCAGAGTCCTTCCCAAAACCTTGATTGAATTTAAAATGTCACCCAGTATGTCCATTTTTATTCCTAAAGAGGGGATCCCTAAGGTTTCCGTATTCCTGGCCATTCTGGCGCTATGAGACTGGTGGAGGACCAGATCCGGCTGTAAAGAAAGCAATACTTCCATATTTGGGTTTGTCATACCGCCTATGCTGGGCAGTCGACAGGCTTCTGGAGGGTATTCGCAAAAATCTGTGACACCTACTACTCTTTCTCCCAAACCCAGAGCAAAAAGGGTTTCGGTGATGGAAGGGGAGGTGGATATGATTCTGTTAGCGGATTTGTAACTTGTATCACTAGCCCATGGAACAGAAGGTATCGAAAGAAATAAGAACAGAATAACAACCAACAAGACGCAAGTGTTGGAAGATTTGAATTGGCTTTTAGCGCTATAAAAAGTGAAAAATTTCACCGGAATATCCTCGTTCCAGCGAAAAGAGGGGTTAAAGCACGTAGCTTGGCTTAACTCACCTCAGACCGCGAAGGTTTAGTTAATAGGATCAGAGTCAGGTGTTCTGGCTTCCGGATTAACCGAATTCCCGCGCCTTCCCATTTGAAATCAAACAGTGGCAAATTGCGAGGTTCGTCCCCGGATACAGCGGCGGGACCGCGACGGATTCTAACCGTCTTCCCTGTGATCGACCCCAAAGAATTTTAAGAAGAATAGCAAAATAGTTGTGAAAGTCAACTGACATTGAACCAGTTTAATTAATTCAATGTGTTTGTCACAAATTGAAAAAGTTGCATATGTCCTGAAGGTTTTCAGAGTTTAGTTCGTGGGATTGGGGTGTTTCCTTGGTTTTTACTATATGTCCATGATTTTTCATTTCATCCAGAGCATGATCAGCCAGAAAAGAGGGTACGATTTCATCGTTACTGCCAAATATCCCAAGGATTTGAAGTGGATCTTTTTTTTCAATGGTAGAGTCCTGAAACTCAGGGAGAAAACCACAAATAGAAGCAACCTTGAATAGGGAGTGCTTGCCAAGAAGAGTATAAGTCAGGGATGCGGCTCCTCCCTGAGAAAACCCCCATAAACAAGTTCTCAATTTTTCCCCAGTATTATTATCGTGGAAATGTTCGTGGGCAGAATCAATAATCTGTGATGCATAAGTTATAAAATCCTTTACCGTCTCACTTTGCCGTGGGCCATCTTTCCACCAGCTCCAAACACCTTCTCCTGCTTCAAACTGTCCTTCAGGAAAAACCATAATAGTATTTGAAAGCTTTAAACGGTTTCCCTGTACAAGCATATTTTCAGGTGTAGAGCTTGCACCGTGAAAACCGATTAACAAATTGACTGGTTTCTCGTGATCTATTTCGGTTTCTCCAAGTATGACTTTTTTATTATTCCATTTTGTGGTCGAATATAGTGTTGTCATTTACCTGACTCTTTAACTTGTGATTGAATAATTTTCCGGGTCAGGGCAATTGCATCATCCCGGGTATTAATGCTACCCAATACCTGTGCTTTTTGAACATCACCCAAAATTTTACCAAAAAGTGGAGACGGTGAAAGGCGAAACTGAAGAATAATATCTTCTCCGTTCAATAAAGGTTTTTTACTCACTACCGGGAGAAACTGCTCGTAATAGAACTTCAATATCCGGTTGCAGAAAAGAATTCCTTTGTCAGAGTCAGCCGCATCCAAGCTTGAAATGAAAAGAGTGATTGAGGCCAGTATTTCTTCATTCGCCCGATTGAGTAATTCGTAAGTTTCACTCGGGCCGAAGTTATCCAGACTATCTATTGTATAGATTTCAGCCAAATTGCAGGCTCCCTTTGCAGCTTTTTCTAAAAGCTTTAATTCTACATTGCTGAAACTAAAGTCATCAGTGTCTGGATGTTGATTCATCAAGGTCGATAATTTTATAAGATAATGCTTGTCGAGAAATGTCTTAGCGCCAAACTCATCCGCATATTCGGGAAAGGTTTTCTCCGGATAGTTTAGCAGTGACTCCATTTTTTCATAATGGTTCAAAGCTTTACTGGATATGCGGAAAAGACACTCCAATAGACCACAGTTGTGCATACTCCTGATTGAAGGAAGGCTGTCAGGTGCCTTTAATAATAAAGTTAGTTCGTGCCAAATTCGTTCCGGAGCAGACTCTCTCAGCCTGTCTTTATAAAGAGTGATAGCAGATAAAGTATCTTCATCGATTTCATAGTTGAGGGTTGCCGCAAAACGGAAGGCTCTGAGTATTCTCAGAGGATCAGACTGAATAATAGGGCCCTTTAGTAAGCGTATTCTTTTATTGCTTAAATCTTCCTGTCCCATGTGGGGATCAATTATGTTTTTTTCACCGGACAGGAAATCTGATAAGTTCTGCCCCATGGCATTGATGGTGAAATCCCTTTGTGCCAAATCTTCTTCTATATTTACTCCCTGCAGGTCTGTGAAGTCGAGATGGTGTTTCTGGTTGGTGATAACTCGAGTTGTTCTTCTCCTGGGAGTTTTGTCCAAAAGTACATATTTGAAGTTCTGGAAATGGGAAAAATTGATTCCAGTTTCAGAAGCATCTTTCCCAGTCAGATCGAAATCGGAACAAGACTTTAGGGACAAGAAATCCCTCAACGTTCCACCAACCACAAATAGTTTTTGATTCTGGTTGTCCGAAAAATTCAAAAGATTTAATAAAATGGACTGGGTTGTTGAATCCATACGAATGAAAACAAAATTTGATCAGATAAACTTTATTGTACAGGATTTTTTAAGAGGGTGTTTTTATCTGATATGGGAATATGTTTAAAATACAGGCTATAAGTTAAAACTTAAGATTCAATCAAGCTTCCCAACCAGATGAGAGGCGAACTTGCTTTGAAACAAAAATTCTTCCGTCTCTTTTCATAAACTGCAAGTCAGTATTGGTCAGGGCTCCAATAATTTGTTGGAGATTTTCAGAGGGTTTGCTTTGGGGGTCTTTGATCAAAAATGGAATCATTTCGTCAATGGAATCACGAATTCTGTCGCTTTCGATGATATATCCGAGATAACTGACATCAATATCCAGGAACTTTTTAACCAACTTGAGAAGGTTGTCTCCTGCCATCAAGTCTTTACGGTTTCTAACACGGTTAACCACGAGACCAGGTTTAAAATCACTTATCAATGTATTGAGTTGGTCAATGTGGTTGGGAAACTGCTCCTGGAATCTTGTACGTAACAAACCGGTAGTATAAGTTTCCATGTTGGCAGTATCCGGGTTGGAGTGATCCACCATTTCCTGGATTTCCGGAGATGTCTGAAATGCAAGAGATATTCTGCGAAACAAGGCCGCCCTGATGAAACTGAAGGTCTTCATGATAGAAGTCATTTCCGGAGTCGTCAGAACAACGCCCTGCGTGCTGATGTTAAAGAAATCAATAACGTTATAATTGGTTCCCGGGCCTAGATCGAGGAGGATCGTATCAGCCTCAAGGTTTTTAACAAAAGAAATGATAGAATCTATTTTATCGGAATCAATATTAGCGCTTCCCGGGTTATCTCCTGCGCCACTTACAAATTTAAGGTTGCTAATGCCAGTATCTAGAAGCAGGGTTTTAGGATCGGAAATTTTGTCAGTAAAAAAATCCTGGAATCCGTGAGCAGGGTTGCCAATTCCCAGCAGGGCGTGCAGGTTGGACGCACCAAAATCTGTATCCATAAGGATAACTTTTTGTCCACTCAAAGCCATTCCTGCGGCCAGATTCGTGCAGATAACACTTTTCCCAATGCCGCCTTTTCCGCCTCCAACGGCTATTATGTTAATTGAGCTTGTCATTATACTCTGAATGAGTCTTGCTCCTATTTCAGTTTATTTATGCTTTCTCTGATCTTTCATGAATACAAACGATTCTAACAGATCCATATACTTTTTGCTGTCGGGTGATAATGATGTGCTTGATTGACGTCTTGCTTCTGTAAAGCTGGCATAGTCTTTTTCAGGAAATCTTTTTGCACTGGGTGCCGGGGTGCTTTCTGTAATTGGTTTTTCCGTAGACTGGTAGCGATTTTCAAAGCGGGTCTGTAAAAACTTTAGACGGTCAATCAGGCTGTCAGCCTCCCCTGAAGGGACATAGTCATGATCCAATGCTGGTTGCTCGATATTCAATTCAGGCTCTGGAGACTCCTCAAACTCTATCGGTTGCTCTTCAAAGGTGAAACTCTTAGAATCTTCAGCTTCTTCATCTAAGATGTCTGATTCAGCTTCAAATGTGAAACCTGATATTTCTGGTTCGTAATCGCGAGTATCTGGAATCGATTCAGTATTGGATTGGGGCTCAGTTTCTAAGCTAGATGTTTCTTCTATTGTGAACTCGGGCTCTTTTTCTAGATTAGTTGTTTCCTCTATTTCAAACTCTGGTTTTGTTTCTATATTGGATGTTTCCTCTATCTCTGGCTCCAAAGATGCTAATATTTCAGAATCAGTAAGCTCTTGGGGTGGTTCCGGAGATGGCTCTTTGTGTTGGGTATCGCTGGGTTCGGTTTCGGGTGATGGTACATCTTCCAGGAAAAACTCACCTTCATTTGTATAGTCTTCTTCAATGGTGGCATCTCCACTAACATGAATTTGGCTTAAATCTTTTATTGAACTTGGGGCTTCAGTGGGCTCTTCTATCTGTTCGGTTAACTGATTGATGGTTCGTTCCATTTCCTCCTGGAGATCCTTGATGGCCTTATCCTGTTCATCTTCATCCAGGTCGGAGTAGTTTGAGAAAGGATCATCTTCAGGGAGTTCTTTCGTTTCTGATAAATCAAAACCCTCCTGAAGTTCTTTTATGGCCTGATCATGTTCATCTTCACCCAAATCCGAATCGTTCCTAGAAATATCTATTTCGGAAGGTTGTTCGTCCAGTTCTATCAATTCGCCGTCTTCCTGTAGTTCTTTAATGGCTTGATCATGAATCGAGTCATCGGCAGGAAGTTCAATGTTTTCCTCCATCTCCATGAACTCATTCAATTCTTTTTCAAATTCGCTTTCTGTCAATTGTGAACTGACAGGCTCTATACCTTCCTCATCCTCAGATGAAAGCGAATCAAGTTCAAACACAGTAGATTCTTCTTCAGAGTCTTCATTATTTTCTACGTCCACCACTTTCATATATGGTGGAGATTCATTTTCCTCATTACCAAATAAAGGTTTGTCAGCATCGTCTTCTGGCTCAGGCCGTCGAAGGCGTCTGGGGTCATCCTCATCATATTCATCTTCTTCCATCTCTTCCATGAGCTCATCGAGTTTGCGCTCGCGTTCTCTGGAGATACTTCTAACCTTTATCAATGCATAGGGAATCAGAACAAGGGCTGCTAGAGAAATCCCTAAATAAAGAGGGTTGTCCTGAAGTTGAATGAGGTAGGGTTTAAGAAATTTAAAAGCCTCTGTATTTTCCAGGTCAAAACGAGAATTCAGCTGGAACCAGATTTCTTTAAAAAACTCCAAGGCAATTTGAAGGAATTGTTCGATCATTTGTATTGAGTTGGTTATAGCTTAAAAAAAGATAATTGAAGACAGGCTCTGTCTCTCGCAAAACGCAGAGCAAAGTTTTTTTCTAAATTTAGAAATGGGTTCAGTTGATTCGAGTCAAAAAATTCCAGTTTTGGCATTTCCGCCTCGTTCAAAAACAAGAAAATTTCAGGGTTGCACTCTGGTTAAATTCTGGCACTAATAATAGCATAAAAATCCAAAAAAGCAGTAAAATTAATCACTTGGCGGGTTTTTGTAAAGTCCGATCAATGATATAATCGGGCCGGATTTGAACAATATTTATCCTTCGGACATTAAATTGATGGAAAAACTATCGGTCACAATCATTACCAAAAATGAGGAGAAGAATATTGCAAGGTGCCTTCAGAGTGTAAAGTGGGCTGATGAAATTGTTGTGCTTGATACTAATAGTGCTGATCGTACTGTGGAGATTTGCAGGCAATTCACAGATAAGGTGTTTTGCGTGGAATGGAATGGATATGGCAAACAGAAAAACTTATGCGCAGATAGAGCTAGTCATAATTGGATCCTGAATCTTGATTCTGATGAAGAGATCAGCTCTGAAGGTGCTGAGGAAATACAAAGGGTATTGAGAGCAGGACCAAAGCACCCAGTGTATCAATTTCCACGTAAAAACCTCTTTGCGGGACGTTGGATTCGTCATGGTGGATGGTACCCGGATTTAATCTCACGAATGTATGATAAATCTCGTGTAAACTTTACCGAATCTCTGGTGCACGAAAAACTGGTTCCTGATGAGAATGTGGGGTCCTTGAAGCATTCTATTATCCATCATTCATTTTCGGGAATGGAAGACTATATAGACCGGCAAAACCGCTATTCTACACTTTACGCCCGTGAGAAAGTGAATAAGGGATTTCGGGCTGGCTGGTCTCATCTGATATTGAGACCTCCAGCGGCATTTGTTAAAAATTACCTTATCAGACAGGGGTTTAGGGATGGTTTTCTAGGGCTGTTTCTAGCTTTGGCGTTTGCGTTTTATACTTTTTTAAAATATGCCAAGACCAAATCTACCTGATGATTTTGCTTCGAGTTTACTTTGTGGAGATGGGGCATTAAAACATGACAGAATTGATGCGTTTGGGATAAAATAACATTACGTTTAGGTTTTACCGTTTTGCAGGAAAATTCCCCGAACTCGGTCCCCCCTTGCGTTTATCTTTTCATTCTAACAGGTAACTCTAACCATAAGTTACAGAGGCTTTTTTCTTGAATAAAACGCAATTAGTGCTATTAATGACACCGGTCATTTTATTTTCCCTTACGGTTCACGAATACTCCCACGGTAAAATGGCCTTGTTGCTCGGTGATGACACAGCTCAACGCCTTGGCAGGCTTTCATTTAATCCTATACGGCACTTGGATATTCTTGGGGTGCTTTTTTTCTATTTTGTCGGTTTTGGTTGGGCTAAACCGGTTCCAGTTGATTGGCGAAATTTTGAAAACCCACGTAAGGATATGATGTATGTGGCTATGGCTGGGCCTTTGTCCAATATTGCTATGGCTGTTGTATGCAGTTTTTTTATACGTATGATGTCTCCTGAGTTTTCTTATTTGTTTGTTATTTTGGCTTATGGTATATGGATCAATGTTGCTTTGGCAATCTTCAATATGTTGCCCATGTACCCTTTAGACGGGTCCAGTGTTCTAAAGGGTTTGGTTTCTCATGAAATTGCTGAAAAATTGACCCACCTTGATCGTTTCGGAGCATTTCTGATTTTAGGCATTTTTCTGCTGGATCATTTTGCGCATACGGGGATTCTCGGTACCATTTTAATGTTACCTATTAATTACACGGTTTTATTTCTTAGTCAGGAAACTTTCCCTATGATTATTGAGGTATTAAGGGCGAGCCTTTCCTGATAGTGATGGATAACTTTTGATGAAACGAAAACGAATTTTAAGTGGAATGCAGCCATCGGGAAAACTGCATTTGGGAAACTATTTTGGAGCATTGAAAAACTGGGTGAGCCTTCAGGATGAGTTTGATTGCTACTTTTTTATTGCCGATTGGCATGCGCTTAGCTCTCTCTATGAAGGCCCGGGGCGTATCAAGGACTTTTCTTTTGAAGTGGCAATAGACTGGTTAAGTGCAGGGTTGGACCCGGAAAAATGCACAATGTTTCTCCAATCTGAAATACCTGAACACGCAGAACTTCATCTTATCTTATCTATGATTGTTCCCGTTCCATGGCTGGAACGGAACCCGACCTACAAGGAAAAACAGGATGAAATAAAAAATGTAGATATGAGCTCATATGGTTTTTTGGGATATCCGGTTTTGCAAACTGCAGATATCGTACTTTATAAAGCCGACTATGTTCCGGTGGGTATTGATCAGGCACCACATCTTGAATTGTCTCGTGAAATAGTACGAAGGTTTAACAAGCTATATAAGAAAGTATTTATTGAACCAGGAGCAAAAATCTCTGAAATTCCCAAACTGAATGGTCTGGATGGAAGGAAAATGAGCAAAACCTATAACAATACTATATTTCTTTCAGATGGTGAAAAAGAGATTGGTAAAAAGGTTCAGTCCATGCTCACAGATCCTGCCCGCGCACGCAGGGATGATCCTGGTGATCCTGATGTGTGTAACCTGTATCCATTTCATAAAATCTATTCACCCAAGTCGATGCAGGATGAAATAAACACTGATTGCAGGACTGCAAAAATAGGCTGTGGTGATTGTAAAAAAATGCTTTCTCAAACAATGATTGAGGGCATGAAGCCGATGATGGAGAAAAGACAGGAGTTTCTTGCTTGTCCTGATGTGGTAAAAGAAATTCTGCGCGAGGGCACATTAAAAGCTCAAGCCGTAGCAAAATCCACCTTGGAACAGGCAAAACAAGCGATGAAATTGATGTAGGAGCTTTGGTTCAATTTTTATGGAAATAAAAGACACACTTAATTTGCCAGTAACGGATTTTCCCATGAAGGCTAGCTTGACCAAGCGTGAGCCAGAAATCCTGGATTTTTGGGAAAAGGAGGAGTTATACAAAAAGATCCGTCATTCTGCCAAAGGCAAGCCCAAATTTGTATTTCATGATGGCCCGCCTTATGCCAATGGCCATATTCATATGGGCCATGCCTTGAATAAAATTCTCAAGGATTTCATTGTTAAAATCACGAGTATGAATGGATTTGACTCCGGGTTTATACCGGGTTGGGATTGTCATGGGCTTCCCATCGAACATCAGGTAGGTAAAAAACTTAAAGAAAAAAAACTGAATCTGGAGAAATCAGAAATTCGCAAGCAGTGCAGGGTTTATGCGGAAGAGTTTGTCGAAATTCAGAAAGAAGAGTTTAAAAGGTTGGGAGTGCTTGCAGATTGGGAAAACCCTTATCTGACGATGAACTACTCCTACGAAGCAACCATAGTACGAGAGTTTGGGAAGTTTGTAGAAAAAGGGCTTGTATATAAAGGACTGAAACCTGTTCATTGGTGTACCTCCTGCCAAACTGCTTTGGCAGAAGCCGAAGTTGAGCATGCAGACCACACCTCGCCATCAATTTATGTCAAGTTTCCGGTTCAGTCAGGCACTCCTCAAAGTATGGCAGGGTTGAAGAACTTGTCCATGGTTATCTGGACCACGACTCCCTGGACTCTTCCTGCGAACCTTGCTATCTCCCTGCATCCCGAATTTGTTTATGTCGCGGTCAGCGATGGCGAAGATACTTATATTGTGGCGGAAGACTTATTATCCTCATTGGTAGAGGAATGGAAACTGACGGATTATAAAATATTAGCTTCCTGCAAAGGTGAGGAATGGGAAAATGCAGTATGCAAGCACCCATTTATAGACCGGGAATCAAAAGTCATCCTTGGGGATCACGTTACTCTGGAGCAGGGAACAGGTTGTGTCCACACTGCTCCGGGGCATGGGCAGGACGATTATATTGTCGGCCTGAAATATGGATTGGAACCTTATAACCCGGTTAATGGGGCAGGTGTTTTTGTTCCAGAGGTAGAACATTTTGGAGGGATGTTTGTCAGGAAAGCAAATCCTGAGATAGTTGAAAAACTCAGACAGGATGGTTATTTGATTTGTGCTGTGGATATTAAACATTCATATCCGCATTGTTGGCGTTGCCGTCAGCCCATTATTTTTAGAGCAACGAATCAGTGGTTCATTGCGATGGACAAACAGGATCTGCGTAAGAATGCCTTGGCTGGAATAGATCGCACAGAGTGGATTCCTCAATGGGGAAGAGACCGGATTTACAGCATGGTCGAGAATCGTCCTGACTGGTGTGTTTCGCGTCAAAGAGCATGGGGTGTTCCAATTACCTTATTTACTTGTAATGATTGTGGTGAGTTTGTTAACTCCAGCGAATTGTTCGAACGGATTGCAGATGGAGTGGAAAAACACGGAGCCGACTTCTGGTTTGATGCTGAAGACCTCTTGTCGGAAGGTACAACTTGTCAATGCGGGGGAAAGGAGTTTTCCAAAGAAACAGATATACTGGATGTCTGGTTTGACTCTGGTGTCAGCCACGCTGCTGTTGTCGAAAACGATCCGGAGCTTCACTGGCCTGCTGATCTTTACCTGGAAGGAAGTGACCAGCATAGAGGATGGTTTCACAGTTCACTACTGGAATCAATTGGAACAAGAGGTAAGGAGCCATATAAGTCGGTTTTGACTCATGGTTATGTGGTGGATGGGAAGGGTAAAAAAATGTCCAAATCCGCTGGTAATGTGATTGCGCCACAAAAAATCATTGACCAGTATGGTGCAGAAATACTCCGTCTTTGGGTTGCTTCAGAAAACTATCGTGAAGACATTCGTATTTCCAACGAGATTCTAAAACGGCTGACAGAGTCTTATCGAAAAATTCGAAATACATTTCGTTATTTATTAGGGAACCTTCATGACTTCAATTGCGATGAAGACCGGGTGCCTGTCGAAGAAATGCTTGAGTTGGACCGATATATTATTTATCGATTTAATATCTTAAGAGATAAAATATTAACCGCTTATGAAAACTACGAATTCCATGTGTTTTATCATTCGTTTTCAAATTTTTGTATTGTTGAATTGAGCGCGTTTTATCTGGATATTATCAAGGACAGGTTATATACCTACCCGCCTAAGTCTCTCGGAAGACGCTCGGGTCAAACTGCCTTGCACATTCTTTTAATGGGAATGGTTCGTTTAATGGCTCCTATTTTAAGTTTTACTTCTGAAGAAGTCTGGTCATACCTTCCTGGAAAATGGGTGAGTGAAAAAAGTGTTCACCTTTCTCAGTTTGATGTCCCTGTTGATGTGAGTTTTGACCAGGACCTTGTAGAAAAATGGGAGTTTCTGGTTGATTTGAAAGGGGAAGTTAGTAAGGCACTGGAAAATAGCAGGAGGGAGAAGGTAATAGGGCATTCCCTGGACTCGATGGTTAAGTTGGTGCTGCCCGATAAATTTAAGAAAATCCTTAAAAATTCTTCCGAAGAATTAAAATATATCTTTATCGTCTCAGATGTGGGCTTGGTTGAAAAGCTGGAGTCTAATGAGAATGTCTATGAGAGTGAGTCCCTTCCGGGAGTGAAAATTTTTTCAGAAATGCATCCTGGCAAGAAATGTGAGCGATGCTGGAACTATTTTTTGCCTGATACACAGGCAGGCAAAACCAATGGTGAAATTTGTTTGCGTTGCGAAGGTCATCTCCATGCGGCAGGAGCTTGACAAGGGTGAGGAATAAATATTTGTCGCTATTAATTGTGTCTGGAGTATTGATCGTGGTTGATCAATATACCAAGCTCATGGTTTCCCTTCATATTCCTCTTAATTATTCAGTAGAAGTCATTGAAGGTATTTTCAACCTGACCCATATTCGCAACTCAGGGGTAGCTTTTGGGCTATTTGCCAGTCAACAATCTGAGTATAAGGCACTGATGTTCATAATAATATCGACCATTGCAATTACTGCTATCCTGGTGATATTCCATCAAACCCCAAAAGAAAAGAAAATGGTTCAAATTGGCTTGATTCTTATATTCAGCGGAGCGATTGGTAATCTTATTGATAGAAGCCTTCATGGTGAGGTGATAGATTTTGTTGACCTTTTTTTTAATGGGCACCACTTTCCGGCATTTAATATTGCCGATTCCTGTATAACAATTGGCGTAGCCTTAATGGTGATCGATTTGTTTACTGAGGGTTCGCGAACAGACCCGTCTTCTAATATTCTTTAACTCCTTTCTCTTCTAATGACTACTAAACCTTTAAAAGTAGTGATGATTCGTCGAGGGAGCAAACAAGTCTCAAATGTTCCCACTGAGAACCTGGTTACATTTATCAGGAAAAAAGCTCTACTTGGTTCCGATGAGCTTTCGGGTGATGGAAAAAGCTGGATAAGGGTTGACTGTCACTATCAATTGCGCAAATATTTTTTTAAAAACAAAACTGGTGTATCTGCAGAGGTGTTAGCAAATAAACTCAACCCTGCTGATTCTGATATATCACTTCCCCCAGCTGGTTTTAAAGATGACCTTGAGCGAATGGCAGGACTCTTGAAAGAAATTAATGAGTGAAGAGTTGCTTTAGAGATTGAAATTTGTGGCGGTAATATTATATTCCTTAAACTCTAGAGGATCGATTGTTTCAGGATATAAAGCCCTGACAAAATTTTCTGCAGCCTTGGAGGAACGGTGCAAGGTCAAAGCCACTTCATCTTTGAACAACATGACATGTAAGAATGCATAGGGGTTTAATTTTTCCTGTTGCGCCATATAAAAAAGGGTTTCTTCTTCGTTTTCCCTAACATGTTCGACTAAAGCTTGAATTGCTTTCTTGCATCGATCAATAGCATGTGGTTTGACTTGGTAACGTGCTGTCATCAGGATGGGCATATAGACTCCTTACAATATTAGATGATAATCACGATTACTGATTATTAAGTAAGAATATAACAACATTTGCAAGTCTTACCCATTTATTTAAAGATCTAACTGTTAACGAAAGTCCTGAGTGAGGGTGAATTATGGATCCTGAAGGACTGATTGTCCTGATTGTAATTCCTCAAAACCGTTTTTGCGATCAGCAATTTTCAGAATTAAAATTTGTTTTTGAAGAAATTTCAGTAAAAACAATTACCCTTTCAAAATCTGGCACTGAAGCGGTCGGAGAAATGAAAACAAAAGTCACTCCTGATGGAATATTAGTGGACTGGAATAAAAGATTCTTGCCGAATAAAAAATACGATGCTGTGGTGGTAGTTGGAGGGAAGGGCGCTAAAAGCTCTATCTGGAATGATCCGATTTTGCCTCAAATTCTTACAGACCACTATCGGGCTGGCAAAGTTGTAGGTGCGTTAGGACTGTCAGTGGTTTCACTTGCCCGTGCTGGGTTGCTTGCAGGTCAGGAAACCTCTGTGCCAAATCATGAAAAATGTATTAAAGAGCTGAAGGATGCTGGCGCTTATGTTGTTGAAGAACCTCTGACATGTTCGAACCAAATTGTAACTGCAGGTGGAGATTCCAGCGGTAAGTTGTTTGGTAAAAAAATTCTGGAGCTCTTGGGTGTTACATAACTGCAATGATTATTGTAGTTGAACGTTTTTGGTTGTATGAAGAGGCTGGGTTAACGGTAGTTGGTGAATGACATATCAATGCCGAAGTCTTTTTCTTTCAAGCTTGCTATGACCGATTGTAAATCATCTTTATCTTTTGCGGAAACTCTCACCTGATCGTCAGCTATCTGGGCCTGCATTTTTTTAAAACCCAAACTTTTAATGAATTTTATTACTTCTTTGCCTTTATCTTGTGGGATTCCCTGCTGGATAGAAATCGCCTGTCGTACGGTATCTCCTGAAGCAGATTCTACATTTCCATAATCCAGTGCTTTAATTGATACTTTTCTTTTTATCAATTTGCTTTGCAAAATATCAATGACTGAATTGAGTTTGTGTCCATCGTCTGCAAGAATTACGATCTGAGCTTTTTTGGAGTCCAACTCTACTTCGCATTTACTCCCCTTAAAATCAAACCGCTGCCTGATTTCAAGCATAGTTTGGTTGCAGGCATTTTGTACCTCTGCCATATCTGTTGTTGAAACAATATCAAAGGATGAATTTTTAGAAGCCATGGTGTCTTGTCCTGATTTTGATAAAACAAAAATAAAATATAGATCAAATATGTTTTGTATTTTTAAGAATATCAGATTACGCCATAAGCAACCATAGCTTCGGCAACTTTTACGAACCCTGCCAGATTGGCACCTTTTACATAGTCAATATGATCTTTTTCAGTTCCATAATTGATACATTGTTGGTGAATATCATGCATGATATTTTTTAAACGTTCTTCCAGTTCTTCTCTATGCCATGCCATGCGAATGCTGTTTTGTGTCATTTCAAGCCCTGATATTGAAACACCACCTGCGTTAGCAGCTTTTCCCGGTGCGAAGGCGATTTTAGCTTTGATCATTGCCATGATTGCCTCGTGAGTTGTGGGCATGTTGGCACCTTCTGAGATGGCTTTGCAACCATTTTTTATCAAACTTTTAGCATCCGATAAGTCTATTTCATTCTGTGTAGCGCAAGGAAAAGCCAGTTCTGCTTTGATGTGCCATGGTCTTTTGTTGCTATAAAACTTGCATTTGAATTTTTCGGCGAATTTGGAAATTTTTCCACGTTGGTTGGTTTTTAAATCAATAATAAATGCCAGTTTTTCTTCAGTCAATCCAGCCGGGTCATGGATGAAGCCGGTAGAGTCAGACATGGTTACAACTTTTCCTCCTAGTTGCATTACTTTCTGAGCGGCATATTGAGCGACATTTCCTGATCCCGAAACGAGGCAGGTTTTCCCTTCAATGGAGTCACCGTGATGTTTCAACATTTCTTCCATAAAATAGGCACAACCGTAACCGGTAGCTTCTTTCCGTATCAGGCTACCGCCAAACTCAAGAGCTTTCCCTGTTAAAGCTCCTGTGAATTCATTTTGCAGTCGTTTGTATTGCCCGAACATAAAGCTGATTTCCCTTTCACCAACACCAATATCGCCAGCGGGGATATCTATGTTTTCACCAATATGTTTTGAGAGTTCTGTTATAAATGCCTGGCAAAATCGCATGATTTCGCGCTCGGACCTTCCCTTGGGGTTGAAATCCGACCCGCCTTTGCCAGAGCCCATGGGCAGACCAGTCAGGCTGTTTTTAAATGTTTGCTCGAAACCCAGAAACTTCAGGATGCTGAAATTGACAGAGGGATGAAAGCGAAGGCCGCCTTTGTAAGGGCCGATGGCGTTGTTAAACTGGATGCGATATCCCCGGTTGGTATGAATGTATCCTTCATCATCTTCCCAGCAAACACGAAAAATAATGCTCCGGTCCGGTTCGGTCATTCGCTCCAGAATTTGATTTTCGATATATTTGGGATGCTCGTTGATGAAAGGAATAACGCTGGCAGCCACTTCGTCAACGGCCTGATGGAATTCAGCTTCGCCAGGATTTCTTTTGATTAGTTCCTGCATGAATTCACTGTGGTTCAATGCAGTGCCTCGAGTCATCATTTTTTTGCCATTTACTAATAATAGAAAAGCCTTGGAAATGAAATTCCCCTATAATAGCTAAACTTATTTAACTTGCTTGCCCAAAGCCAATATTTACTTTTAATTTATATCTTTATATATCATGAATTCCTATACTCATCCCATTTTAAATGATTTAGCTAATTCACTTCCAGAAAACTCTATTACATACAAATACATTCATGGCTCTGAAAGCTTTGCTGAGGTCGCTGCTCAAGCCAGGGAAGAGTTTTTTTGTTTAAGCGAACTTGAGGTTGCCCCAGACAGAAGAACGCAATTGATCCAATATGGTTATGAAGACATGCTTAAAGACTTGGAAGATGATGACCGATTGCGCCTTATAGGTATATTAAAGCTTGTTATTGAGTTGGCAGAAGAGTTATCCGAGGAATAATTTAACTGTAATAGAAAGTTTGACATTGAAATTCTGAAAATTGATAAGAATTAGGAAGTTAGAACTCCTTATTTAACAAGTGAGATTTATATGAGCTATCTTTATGCTTCTCTTGTCTTTATTTTAGGGTTTATGTTGCCGGTTCAGGTGGGTATAAATGCTGAGTTGGCCCGATTTACCAATAACCCGGTGCTTGCGGCGTTAATTTCGTTTGCCGTAGGTACAATATGTCTTATCGCCAGTACAGTGTTGTTGAGAATACCTTTCCCTGCTATAGGTCAGGTAGTTGTTATGCCTGTCTGGGTATGGGGTGGAGGTTTTATTGGCGCTGCAGTGGTGTTGGGTTCAATAATTGCTGGGCCAAAAATAGGAGCACTTGCTCTGGTCGGTATATTGCTTGTGGGCCAATTAATTGCTTCTGTGTTGATTGACCACTTCGGTTGGCTGGGCTTTCCTATACAAAAACTAAATATTGTCCGACTCTTTGGTGTCTTGTTACTTCTGGGTGGATTCTATTTGGTTAGAAGCAATTAGACTGAAAAATTGAAAGGATTGATATGAGCGGGACTGTTTTGCTGGGTTATTTTGCAGGATTTTTAACAACTATTTCCTTTACTGCACAGGTCATAAAAACCTGGAAGAGCAGATCAGCGTCTGACCTTTCACTTGGGATGTTTTCAATATTTGCCGTAGGAGTTATGTGCTGGTTGGTATATGGGTTTTTAATTCATGAGCCTCCAATTATATTCTGGAATTTAGTTACTCTAATATTAGTTTTAGCTATTCTTGCCATGAAACTGAAGTTCGATTCATAAATATAAGTTTTCTAGTCTTCCTCCTGTGAAAAATGACGAATATAATGAATTAATTGCCATACCTGTTCGTCATCAAGGTTTTTAAACGAAGGCATTGCCGTCCCCGGGGAACCATTTTTGATTATCCAGAACAATTGTCCATCGGGCAGAGTTTTCATTGTTTTGTTACAGGTAAAATTTCTAGGGCTCGGTTTCAATTCGTGAAACAAGATACCCAGACCATTTCCGCTTATACCATGACAAACCCTGCATGGACCGGGTTTTGCGTCAAAATGAAAAAGAGTTTGCCCGGCAAAAATATTTTCAGGGGAGGGTTTTAGTGGGTTCCTAAGTCGAAGGAATTCATCTGGTGCTGTGGGTGTATTTCTTAACTGTGGACATAAAGGTAAAAATTCCAATCCATTGTCTACCTTAACATCAGGATGTGCAGCCCATGTTGTTGAAAAAGACAACAACAAACTGAAGACGAAACAAAAAAATATTTTTCGAGGCATTTATTTTTTTCTCCTTAGTTTAATGATCTTGGGCAAGGGAACTTTATTCCCATATATCGTTTTCAAATTATTTTAAATCCGTTAGTATAAAAGAGAGGGTATAAACTTTTCATTTTTGTCAAACCTTGAGTCAGTAGTTAGATTTTTGTAATGTTAAAAAATCCAGAGCATCTTAAAAGATGAAGAATTTCCCTAAATCTTTAAGTGAAATGAAAATTCTTGTTGTGGATGATAATCCGGTTAATTTGGACATCCTTTTGCTTACTTTGAAAGAAAGGGACTATGATATATCAGTTGCGACTGATGGTGAAATGGCACTTAAAACAGCGGCTAAGATTTTACCAGATTTAATTCTTCTTGATATCATAATGCCGGGTATTGATGGGTTTGATACCTGTGTGAGGTTGAAAGAAGATCCTGCTACCAAGGGGATTCCTATTATTTTTATTTCAGCAAAAGATGATCCTGACGACATTGTTAAAGGGTTTGAAAGCGGTGGTATTGATTATATAACAAAACCTTTTAATAAAAGTGAAGTGTTGGCAAGGGTGGACACACAGCTTCAACTTCAAAAGAGAACGCAAGAGTTGAGAAAGGCAGAAGCTGAAATTAAACTTTATTCTAAAAAATTGGAGCGAAGTAATCAGGATCTGGAAGCATTTGCATCAATAGCTTCTCATGACCTGAAAGCACCGCTCCGGAAAATTTGTATGTTGGGTAGTAGATTCGCTAAAAAATATGAAAAAATTTCTACAGATGAAGGAAGAGATTATTTGTCAAGAATATGTGGAATGGCCGGACAGTTAGAGCATCTTGTTGATAGTATTCTTCAGTTTTCGATGCTGGATAATACAAGAAGAACCTTGAAACAATGTGAGCTCAAACAAGTGATTGAAGATGTTGTTGAGGGTCTGGATATGCAAATCAATGAATCAGGTGGGGAGGTTATAGTGAGTGATTTGCCCGTGATTGAAGGTGACTCACGTTTGTTTTATCAGTTATTTCAAAATATTATTTCAAATGCGATTAAATACTCAAGGGAACATGTGCCGCCCATAGTAAACGTTTGTAGCTCTTATATCAACGAGACGAAACAATGGCGAATTGAGGTGTCTGATAACGGAATTGGAATTAATGAAGATTATTTTGAGAGAATATTCAAACCTTTCGAAAGATTACATGGGAAATCTGATTATGAGGGTGTCGGAATTGGTTTGGCAACATGCAAAAAAATTGTTGATTATTTAAATGGCAACATATTGGTACGAAGTGAGCTAGGCAGAGGAACGACATTTTCTGTGGTTCTTCCTGAAAAACAAACTGAAGAAATATGACATATATTGAATGAGGTGGCTTATGAAAAAGCTTCTGATTACCTTGATATTTACTCTGACCCCGGTGATGGCCTGGGCAAAGGGAGAGTTGGTGATGGAAAGAGAAATTATGTATTGGACCGCGGGGGTATCTGATACTGCCTGTACTCCCCCAATAAAAATTGAGGTTGGGAGAGATGTTCCCGATCTTCGTGACGAAAAATGTGGCTCTGAATCTGGAAAATTCTCCTTAACTCTTTCCGGTCCTCCGGGAACAACAGTGACTCTTTTTGGAAGTTATAATTTTAAAAAGGATAATGGTTTCCTCATAATCAAAAAAAAAGATGATCAACTGCTCTGGGTGAAAGATTTGGTTGACCTCCCCGCTGGTCAATTTTCCTCGGAGGCGAATGAGGACTCAGGAGCCTTTGAAACTTTTTTTAAATCCTCGCCAATGTTTGAAGAATCTGTGTCATCTGTTAAATGGGGTGATCATCATCCATGATGCTAACGGTAAACTATATGAAAATATTTCGATTAGGGAGTGGGAATTGGTTTGGCAACATGCAAAGTAATTGCTGATTATCATAATGGAACTATATTGGTAAGAAGCGATTTAGATAGAGGAACTACATTTTTTGTGATTCTCCCTGAAAAACAAACTGAATAAATATGACATGTATTGAATGAGGTGGCTTATGAAAAAGCTTCCGGTTGTCTTGGTTTTCACTCTTTTCCCTGTCTTGGCTTGGGCAAACAGTGAATTGGTGTTGCAAAAAGAAGTGATGTATTGGTCTGATAAAACTAATGTTGCATGCAGCCCGCCTATAACAATTGAAGTAGGGAGGGATGTCCCAGATCTTCGTGATGAAATATGCGGTTCTCAAGATGGCAAGATTGACTTGACTCTTTCCGGTCCTCCGGGAACAATAGTGACTCTTTTTGGAAGTTATAATTTTAAAAAGGATAATGGTTTCCTCATAATCAAAAAAAAAGATGATCAACTGCTCTGGGTAAAAGATTTGGTTGACCTCCCCGCTGGTCAATTTTCCTCGGAGGCGAATGAGGATTCAGGAGCCTTTGAAACCTTTTTTCAAGCTGTACCTTTTTTTGAACGCTCCGTATCTTCTGTTAAATGGGGTGATAGTCATCAATGATGCTATCAAAGGAATGAGTCGTTCCTGAAAGTATCACCAGAAAATTATCGAACCAGGTGGCACGGAATTAAAACCAAAATGGGCCTGGAGGCGTGTTGCTTCCAGGCCCTTCGGTTTATCTGGTAGCGGGGGCCGGATTTGAACCGACGACCTTTGGGTTATGAGCCCAACGAGCTACCAGGCTGCTCCACCCCGCAATAATACTGAATGACGAAGACTATTACTGATATGGATTGTGTTGTCAAGGGCTAGTAACGCCTATCTTCCTATCTGAAAGAAAAAAACGGGCTCTGGTGGGACTTGCCCAAGCCCAGAGCCCAAATGCTTGTGATATTACAGTCCGGCGTTTTTCCGGTCTGGATTGCGGAAAAGGGAAGTTTCGTTGGTTAATTCATCCAAAGTTGGGAAAGTTTCATCAGGATGAATTTTCTGAGCTTTAACTAGCAATTCTTCTTCCGTTTCCCTTTTATCTTCATCGGGAATACAACAGTCAACCGGGCATACTTCCTGGCAGGCTTCTTCTCCATGGAACCCAACACATTCAGTGCAGAGATCGGGTTCAATTTCGTAGTAGTCTTCGCCTTCGGATATAGCCGTATTAGGACATTCCGGTTCACATACACCACAGTTGATACATTCGTCAGTGATAATTGTTGCCATCTTGATTTTCCTTCTAAGTGGTTAATGATCTAAAAAGATATTGAACTATATAGTTGTTCGCTAATTTAAGTTGTTAGTGTTTAGGACCCGCCAGACTCAAGCTCCTGAAAGGTGCTTCAAACTATAGTCAATTACAGACCAAGTCAAGATTTTTTTTGGGAAACGTCCAAATTTGAAAGTGGCACCAAATAGTGGATTCTTTCATATTGATAAAAAAGAGCTTATCAATAGCAGGCCGTTTTCCTCTTTGGCTATTTTCGTGTTAAAAATAAGCCTGTTTTCTCCATTGATTTGATATGATTTTAATATGATTGTCAAAAAAATTCTTATCTATTTACCTATCCTGTTAATCCTCTTTCTGTCCCAGTCATTTTTCTGGGTACCAACTTACGATAAGCAGGCTGTGGGCAACCCTGTGCGTCTGGTGAAATATGTCCAGGGTTCCAGCGGCGATGCGCAGATTCTTAACCCTGTTTTAAGTGCTGATACCTCTTCAAGCTCCATAAATGATTTGGTTTTTGACGGTCTGATTGATTTGGACCAGAACCTTAAATATCGCCCAAGACTGGCAAAATCCTGGGCTCAGTTTGAAGAGGCGGTGCTGACACTTGACACATCTTCCTTTTTACCCGGAGGCAAGTTTGCAGATAGCAATTTGGACTGGCCCACTACCCTTGTTAAAGCAATGGAAAAAAATACTGAGTGGTCTAAAAATCTGCGTTCAATAGAAGTTATACCTGGAAAAACCATACAGGGAGCTATTAAATCTTCTGATAAAGAACCCAAACAGATTTCTTACACCGTTCACCAGCCACCCAGATTGAAATTCACTCTGGAAAAAATTGATCAGGACTTCTTTGTTCCCATCATGAAGTGGTTGGGAGAAGACTATTTTACAAACTTCCCTTACGAGAAATTCATCCGTGCGGAGGAACCCGAGTATCAGAAAAAACTACATGCGCATTATAAACAAATATTGCCTTTGACAGAGCATAACCCGGTGATCGTGTTTGACCTGAGAAAAGATGCAACCTTCCACGATGGTCATCCGTTTGACTCTGGTGATGTGTTGTTTACTTTTGAGTCAATCATGGACCCTAAAGGTACGTCACCGAGAAAGTCCGATTACGAGCCTGTGAAAAGTGTGCAGGTGTTGGGTCCTTATAAAATCCGCTTCACTTATAAACGCCTTTTCTCACCAGCCATAGGTTCCTGGTCTATGGGCATCTTGCCGGAACATCTGCTCAATAGAAAAAAGCTGGTTGAAGAGGCCAGGGAACGGGGAAGGGACCCCGAAGTTTTTGGTCTGCGGGACAGCAATTTTGGTCGCCACCCTATAGGTACAGGACCGTTCAAGTTCGTAGAGTGGAAGTCTGACGAACAGATACGCCTGGTTCGAAACGAAAATTATTGGGAGGGAGCACCGGAATACGAAGAATATGTTATGCGTATTATTCCAGACACTTTGACACAGGAGATGGAATTCTATGCGGGTGCTGTAGATAATTACTCAGTTCAACCGCACCAGGTGGCACGGTTTTCCACAGATGACAAGTATCAAAGCTTTTCCAGCCTGGGTTATTTTTATTCCTACATAGGTTATAACTTGCGCAATCCATTATTTGCGGACCGGGATATACGTGTAGCTCTGGGAATGGCAATAGATGTTGATCCCATCATCCAATACATCCTTTATGGAGAAGGGGAGAGGGTGACCGGTCCCTACCCGAAAATCACCGACTGGTACGATCAGCAGGTGAAACCTATTCCTTACAACCCAAAGGCTGCATTGGAAATATTGAATGCAAAAGGATGGAAGAAAAACGCTGATGGCTGGCTGGAGAAAGGAGGAAAAATTTTTGAATTCAACCTCATCACCAACAGTGGAAACCCTGTGCGTAAGAACATCCTCACTATTGTGCAGGAAAGCTGGAGGAAGATCGGCATCAAATGCAACACCCAGTTATTCGAGTGGGCTGTATTTCTGAAAGATTTTGTCAATGCCCTCAATTTCGACGCGCTGGTTTTAGGCTGGAGCATGGGCATCGACCCCGATCTCTATCAGATCTGGCATTCAAGCCAGGCGGGACCCAGGCAACTGAACTTTGTTGGCTACAAGAATGCCGAAGCGGACAGGCTGATAACAAGAATCCGCAGGGAATATGACCGGGAGAAGCAGATCAAAATGGCGCGCGAGCTTCACCGCATGATCGCCAGAGACCAGCCTTATACTTTTTTGTACGTGGCAAAATCGACCCAGTTGCTGGATAAGAAAATCGTGATTGTGGAAAAAGAAGAGGGGGGGGAAGAGAGGTATGAAAAAATCTACCCAACCAAAGACGGTAGAGTCCGCTACTACTTCAATAAATGGAAAAAACTGGCACAGATGCCTTCCTTTAGTTCGGAAGGATAGACTTTGTTCCGACTTGTTACTTAAGGTCGTGCAATGTCGGGCCATTTGGAAGACTTTGCCCATGGGGAAAGCCCGAAAAAATTTAGCGCCAGATTGATCTGAACTTTTTTGCTGTCTTCCCCACGCGTGAAGGTGATCCATGCATCTTGATTCGCGGTTAATGAACGCAGGACGAGTATACTGGCTTTTTGGTTTTCCACCTCATCAATGGTGTCCCCCGCCCGGAACCAAGGGTATCTGCGGAACGGACTCCATCTGCCGATTTTCACAATGACGATGCTACCATCATGACCTTCATCAACAACAAGGTCGAGGTGTCTGATGTATTCGCCTGTATATTGCTTCGTCTCCGGCCAGTCCTGAGCTATTGAGGGACCGACCTTGGCGAAAAATATTATAACTATTGCTAACCCTCTAATCATTTTTCAATACCAGTATTAAGGAAAAATGCGATAGATAGGCTTTTGAGGCTGAGGTTTTTTTTCATCCTTGATGAATACCAATAATTCCCGCTTAGTATAGGATTCCTCCTACACGCAAAGGATTCATAAATTTATATTTATTTTCTATTTCTATCTATTGGGGGGGGTGAGGATAAAGCTACATAAAATAATAAATACAATACTTTATGATTGTGGAGAGGGTAAGGAAGTGAAATATGAAAAAAACTATCCTGCCAAAGACGGCCGAATCCGCAGCTACTTCAACAAATGGAAAAAACTGGTAACCATACCCACATTTTCGGGATAGGCTACGCTACCAGAAATGTTCTCGCTGTGCTAACGTGCAGCAATAAAATTTTTGTACCTTTCTTCAAGAAAAGCAGGGTTTGGCTTCAATTGTGAAGATTTTGGTGTCGAAATTTTAATACCCTGAAAGCTCTGCAAACCATGAATAAGCATTGGCCCATCTATTTCTTCAAGTATATCTTTTCGAATTTGAATTTCGTAGTCGGATGTAATCCCTAAAATATGTTTATCATATGCAGCATGATGGAGTTTGCACAAAGCCATTCCGTTTGATACGTTTGGTTCGCCTAGTGGATGTTTATCAGGAAGGATGTGTGCCGCTTCTAATAATTCTTTGTGGCGGAGTCGACAAATTGAACATTGGTCTTGATAAGCTTTTAAAACGCGCTCCCTAAACGACTTCTGATGAACTCTGATTTTTAGGCTAGAGGTTATATATTGCCTCCGGGCTCCTGAGTCATCTTCAGCTACCATAAACTCTTCTTTTTCTAGAGCCATCATTTTTGGATCGTCTAACAGTACTTTAAAAGTTAAGTTTCTGGTATCGTCACCAACAATATAAACAGGCCAGCAAGGAAGATATTTGTTTGGCACCAAGCCAAAGAAATAAATCAGTGGAAGCTGCAATTTCATGGCTCTTCTTAAGCCTACGTTGTCTGGGTGATTCGGGTCAGTTCCTCGGTATCGATATTCAAGCTTATCCCCATTGAAACTATCATCATAGGGTTTAGGTTTTTTTTCGCTTGGTGGAACGGTAGTTATAGTTAGGGGAAGTTTGAGTAGTTTTGGTTTGAAAATACCTTTTGGGCTTAATAAAGGGATGCGTTTGTCTTCAAATTTGAAACCTTCAAGAAGAGTAGTGCGGGAAACTACACCTTCATTTAATTGAGTGATATCCTCAAGGAAACTGAACGCGGCTAACCTGACTCTTGAATCAAGGTTGCTATCGAATTGCATTTAAAGTTCCATTTTTTGAATTCGCAATGAACTTTGGTTCCGAATTCGGATTCTAACTGGTTGGAGTCAAAAATGAAAGGGTAACAGAAGAAAGGGGTGAGTTCCGTTTAATAGGGTCCAGCGTTACGCAAATGGTTTATTCATTGCCTCTGCGGCAAGCAGTCAGCGCATTTGATGGATGCTCTGGTGTGCAAACCAGATTCCGAATATGAAAACGGCGATCAGCAGCCAGCCCCACCACCTGATTTTTGCCTGCCTTTTGGGTTTTTGATTATAGATATAGGCCATTACTGAATTTTACCCTGTACTTCGATATAATAACAGCGTGGATGGAACCTTGAAGGTCTGTCTCAGTTTTCTAATTTTATCGGGATTGATTTTATGAAGCTGCCGGGTTTAAAAGGGGAGCATAGATTACAAAAAAAACTCGCCACCACGAAGAAGGCTCAGACATTTTATAACGAGCAGATGCTGGATCATCTCAATCCAGAGATGTGCGAGTTCCTTTCCAATCAGGAAATGGTATTTTTAGCTACCTCTGATGCCAGTGGAGAATGTGACTGCTCTTTTAGACACGGTCCTCCGGGCTGGGTGCGGGTGATTAATGAAAAAACCCTGGCTTTTCCCGAATATCAGGGCAACGGAGTCTTTGCCAGTATGGGTAATATTATAGAAAATCCTCATATAGGCATGATATTTATCGACTTTTTTGACAGCACGGTTGGTCTGCATGTGAACGGCAACGCCAGAGTTTTTATGGACCAGAAAATTCGTGGTTTGTTCCCGGATGATCCCAAGAAAAATGTTCCCAAAAGAGGAGGTCTGAATGCGGAGTGCTGGGTGATCGTAGAAATAGAAGAAGCCTATGTTCATTGTTCAAAGCACATACCTCTGCTCAAAAAAATGAAAAAGGAAATCCACTGGGGAACGAATAAGGAAACTTTTAAGAAGAGCGACAGGTTTATAGCCAAAAAATCACCAAGAAGCAGGGTCAAGAGAAAGTAGCCGATGCATATGGATAGAACAGCACAGTTACTGGAAGACTTGAAGAGCGAAGACCCGACAACACGGGATAATGCGACGCGTGAGTTCTGGATACTCTGGCACCGCCAGGAGGGGGCTGAGCTGGAACGGGAATTAAACGAGGCAACGGAGTTGATGGATCGGCAAAAGCATGATGAAGCGTTGATCGCCTTGCAGACTTTGGTTGAGAAGTGTCCCGAATTTGCTGAAGCTCACAATAAGCTCGCTACCCTCCTATTCCTTATGGGGCAATACGATGAGTCTGTAAAAGAATGTGAAGAGGTATTGCGCAGAATTCCTCACCATTTTGGTGCCCTCAATGGATTGGGACTCTGTCTGTTTGAACTGAAACGGTTTGAGGAAGCGATTCGCAGTTTCCAGAAGGCTCTTGAAGTTCAGCCCTATGCCCAAATCAACCGGACTTATATCGCCAATTGCCGAGCCCACCTGAACTAACCACTTGCCGCGGAGGCAGCGAGCAATAGCTTTCACTTGCTGGTAAAATGTTACCACAGCGGAAAATAAATAGTTGTCTGGCTTTATGTTTTGCTAGGTCTTCTAGCTGCTAGCCATTACAATTTGCTGCTTAACAGAAATAACTCTTCACTGATTTCATCATGGTAGGTATTTGGACCCATTGTTAAGGCTTTTGTGAAAGCCTTCTGAGCAGACTTTTGATCGTTCAGTTTTTTATGGATTAAACCCAGTCTGTACCAATGACTGGAAATGTTGGGGTTGAGCTTAAGGGCTTTCTTAAACTGTTTCACAGCTTCTTGATACATTGTGTTCTTGTAATAAGCCCAGCCTAAAATGCTATGCGAATCATCAGTTTGGTTTAACTCGGCATATCTATCAGCATACTTCAACCCTTTTGCAGGGTTGATATCGAACTCACAGTTCAGCCATGCCAATGAACCCAGCTGGTGATCTGGTTTGTTATTCTTCATGAATTGATTTTCGGCCAGCCTCACGATTCCTGCTATCTTTTCCTTATCTCCTGTTTTCTTGTAGAGCAGGGCCAGTAATTCAAGACCTTCAGTAGAATCAGGAGTCAAAGAGTTATATTTTAACGCCAATTTCCTGGCCTTGGAGAAATTGCCCATGTTGTAGTTGGACCATGAAAGCTCAAGGTAAGGCCTGAAGCTATTGGGGAAGTTTTTCAAGACTTGCTTTGACAGGACTATGGCTTTTTCATCCTGTCCGAGAAAACGGTAACTCTTGGCCAGTAACAAAAGAGGGGCATCATTTCCAAGTTGTTTCTCGAGGGCTGTTTCGGAGAGTTGAATTGCTCTTCGATATTGGCCCATCTTAAAGGCTAGCTGGGACAGGTTTGTGTAAATCACCGCACTGTCAGGTTTCAACTGACCTGCCTGCTTGTAGTAGTTATATGCCTTTTTGAATTTGCCTTTATTGGAAAACACGTTGCCAAGGGCTATCATACTTTCAAAATTTTCAGAATCTCTTGTGAGAGTCTCCAGAAAATGTTTTTTCGCGTTATCAATCTCACCAAGTTTGAATAAAGCAACTCCAGTTGAATACCAGGATTGAGGGTTATGATGTGATACTTTTTTGTATGTTTGAAATAATTTAAGTGCTCGATGGGCATCGTCACGGTCCCCCATTAGGTCGTAGCGGTTTAAGTAGGCCCAGCCCAAGTCTTCATAGGCTAAGGGATCGCCCCGATTATCTTTTAAATATATCAGGCTGTCACTGATCTTCTTGTCGAGGCTGTTTGATGCATAGGCAGACGGACCCGTTAGAAGAGTCAATATCAGTAACCAGACTGAATTTTTCAAAACTTCCATTATTAGAACTCCAACCTGAGCTGGACAAATGGGCCTTCAAAGCCTATATTACTGCTTACGTCTTGCAAATTAGAAGGAGTTCCGAAGGAACTCTGAACCAGGTTATTTTGATCCACGAAGTCGAACCATTCTTGAAACTCATAGCCAATTCTTGTTTGAATGCGAATTCTTCGGGTGACTTGCTTGAACCAGTCAATACCGGTTCGCATTTCGATAACTGATATTAAACGCGTATTATCCTCTGATTCGAGGCGACGACTCGTAGTACCCTCTGTGTCTACTCTTAGGAAATCGATCACTCCTGCCAACAGGGAAATCCCTACATCTCCCCATACTTTTAGCCCTTTGCTCATTTCCCAACCGGCTTCTGTTTTAAACTGGGGACCAGCTCCAATAAAGTCAACTTCAGAACTATGAAAACAAACACTACAATCCCCACCTGAGTAAGTAGCATCTAACGTGTCATATATGTTTGCCAGTTTAATTCCCGTAGCGAACCCCAGCCTAAAATCTTCAGCAATTTTTATGTTGTACCTGGCCAATAAATCTACAACGGTCAATTGAAACTCTGATCTTGCATCTGCAAACGTTACACTATCATTCGACAAAGCAGGGGGTAATAAAGTAGGACCAAGAGTGCCGTTGATGCTCTCCTGCTGGTCACTCTTGATATAAGTTATGGTTGCGCCAACATCCCAGGCTTTATTGGGTAAGTTTTTACCCAATGAGAAACGATATCCAGGCTTCCTGTCAAACCCGATTTTAAAAATTTTCCCACTAGGTGTACCACCACCTTCAACTGCAAAATCAGTATTTGAAGTTGGTTTAATGAATAAACCTTCCAAGGCGAAGTAATATCCCGAGTTATCGGTTAAGCTTGAGGGCGGAGCGAAGATAGTAAGTGGCTTTCCTGTTTCCCCGGGACTTGCAAGGGCTATGGAAGACAAAAGAAAACATAAAATTATGCTAAAGGCAATTACCTTTATGCTATTCCTGGTTGTTTCTGGAGCTATAATAATATTCCTTCTTACAATTAAAATATCTGAAAAAGTATTTTCGAATTGCAACGGTTCTATGCTGAATTCCCTAAAATCATCAAACCCTCCACCGGAGTAATTGAGAGGTAAGTTGTGCAAACTAGTTAACTATTTTGCAACACATGCTACTTACCCGTGATTTGTTATCATGACTTGAACTACAGCCTTTATCTGAATGGCTTTCACGTGCAATACCAGTGAAGGTATAACCTGCTCCACATGATGGGGCAGTGGCTTCAGGCCAAGTAGCACAAGCCGAGATGGGTCCCCAACCTGTTTCATAGCATTGAAGAAGACTGCTATTGCTACTAGCTATGGTAAAGTTGAAATGAGAGTCACCACCTGAGTGAGTCAATTCCAGAAGGTGAGTTCCTCCATTAAATGCAGATGGTAATTCTGCTAGAACCTGCTTCCCAAAACTATCAATGGCCAAAACATTTAATGTAATACCACCTAAGACAAGGGTAGGATTAATTCCTGAATGAATATCTATCCCATTGATATCAATGGAACGTATTCCATTATAAATTCCCTCTCTGGCGGTAGTTATCAAAACACCATCCGCAGAATCTCTACCGCTTTCACCATTCTCACCAACTGCACCTGTTAAACCTGCTGGGCCCTGAGGACCGGTATCACCCTTTGCCCCAACCGCACCCGCTGGACCTGCCGGGCCTTGTGGTCCCGCCGGACCGGTTGCCCCAACCGCACCGGGTAATCCTGCTGGACCCTGCGGACCGGTATCACCCTTTGCCCCAACCGCACCCGCTGGACCTGCCGGGCCTTGTGGTCCCGCCGGACCGGTTGCCCCAACCGCACCTGCTAAACCTGCTGGCCCCTGCGGACCCGTATTGCCCTTTGCCCCAACCGCACCGGGTAATCCTGCTGGCCCTTGCGGACCCGTATCACCCTTTGCCCCAACTACACCCGCTGGACCTGCCGGACCGGTTGTCCCAACCGCACCAGTTAAACCTGCTGGCCCTTGCGGACCCGTATCACCTTTTGCTCCAACCGCACCTGTTAGGCCCTCTGGGCCTTGTAGTCCCGCCGGACCGGTTGCCCCAACCGCACCGGGTAATCCTGCTGGACCCTGAGGACCGGTATCGCCTTTTGCTCCAACCGCACCAGCTGGACCTTGTGGACCAGGTGTTAATTGGATATTGTCGATTTGGTTTTGTAGTTTGTCGACCTCTCGCTTAAGATCCTTTTCATCCACATCAGCAAAAGCCTTACTGATTAAAGTCTGATCTTTTATCACCAACCCCGCACCTAATTGCACGAGCAGGAATTGAAAAGTTAATACAAATATTAAAATGGGTTGTTTAAGCGTATATGACATGACTTTTTCCTCCTTCATAAAAAGCCTTTTTTATTTAAAATTTTTCACACCCTGATCACTCAATAAAATTTTTATGTTGAGGCGATGCAATGCCCAAGAATTGATAAAATTCAGATTATTTAAAATAGTTGGTGACACGAGCAAACCCAACAGGCTCAGACCATAAAACTTCAAGTTGAACCTGTTGGGCATTACTTCAATTCTGTATACAGGAATTAATAGAATCGATAGTGGAGTGCTTATTGCTACAGAATTATTACCAAGGGATGGTTCTTTTATATTTAAGATGAGAGGTCTTTTAACGGTAGAAATCCGCCAAAGGATATAGGATAAAATTAAAGCTACCCCTATCAGAATAAATTGTTTCATCTCGAACCTCCCTAGTCGAGAAAAACCAAGATATTTTTTATTCCATCAACAGGTATCAAATAAAGAAACAGCGTTACCTGACCTTTTAATGCAATTAGCCTACGATTTAGTTTGATTGCTATTTAGCTTTTTATGTTTAAGTAAATGTAACATTTTTGTAAAAATATAAAATACCCAATTTGTAGTAAAATTATTGAATACATTGAAGTAAAATAAATAGAAACCATATTGCAATAAATATTGGATTAAAGATATTTTTCGTATTCTTAATAAATGATTTCCAATATGGTGAATCAAAGTCAGTATTGTGGATGCTGTTCTAAATCAAAAACTTAATAGACTTGGAGGGAATATATGCACTCATTAAATCTTTTTCTATATAGGTTTTAGAGGGGGATACACTATAGATTTACATCAATGAGACAAAATGCCAACTATTTAATTTTTACATTGGCTAAGAGTTAATATTTATAACAAAAGTCAAGATATTATTATCTGATTTCCAATAATTATGAGGATTGTATGAAGCGTTGCCGGTCTGACCTCAATTAACCACTAGCCGTGGAGAATTGCTTTCACTCGCTGGCAAAATGCTATCTTAGTGGAATATAAATAGTTGTCTGACTCTATGTTTTGCTGGTCCTTGCCTTCAGTGCAATACTCGGGTATTGCTTCAACAAATGGGAAAAACTTGCTAAAATGCCCCAGTTAAAAAGGTATGAGTTGCTAGCAGAAAATGAAAGGGAGCCATATTGATCATTAAAAAAGACAATCAATTTTCGGTGGAGTGCCACTCTAAAGTCGCTTCGGATTGTCTGCAGAATGGAGCCTATTGCGAAACAGAAGAAGAGGCACGGGAATGGGTGGAAGATGAGTGTTGGATTAATTCCGGGGAAGGGTGGTTTTGCCCTCAATGTAATATCCATTTCATGGGCAACTTGTCTAATTACCGGAGAGATAACAAGCTGGACCGGATAGATACTGATTTGGCAGGTGGTGTTGAGACAATCAGCAGGCCAAAAATTTAAAACCACGGCCTATAATCGACTAAAGCGATTCGGACAAGTTGCTAGCCGTCTGGTCTGGGACCAAACAACACTCTGATCTTTCTTCAAAATTCATAATATTTCCTCTGACATCTAGCTGATAAGAACAGCATTCTCTAAAAAGGCTGCCAAGCATTGCCCGGCCACGCTGTACCCTTGACTTTACAGTGGAATAGCTCACACCTGTTTTTTCCGCAAACTCCTTTTGAGAGGTTCCTTCAAGATCGGTTTCTTCAATGGCCTGACGATACATTTCGGGCAACTGTGTTAAAAAAGGTTTTATACAAACACTCATATCTTTAAATACGGGATTTGTTGGGCTGAGATTCTCTTCTGAAAATGCTATCAATTCTGGGATTTCCTGACCCGAAACCTCGGGTCTTTTTTTACGGTAATAATCTATGAGGATATTTCTGGCAATTTTGTACAGCCAGGGTTTTAACTTGGACGGATCCTTTACGGTTGAAAGGTTATTATGAGTTTTAATCAGGATTTCCTGTAACAAGTCTTCAGCATCTTCCAGTACCGATACTCTCGACAACAGAAATCTCTTTAGTTCTATACCATAATCTTTCCAAACCTTTTGGACATCCATAGTAGAACTTTTGGTTATATTTTGATACCACATGACGAACCGTATATATCTATTGGATCACAACAAACTTTGGGTGATCCGGGGTCATGTATTTCTTCTGAATCTTTTAGTACTAAAAAGGTTTCCCATGCGTTTTCATCAGGGTCCTTAACCCAGACCTTATCCTGAACAGAATAACAACAAACTATAGATTTTTCAGGATGAGTTTCAATTCCAAGCTTTTTTAATCGTTCATTTTGTTTGTCGACATCACCTTCAGAGTTCACCTCAATGCCTAAGTGGCTCAGCTGGTTCCCTGAAACTTCTTTTGCAAGATTCAATGTAAGGTTTAGGGGGGGGGTTAATAAGCTCAAACTTTGCGTAACCGGGCTTTATCTTGCTTGGTTGAGTATTAAAAAGTGCCTCATAGAATTCGATGGATTCTTCGAAGTGATTTGTGTTTAAAGCCAAATGCAAGCGAGATGCTCCTTCAAAGTTCTTGTTCATACGTAACTCCTTTATGAAAGTTTATATTTAAGTAGACGAAGGAGTTTTAAAAAAGACGCATGTCAGAGAAAAAATGAGGCTCTGGCAATCGCTGGCAGGAGCATTGCTATTAATTATCCAATTATCAATAGGGCCAGGAATGGAGTAAGGCTGAAGGCTACAAAGACAATTTTGAATAGCCCAAGAAATGAATAAGTCACAGTATTAAAAGTTTCCCGGGAAATGGAAAACCAACTATTATGGAATTGGAACACTAGATCTGGAGCGAAAATACAAAATACGGTCCAGAAGATAAACACGGCTCCATTTATGATAGTGCACCACATGAAGAATATTGTCAGTGTCTGGAGTTCCATGGTGACAACCCTTCCATTTGATGATGGTGATGACTCTTTTTTAACCTGCTCTTTATGTGCAAAATCTTGGTTTACGTTAAAACAGATTCTATACGCTCAAGAGCCCAGTCCAGCTCCTCCCTTTTAATGATCAGCGGAGGGGCAAAGCGGATCACATGTTTATGTGTTTCTTTGCAGAGGATGCCTTTTTCCATCAACGCCTCGCAAAACTTCCTCGCACCCCCTGCAGATTTCTTCAGCTCTACACCGATCAGCAACCCTTGTCCGCGCACCTCTTTCACGTAGGGGGAGATTATATTTCTAAGAGATTCCTTAAGGTAGTGACCCATAAATAATGATTTTTCAACAAGATTTTCATCTTCAATGACTTTCAGGGCTTCGCGCGCAACAGCGCAGGCGAGTGGGTTGCCACCATAGGTGCTACCATGGTCACCCGGCTCGAAAACCTCCAATGCCTCTTTATTAGAGAGCACCGCAGAGACGGGATAGATTCCACCTGAGAGAGCTTTACCCACCAGGGTGAGGTCAGATTCGATGCCCTCGTGTTCTTCGGCAAAGAGTTTACCGGTCCTTCCAAGTCCTGTTTGAATCTCATCAAGAATGAGCAGGACGTTATGTCGGTCGCAAATTTCGCGCACTTTTTTCAGATACCCGGTAGGTGGGACTATAATTCCCCCTTCGCCCTGAATGGGCTCCACCAGAAAGGCAACGGTGTTTGGAGTAATGGCCCACTCCAGGGCTTCTGCATCCCCGAAAGGGATGGTGATGAATCCCGGTGCGAAGGGACCGAACCCTTCTTTATATTGTGGTTCTGAGCTAAACCCGACGATAGTGGTTGTCCGGCCATGGAAGTTGTTGGCACAGACAATGATTTCGGCCATGTCATCAGGGATTTCTTTAATTTTGTAACCCCATTTGCGGGCTGCTTTCAGGGCTGTTTCAACAGCCTCGGCACCCGTGTTCATTGGCAAAACACTGTGTGAATGGGTCATCTCGCAGATTTCTTTATAGAAAAGCCCTAACTGGTCGGTACGGAAGGCCCGGGAAACCAGGGTAAGCTTTTGGGCTTGTTCGATCAGGGCATTCAGGATGCGGGGATGGCAGTGCCCTTGGTTGAGGGCAGAATACGATGCCAGCATATCCAGATATTTATTACCTTCCACATCCCAGACCCAGATGCCCTGGCCCCGGGCCAGAACAACATCAAGGGGTTTATAATTGTTAGCCCCATATTCGTTTTCAAGATCGATAAAGCTTTGTGCATTTAAAAAAGCGATGGTTGAGTCCATTTCAAATACCTCTAATCAATTCAGCATTTTTCTCATTAGTAATTTAGGTCTGAATTTATGTGTCCGCTAGGTGCAAAGTCAAAAATTGCTCTTTAGACAAACAAAAAATGGGAAAAATCTGGTTTTCATAGGGACAACCATCAGATAATGGCTAAAGGATGTTGGTATTGGTGATACGTTAGTCCTTTAACTTATAACTAACAGAAAGTTGTATTCGAGTGAGGTATCGATCTGATTGTGATAAATGGCTGTAGTAATCAGCGTCTAGTGGTTGGCCGGTTTAAGCTTTGATTTCCAATCAGTTTTAGATATAATACGTCTTCCCAAAAACCATTTTATTTCTTGAGAACAAACTTATGAGTATTGACGACAAAGAGTTGGAAGATTTTATGCCTGCCCTTGAGTTGGAGTGGACTGATGAAGCTCGTACCCGGATGACAAATGTGCCATTTTTCGTCCGAAAGAGCGTTGTAAGAGGCATTGAGCAATATGCCAAAGACAAGGGCTTTGCGGTGGTCGATGATGGGGTAGTATCTAAAGCCCGACAGGAACGTGAGGGCGAAGCTATGGAGCAGGCACGTAAAAAGAAAGCAGAAGAACAGAAGGCTTCCAGCGATGAAAAACCCGTTCAGCGTCAATATGTCAGTTTTACTTTCTATAAGCTCGATCCGGCTTTTCGCAGACTGCCTAAAGAAGAACGAGAAAAGGGAATGAAAGAGTTTATCGATGTTCTTGAGGAATATGACAACAATCCCGACATGATTTTGCTGTGTTACTCAATGGTCGGGCTTCGCGGCGATGTTGATATCATGACATGGCGCATCTGTTACTCTCTTGAAGAGTTTCAGACAATGACCACCAAGCTCATGCAGACAGGGTTGGGTAGATACCTTCATACACCTTATTCTTATCTTTCCATGACCAAGCGGTCGATGTATATGGATTTCATTAATCCCGAGCATGAAGAAGACCGTACTCACATCATTCCGGGCAAGGCGAAATATCTTTTTATTTATCCTTTCGTCAAGACGCGCGAGTGGTATCTGCTGACACAGTTCACACGTCAGGGAATTATGGACGAGCATATTTTTGTCGGCAACAAATATCCTTCCGTTAAATTAAATACGACCTATTGTTTTGGTATCGATGATTATGAGTTTGTGGTTGCTTTCGAATCCGATTCCCCTGACGATTTTCTCGATCTGGTTCAGGAATTAAGAGAAACGGAGGGAAGCCGGTATGTGAAAGAAGATACTCCCATCTTCACGTGTATCGCCATGTCGATTGAAGATGCTGTCAATAGCTTGGGAGCATAACCGGGCCAGATAACAGGTGCTTTGCTGGTTAAATGAGTCCATCCCACCCCGCAAAAGTGTTCTTTACATAGTCCAGACAAAGCTAAAATGTTAAGTGGGACGTTTTTTAGCGTCCCACTTTTTTTGGGAGGAATATGAAAAAAGTTATTCTTTGGGTTTTCATTCTCTGCTTCTTTCCATTCACAGCATTTGCAGAAGGTATTACTAAAGAGCAGGGCGATGCGATTCTTAAAGAACTGAAAGCGATCCGCGAGGAACTCAATGTCATCAAGAGAAAAGGACTCTTTGGCAACGGTCAGCAGCGAAAAGCCCGTCCGACCTCAGCCAGTGTTGCGACATTGGGGAACCCTATCCTTGGAGACTTGAAAGCCCCGGTTACTATAGTTGAGTTTACCGACTACCAGTGTCCTTTCTGCCGCAAGTTTTTTTCCAATGCATATAGGGAATTAAAAAAGCAGTATATTGATACAGGTAAAGTTCGTTTTGTTTTGAGAGATTTGCCGCTAGGATTCCATCAGTATGCCAAGCCTGCAGCAATTTCCGCCCATTGTGCGGGAGAACAGGACAAATTCTGGCAAATGCACGATGCCCTGTTTGCGGGTGGCAAGCTCACTCCGGCTGATATCAATAAATATGCAGAATCCATAGGCATAAATAATAAAGCTTTCACATCCTGCCTGACTTCAGGGCGCTATAATAAGGGCATTCAACAAGATGTTGCAGATGCAAACAAGGCCGGAATCACAGGCACCCCCGGTTTTGTGATAGGACGTACAACAGACAATATAGTCAAGGGAACACTTATCAGCGGTACCCGGCCATTCAGTGTGTTCAAAGCTGAGATTGAAAAATTGCTTGCCGCAAAATAATTTTTCTAGCAACAAAGATCCATTAATCTTGGGAAACAATCTGCTAGCAGAAACAAAGTATTGCCAGTTGCCACTGGCGGCTAGCCGGGCTTCTACCTAGGCTGGGAGTTGGGCAAGAGTTTAATCCAGCCGAGATAAATATCGGATAGCTATTAAAAGCTATTACTGCTGGCCTTACGTTGAGTAGTCAGGCTCCGAGGAGTTCGGGGGGTTTTGTGAGGACAGGATCTTCAGACTTTGGCTGAGTTTCCTGCTCCGGGCTGTTATTCAGCATCTTGATTAAATGGGCGAGGGTGGACTTCAAGTCCTTGCGATGTACAACGTTGTCGATGAGACCATGATCCAATAAAAACTCAGCCCTTTGGAATCCTGCAGGCAGCTTCTGTTTAATAGTTTGTTCGATCACACGTGGTCCCGCAAATCCAATCAGTGCTCCAGGTTCTGCAAGGATTATATCTCCAAGCATGGAGAAACTTGCGGAAACACCGCCCATGGTCGGGTCAGTCAAAATGGAGATGTAAGGAATTTTTTCGTTGCTCAACTTACTGAGAGCCGCAGAGGTTTTTGCCATTTGCATTAGAGAAAAAATTCCCTCCTGCATTCTGGCGCCGCCGGAACAGCTAACTATAATCAGGGCCGATTTGCTTTCAATGGCGCGTTCTATAGTCCGGGTAATTTTTTCACCCACCACCGAACCCATGCTTCCTCCCATGAAACTGAAGTCGAAAGCGCAGAGCTCAACAGGTAATCCTTCTATTAAGCCGGAACCGGTTATGATCGCGTCATTGGGGCCTTTTTTGGCGGATGATCTTATTCTCTCTTTATATTTTTTTGTGTCTTTGAACTTTAAAGGATCAGAAGCAATCAGGGTTTGATCGTATTCCTTAAAGGTTTCCTGGTCAATGAGTTGATGAATTCTTTGTCGGGTCTCTAGTCTAAAATGGTAATCACAATGAGGGCATACCTTGAGGTTGTCTTCCAGTTCGGCGATAAAAACCTGCTCTTTACATTTTTTACAATTGACCCAGAGATCTTCATCTTTTGTGGTTTTCTTTCCGCCAATTCCTGCCTTAATTTTATCAATCCAAGACATATATATTCTCGCTTATGAAAAGATTGGTGCTGATCAAGTAATACCAGATTGCCGGTCATTCTGTTTTATAGAATGACAAGTGGACTCTTCCTTCCTTTGCAGGTTTTTTCTAGTGGTTGTTTATAGGAGGAGGGGATGTTTCGTTGGACTCGGCCTCCATTTTTTTATTCGTCAATAACAAACCAATTGGACCTATAACGGCATAACTGATACCAAGAATAAACAATGCAACCCTGGGTATGGTCGCCAGAACATAAATGAATAATATCACAAAAAGAAAGCGGGAAAATACCACCCGTTTTTTAAATTCTAACCGCTTGAAGGCAGGGTATTTAATATTACTGACCATGAGGAATGCCAGAGTATAGACCACCATTACCATGATGAAAGGATTCATACGCGTTGCAAACAGATCTTCAAAAGCAATAACGATGGATGCTACCACCACTGCCGCAGCAGGGCTTGGCAGGCCTATAAAGTGCTGGCTGCGGACTTCAGACTTGGTGACATTGAACCGTGCCAGTCTCAAAGCGGCACATAACAGGAACAGGAATGCCGCCATCCAACCCAGTCGGCCAAAGGGTTTCAATACCCATGAGTATGCGAGGAAGGCTGGGGCCATGCCAAAAGTAATGATATCTGCCAAAGAGTCGTATTGTTCACCAAACGCGCTGGTGGTTTTTGTCAGACGGGCGATGCGTCCATCCAACCCATCAAATATCATCCCTATTACAATAGCCCAGGCGGCCAAGTAAAACTGTTCGTTCAATACAGCTACAAAAGCGTAGAATCCACAAAACACATTTCCTGTGGTGAACAAACTTGGCAGGATATGAATGCCTTTTTTGGGTTTCATACTATTTTAAATATCCAATGATGGAGCTTCCTCCATTGACAATATCACCAACAGTGACTTTGATGTCTGTACCCTCGGGTACAAACACATCCATGCGTGAACCAAAACGGATTAAACCGTAGCGTTGCCCACGTTGAAACTCATCGCCTTCTTTTGCCCAGCATACAATTCTACGAGCAATCAAACCGGCAATTTGTTTCACTAGAATTGTAACATGACCATTATTCAATAGGATAGCGCTTTGTTCGTTATCCAATGAGGCCTTGTGGCTGGCTGCGTTCAGAAATTTTCCTTTATTATAGCGGTAAGCCTTAATTTTACCGGCAATAGGCACACGGTTAACATGAACGTTGAATACATTCAGGAAAACGCTTATTCTTGTATACCCGTCATTTTCAAGCAGGGGGTCTTGTTCTGGTACTATTTCAACTATCCTGCCATCCCCCGGTGAAACGATTGCATTTGGTTCATCGGGTATCACTCTTTCTGGATCGCGAAAAAACCAGGTGACAAAAAGGAGAAGTCCGCCAAATAACCCTGTCGCCCAGAACCAGGATAGGGCACAGAATCCCCAGGTTAAAACAAGGAGGGGAATGATAAACACATACCCCTCTTTAGCTATAGGAATTCGCATAGGTATTTACTGCACCTTCTTACCAACGAAAGGCATCATTTTTCTGAGCTTTTCTCCGACCTGTTCAATACGGTGTTCTTTATCCTGTGCCAGCCTTGCATTAAACAGAGGACGGTTGGCCATATTTTCCAGAATAAATTCTTTTGCGAAGGCACCGCTTTGGATCTCACCTAGAATCCGCTTCATTTCTGCACGGGTCTCTTGAGTGATAATGCGAGGTCCTCGCGTTACATCCCCATAAGCGGCTGTTGTGCTAATGGAATAACGCATATTGCCAATTCCACCTTCGTAAATCAGGTCAACAATCAACTTGAGTTCATGAAGACATTCAAAGTAGGCCAGGTCCGGATTGTAACCAGCATCCACAAGAGTATCGTATCCGGCGCGAATCAGTTCAGAAACACCTCCACATAATACGGCCTGTTCACCAAACAGATCGGTTTCGGTCTCTTCTTTGAAGTTGGTTTCGAGCACGCCAGCACGAGTTCCTCCAATCCCTTTGGCGTAAGCGAGAGCTATCTTCCTTGCATTTCTGGTGACATTCTGATGAATAGCCATTAAGCAGGGAACGCCAGCTCCCTGTTCATAGGTTCTCCGTACTAAATGGCCAGGGCCTTTTGGGGCGACCATAAAAACATCGACATCTTTTGGTGGAACAATCTGACCAAAATGAATATTAAACCCATGCCCAAAAGCTAAAGCCATACCTTTTTTCAAATTAGGTTCGATATCACTTTCATACATGGCCTTTTGTTTGTCATCGGGAATCAAGATCATCATGATATCGGCTTTTTTAGCAGCTTCTGGAACGGTCATGACGTTTAATCCATCCTTTTGAGCTCTTTTCCAGAAAGCACTGCCTTTTCTTAACCCAACAATGACTTTAATTCCACTGTCATGCAGGTTTCTTGCATGGGCATGACCTTGGCTGCCATAACCAATTATGGCAACCGTTTTTTTCTTTATGATTTTAATATCCGCATCTTTGTTATAAAGAATCTTCGACAAAATGGTTCTCCTTATATTAAACAAATTTAATTGATCGATTTATTTCCTCGACTGATAGCAATTCTTCCAGACCGGACTATTTCCTTAATTCCCAAGGGAGTTAACATATCCAGAAAACCTGTTATTTTTCCTTCATCGCCGGTAATCTCAATAGTATAAGTACTGGGACTGACATCAACAACTTTGGCTCTAAACAGATCTACGATTCTGAGAATCTCTTCCCGGACTCGGACTTCAGCGTTCATTTTAATCAACAATAATTCCCTATCGACAAAACTTTCCTCGGTCAGGTCGATGACCTTGATGACATCGACCAGTTTGTTCAGTTGCTTTGTGACCTGCTCTATTTTTGCATCGTCTCCCCGGGTGACAATGGTCATGCGGGAAACAGTTGGATCCGAGGTTTCTGCGACATTCAGGCTTTCTATATTGAATCCACGGCTGCTAAAAAGTCCTGATACACGGGATAAAACACCGAAACGGTTGTTCATTAACACAGAAATGGTATGCTGCATGTTTTTGAAATCCGGGTTTAAGGTTTCACCCTAACCTTTATGGGGAATGGGTTTTTTTAAAAACATTTATACTAGCAAAATCAACGCTTTTTTACTAATAAAAGAATTACTTTGGGGGTCAAAAATAATTGATCAAAGAGAATAGCCATGGGGTTTCCTATCGACAGAGTTTTGACTAAGGTAAAAAAGGTTGTTCGTAATTTTAGAACACCCAGTGTGACCGTAATCAGTAAAAAGAATGATCCTTTTGCTGTTTTAGTGAGTTGCATAATCAGCCTGCGCACACGTGATGAGGTTACTGAATCTGCTTCAATACGTTTGTTCAAGCTGGCAAAATCTCCGGATCAATTGATAAAGCTCTCGAATAAAAAAATAGAAAAAGCAATTTATCCGGCAGCATTTTTTCGAAATAAGGCTCAATCGCTGAAAGAATTATGCAAAGTGCTGGTGGATAATTATGGTGGACAAGTTCCCGACAAGCTGGAAGAACTTTTAAAGCTAAAAGGTGTAGGGCGTAAAACCGCCAACCTGACAATGATACTGGGGTACAACAAACCAGGGATCTGTGTAGACATCCATGTGCACCGGATTTCTAATCGCTGGGGTTATGTGGAAACAAAAACTCCTGATGAAACTGAATCTAAGTTGCGTGAAAAATTACCGCGGAAGCATTGGAAAGTGTATAACGACTTGTTGGTGAGTTTTGGGCAGAACATTTGCAAGCCGGTCTCACCGTTTTGTGGGTCTTGTGATATTGCAGATCTCTGCCCGAAAATTGGAGTAACCACTAAGCGTGGGGCCAAACAACAATAGCTGGGTATATTAAACAATAGGCATCTCGGCTTGCCAGTGTATACCCTATTAACTTTTTGTCAGCCTATTAAAGTTATGGCTCATTGGCCCCGCACCTAGCGGTTAGCCAACGGTCTTTTTCTGCAGTTCAATTAGTTCCTTGATGCCTTTATCGGCGAGTTTCAGGAGTCCATCCAGTTGTTTGTCGTTGAATGGTTCCTGTTCTGCGGTTCCCTGTATTTCGACATATCCACCTGATCCGGTCTTGACAATATTCAGGTCAACTTCAGCAGTTGAATCTTCCGAATAATCCAGATCAAGCATTTTTTTGTTTTTGACGATGCCTACACTGATTGCTGCAACGTAATCTTTGATCGGCAGCTCATCAATCAACTTTTCTTTTTTCAATTTTTTCAGGGCCATTACCATCGCCATGAAGGCACCTGTTATGGAAGCACAACGAGTTCCACCATCAGCCTGGATGACATCACAATCAAGCCAGATAGTACGTTCTCCCAGTTTTTCAAGGTCAATGACCGTGCGGAGTGAACGTCCGATAAGCCTTTGGATTTCCTGTGTTCGTCCTGAAAGTTTTCCACGTGAAGATTCCCGTGGACTTCTGATATTTGTAGAAGAGGGGAGCATTGAGTATTCTGCAGTAACCCAGCCACTGCTTTTTCCTCGGAGGAAGGAAGGGACTTTTTCTTCCACCGTTGCTGCGCAAATTACTTTGGTATCACCCATCTGAATGAGAACAGAGCCTGCCGGGTGCATGGTATAGTTTTTTATGACTTTGACTTTTCTGCACATGTTGTGGGCACGGCCTTGGTTTCTGGACATGATACTCCTTAAAAAATATGGGTGAATAGTTTCGAAATTCTAGAGTCAGGAATGACAAAAAATGGTTAAACTAGCAGTTATGAATCCATTTTTCAACTGTGGCAAATACAAGATGTCTTTATACAGAAACTCCTGGATGAATAATTCTCCACTTAATGTTAAGGAAAGTACAAGGTTATAAGTCTGAAGGCATATGTTACTTGCTTGTAACGTATTCAATTATTTGGTAATATTCGAATCATTCCTACATTATTAAAACGTTTGGTTTGCTTTGCTTGCTTATGGACTCCTATTTTGAAAAAGGAATCAGGCTCAAGGGCACTCTCTGGGTAAAAGGAGCGGTTCGCTTTGATGGAGATTTTGAAGGGGAGATATACTCTTCTGATCATTTTGTAGTAGGCAAGTCGGGCAAGATTCTTGGCAATATTAAAACCTGCAATGTAACCAATATGGGTTTTATTCAAGGAAACCTTTTTGCCGAAAATAAAGTAGCCCTAATGAATGACAGCCGGTTGACCGGTGACATATCAACATACCATTTGATCATTGACGAAGGCTCCAATTTTGAGGGTCGTTGCAAGATGATCGACGAAGCTCCAAAAACCGTAAAGGAGGAAATGGAAACCCTGGAAAGGCCTGTTCCTAAATCGGTGAAGGTTACCAAATCCTCTGAGGAGAAAAAGTCGACATCCGATTCAAAATCTATTTTTCCCGTAAAAAAGGCTGCTGGTATCGCAATGGTTGTTCTGGTAATTGCTGGACTGACCTGGTTTTATCCTGAGAAAGAGGATGGCCTGGAGCCGTTGATTGAAAAAGGATACAGACTTGTTACTGAAAAAAAATATGCAGATGCTGAAGCAGTTTTTAAAAAAGCTCTAACTGTTTCTCGAGTTGAGTCCAGAGTGTATGCGGGTTTAGGAGAAATTTATATTGAAGACAAACTTTATAATGATGCTTTGGCTCAGTTTCAAAGAGCTATTGATTTGAGTCCTGCTAATGCTGAATATCGCATAAAGCAGGCAAATGTATACTCCTTCAAGGGGCAATTAAAGGATGCCATAAAGTCCTATAAACAAGCATTGGAGATTGATCCTAAGAATGGAACAGCCTTTTATAAACTGGGTCTTTTATATATTGAGCAGGAAGAACTAGAGAAGGCTCGTGAATCCCTTGAAATGAGTGTTGAATTAAATTCTAAAATTTTTGAGCCCCATGAGGCACTTAGTAAGCTTTATTCATTGGAAAAAAATTATGACAAGGCACTTGTAGAAATTAAAGAAGCAATAAAACTTAAAAATGATAAGCCTGCTTTACACCTCACCTTAGGAAAATTGCTTCTGGAAACTGGTAAAGAAGATGAGTCTGTAGAAGCCTTTAAAAAAGCGGCCGACTTGTTTCCACAAAACTTTCAAGCGCAAATTCGTATTGCTGACTGGTATTACACCAAGGGAATGCTTGAGGAATCTCTTGAAACCTATAAAGTTGCAGAAACTCTTGACTCAGAAAACCCTGTTGTTCAAGCTCGTTCAGGAAAAATTTATGCTGATAAGAAAGAAAATCAAAAAGCCAAACTTGCATTAGAAAAAGCTATAAAACTAAACCCTAATGATGCTTTCAGTCATTATCAACTGGGCAAACTGGTTTCTAATGAACAGAAATGGGGTCGTGCCCAATCTCTGTTATCCAATGCTATCGCTCTGGATCCTGGTCATGCACCTTCCCATTATGAGTTGGGGCTTGTGTTGTTGGGTAGGGAACAAGTGGACTCAGCTAGAGATGAACTTCAAAAAGCCTTGGAGATGGAACCTGGAAACTCGGATTTTATCATGGGATTGGTATTGGCAATGGTTGAAAAAAAAGAGCTGGATAAATCCTTGGAACTTCTTCTTCCAGTTTCCAAAAAAGAGCCGAAAAATCCTAAACTCTTTTACGCAATCTGTAATGTTTATACGAAAAAAGGGTATTTTACAGCTGCCACAGGACATTGCGAGAAATCTTATAAACTTGACAAAGGCAACTATGAGACCATGAACCGTCTAGCTTGGTTGTATGCAAAGAAAAGCACCAAGCTTGAAACAGCTTTTAATCTTTCCAGCCAGACACTGAAAGCATTCCCTAAACGGCCCGATTATATAGACACACTTTCAGAAATTTTTTATGTGCGGGGAGAACCTGAAAAGGCTATCGAAAAAATTCAGGAAGCCATTAAGTTTAAGCCCAACAATCCTTATTACAAGCAGCAATTATGGAAATTTAAGAATATTAAGCCTAAGCCACCTGCCTGATTGTGTTTAAAGTGTTCCCGTTCCCTTTAGTCCAATATATGCAAAATAAACCAGCAGCAAAATAAAGCCTTTTGTTTTCCCTAATGAATGTTTTCCGTATGCGATCATTGTCACCAGAAGAACAGTGATAGCGGTAGCGACAGTCAGGTCAGGCTGAATAGGCTCTTTGATATGCAACGGATGAATGGTTGCAGTAAGGCCAAGGACCATAAGGATGTTGAAAATATTGCTTCCAAAAATATTTCCAATTGCCATTTCACTATGGCCTCGTTTTGCTGCAATAATAGATGAGACAATTTCAGGGAGACTGGTTCCTATAGCAACGATGGTGATGCCTATAAACCATTCGCTGATTCCCAGACTTCGTGCTATCCCTATACCTCCTTCGACTAATAGCTTTGCACCTCCAATTAAAAGGATTAGTCCCAGGACGATAAGTGCTAACTGAAAAGCGGGACCTTTTCCTGAAAATAAGTGCGATTCTTCTTCTGGCTCACCAGAAAAATCCTCTTTATGGCTGAGTGATCTCCATACATAGAGACATAAAAGGCAGGCCATAAAAATCCCTTCGTAACGATTAATTTCTAAATTCCACGCAATCAAAACTATTAATAAAGAAGCCAGCAAAAGAGGAGGGGATTCCCGCTTTAGCCGAGCAGGTGCAATTGACATGGTAGAAATAAGGGCTGTCAGTCCAAGAACGAGACCAATATTAGCTATATTGCTACCAATTACATTGCCCATAGCCAGCTCCGAGGTACCGTCCAATGCGGCGAGAACAGCAACGGCGAGTTCAGGAGCAGATGTGCCAAATGCGATAACAGTGGCACCAATTATGAAAGGGCTTATTTTTAAGGCCCGAGCGAGGCGAACACTGCCTGTTACCAGAAAGTTCCCCCCATAATATAAAAGTGCCAGTCCGGCAATTATTTTTATTAAATCAAGCAATCAATACCTCGGATAAAACGCGGATAACAGCCCACCAAGGTGGGAAGGAAATAGCAACCCATCAGTTCTGGGTAGCAACTAGCAGAAGTGTAAAAGCCGAGATAACTCTTTGTTTGTCTGATGATCAGTTTTCCACCTAATACATAGAGGTGAAGTGAAGAGATACCATACGTGGAAGGTAATTATCAACCCACTTAGCCTGAAACAAATAGCAGGTTAGCGTTAAGCCAATAGTTTTAAAAGGGGTAATTGGCTAACTTTGCAGGTACTTAGCGTATAAATGATTTTGAAAATCCTGCTCTGGCCAGCTTTTCCTGGGTGAGACGCGCTTTTTCCTTATTTGGGAAAATTCCTAATTGCACCATGTAAGTTTTTACAGGGACTTCAGCCTTATGAAACTCTGATAGGAATCCTTTTATACTCAGATTGTCCTGGGCTGTCTGACTTTCTTTGAGAGAACTGAATTGACCGACTTTCAAGCTGAAAGAATTATTAGAGTTCTTATAAAAAGAGGGATCGTATCCTTTTCGAGTAAGTTCTTTTAGCATATCGTTGCCGGATTTTTTATCAGCAAAGTTCCCTACAGTAACAAGATAGCGGCTTAATTTGTTTGATCGTGTTTGAATAGAAGGAGAAAAGCCTTTGCCTTTAAGTTTTTTTACAAGTTTGTCAGCATTTTGCTTGACTCCAAACGCACCAACCTGAATATAAAACTTAGAGCTTTCACTTTTTAAAGCGGGAGCTGGTTTTTGGGGCTTGGACTTTGGCCTTGATTTTGGGGCCGACATTATTTTCTCTTTCAAAGGAGCTTTCTTTACCTTTTTAACAGGTGGAGGTTCGACAGGGGGTATGGGAGTCTTGGCTTTAGGCTCTTTGATAAAAGGGTTCTTAATTGGTTTTACAGGATTTGCGGACTGTGGAATGGGTAGACTGGAAGCACTGGACCCATCTTCTACTACGGGTACCTGTTTTGCCAGTCTCTCTTCTGCTGTCTCAGGTGCTTTAGCCACAGTTTTAGTTATAGATTCATCGGGAGATTGGGTATTAACCTGAAAATAAACCAGTGCTAATAGGCCGATGCCGATCATTGAGATAGAAAACATACGCGAATTTTTTGACCTTATCTTTTTTTCCGCTTCCATTTCTGCTTCAATTTCAGCGTCTTCAATGAGATCATCAATTCGCTTTTGGTACTTTGTGGCTTCCTCAAGAGGTTGACTGCTTTCCTCAAAAGGTAATGTTTTCTGCTCTTTAGTTTCCAGCATAATTGGTAGCCTTTGTAGTTAATATTTTTAAGTTAAAATATAATGTTGTTTTATTTTGGGACAACTTAAGTCGTGAATGTTAGGATGTAAAAAGAACAGGGTTTTTTGCCCTTTTTAATTCCATGCTGTAGAAAATATATCCTATAACCCCTTAATTGTCAATAAGATAAGGAATATTCGCCATGGATCTGTCGGTTAATCTGGGCGGTTTGCATTTGAACAATCCAGTCATTGCAGCTTCTGGAACTTTTGGTTATGGACTGGAATATGGATCGCTTGTAGACCTGAATGCATTGGGTGGATTTTCGACAAAAGGGCTATCATTAAACCCTAAAACAGGAAATCCAGTTCCAAGGGTGATAGAAACTTCTTCAGGCATGCTCAATGCGATTGGGTTGGAGAATATAGGTCTGGAAGCTTTTCTAACAGAGAAGCTTCCTCAACTGGAAAAATTGAGTACCCGGGTTATCGTAAATTTTTTTGGCGATACAAGTGATGAGTATGTAGAGATGGCTCGGGCATTGTCGGATGTTGAGAGATTGGATGCATTAGAGATGAATGTTTCCTGCCCCAACGTAGAAAAGGGGGGATTGCAATTTAGTTCTGATCCTGAGATTTTGACTGAGGTGGTTTCATCAGTTCGAAAAACGACACGAAGGTTTTTGATTGTCAAGTTATCTCCCAACGTTACAGACATAACCTTATTGGCCAAGGCGGCGGCGGATGCTGGTGCCGATGCCTTGTCTGTGTGCAATACTTTTGTAGGGATGTCGATTGACTTAAAAACCAGAAGACCTCATCTTTCAAACAAGACAGGAGGGCTTTCAGGACCAGCTATTAAACCTCTTGCATTAAATCTCGTATATCAGACTGCGCGGGCAGTTAATATCCCTGTTATTGGAATTGGGGGAATAGTGAGTGGTGAAGATGCAGTAGAGTTTTTATTGGCAGGGGCAAAAGCAGTTCAGGTAGGAACCGCTAACTTTATCGACCCGAGAGCAACTATAAATGTGATAGGCGGAATTCGCAAATATTGTACATCGAATGGAATAAAGAATATTTCTGAACTAAAAATGAGCGAAGTCTGATCATTCTCCCAGATAGCATCGGGGTACCCTTTTGCCGACATTGCATAGAATTTCGTAAGGAATGGTTTTTCCTTTCTCTGCCATCTCCTCAACGGATATCATCTGTCCCTCTTGTTCTCCAAACAACACGACTTCGTCTCCAGCTTGCACATCTTGAATTTCCGTAACATCAATAAGAGTCATATCCATACAGATATTACCAATTTGAGGAGCGCGTTTGCCTCGGATAAGAACTTCCATATTGTTTGACAGGGTGCGGTGCAGTCCATCTGCATAGCCAATTGGCAAAGTTGCAACAAGGCTGTCCTTTTGAGTTGTGAAGCTTCCTGAATAACTGATGGGTTGGCCTTTTGCTATATTTTTTACGAGAATGACCTGGCTTTTCCATTGCATGACAGGTTTGAAGATTTTTTCTTGCCGGTTGAGCACTGATTGTAAGGAGGGGGAGGGTAGTGCACCGTACAGAATCAGTCCTGGTCGCACCATGTTGAAATGGCTTTCAGGATATTTGAACAAGGCAGAAGTGTTTGCGCAATGGATAATTGGAACATTTTCTTTTTCCAACATGGGTAATACAGAGCGAAATTTTTCAAGTTGTGCACGAGTGAAAGAGGAGTCTTCATCATCGGCGGAGGAAAAATGGGTGGAGACACCTTCAATTTTCAGGTTCGGCAAACTGCTTATACTATCTAGAAGTCCGGATAAATTTTCAGGAGTGACCCCCAGTCGGTTCATTCCTGTATCCACCTTTATGTGGACAGATACAGTCTTATTCTGTTTTTTGGCTTCTTTTGAAAGTGCTTTAGCCAGGGGCAGGGTGCATACTATGGTTGCAAGGTTGTGGTGTACTAAATCTTCAGCCTCATTTGGAAAGATGCTTCCCAGTACCAGGACAGGGGTACTCAGTCCACTTTCCCTGAGCTCGATACCTTCTTCAATCACTCCTGCGCCAAGATAGTCTGCTCCACAATCAACGGCTATTCTTGCGCAGGGTACAGCGCCATGACCATAACCATCTGCTTTAATGACAGCCATGATTTTGGTTTGAGGGTTCAGATAATTCTTCAGGCTTTGAAAATTCTGTCGGAAGGCAAGTAAATCAACTTCAGCACGTGTCGTGCGATGGTGTGCCATGGGTGTAATAGAAGTAATAGAAGGTTATTAATCAGTTAAGGAAGTACGTTAATGCAAAAGTCGAAAGGATGAGTCAAAGTTACAAATGAGCGGTGTTCGATTATTCTCTACGAGTTCGACCGGTATTGGATAAACGCCCACTTTTTTTTACCTTTGGACCTGAAGAGCGCACAGCCCGACAACACATGTTTTCCTCATCCTTGGCTTTTTTTCTGACCTGATAAGCCCGGTCGCTGTAAAAATTATAAGCCATGGCATTGATTCCCTGTTCTTCCTGGCACCAGTAAGTGGACCCACACCCTTCAGGAAATTTGTAGTCTAAATGAACTATGTCGCCGTTAAAATCGGTATTTTTGCAATCGTGGTCATACAGATTCCGGCACTCCTGGCTCTTTGGTAGTCTCCAATCATCAAAACCTGCGAACTTTTGTTCATTGAGCCAGTTAATATAATTGTTGGCACCTTTCCAGGAGCACCATTTATTTCGCATTTGATAGCTGTCTTCCCTGGTCCAGGTAAGATTGTATTTGGTGTCTGTTAAGGTTTCGTTTCCGTTGTCCTTAAAGCGATCTTCGTCTGACATGGGTCTCAAAAAATGGTTTAGAAATAACGGTGGATAGTATATTTTAAAGAGTGTCTTAATGGCAAATATTGATTTTGCATTTTACCTTTCAAGAATTGATAGATTAATTTTTATAACCCAGGAATGTTATGCCGAAAATCGAAATTCAAAGTTTTTTTTATGACTTGATCCATTGCAAAGACAAAATCCTCAGTGTTTTTGAGAAATGGGATAAGAAATATGATGAGGATGAACGCGGTGCCCTGGTTGCGGGAATTCGTGATTGCCCGGATGCGGAGTTGATTACCTTATTGGTCAATATTCAAAAGCTGGCAACGGGATATGAGCAGATAAAAGACTTGATGGATCAGGCTGAGCAGGAGCAGGTGGAAGAGGCCCTCAAGGAAGATGATCCTGATGATGAGGATTTTTAACCAGCCAACAGCTGGGGGACACTTCAAAAATATTTAATAAATTCTAACTAAATGTGGTGGGTCAATTTAAACTTAGGGGAAGTCCAGATTTGGGATCAAGAACCAAGCGGATAAGGGAGTTATTGCCTCCGACCCACAATGAATGATCGGCTGTTGCTTCTATGCTGAAAATGAATTTTGATTTTAATCCATTTATAGCGGAAAAGTTTTGAAAGCTTTTGCCGTCAAATCGGCTCAATCCATTATTGGTGCCAATCCATAGGCCGCCAGACTTATCTGCTTCAAGAGAAAGGATAAAGTTTCCCGGTAGCCCATCTTTCATTGTGAAATTGCGAAACTTCAAGGTATGGGTATTTAGCATGCTCAAGCCTCCTCCCCAGGTGCCTATCCACAGGCGGTTTTTCTTATCCAACAACATTGAAACCACATAATTGGGACGATAGTCAGAAGTTTGTAAATTAGGAATTGAAGGGGATGCAGTGTGATGCTGGCCCTGAAAGAGCGACATGATACCCTGATTATCATGTTCTACTTGTTCGTACGGAGCTCCCAGTCCGTTATTATGGTCGAAGGAATTCCACTTGCCATTATGAAATGAGGAGATACCCGACTCGGTGCCAAACCATATTTTATCTTCTGATTCAATCTCCAAGGCATATACCCAGTCATCAATCAATCCTCCATTTGTGTTTTCAACTGTGAAGCTTTCCCAGTTTTTTCTTAAACCTGGATTTCCTGTGACCTTGTTGACACCGCTCCAGGTTGCGAGCCAAAGAACGTTTTTATTGAACTCTATATCATATACGAAGGCATCATTTAATCCCTGTGGAGTGTTGTAATGGCTCCATTGACCTCCGTTAAGGTGGCTGAGACCGCCACCGTATGTCCCGATCCACGGCAAGTTGTTTGAATCAAATGCAATGGAAAAAATACCATTGCTTAGTAATTGACTCTGGTTGTCATAGACTACGTAATCTTCTAGAGTGTGAGTGTCGTATTGTATAGCTCCCAGTTCCGTTCCCATCCATAAGTGTCTACCTTGAGAGGCGAGCACTTTAATATTTCGCGTATTGAGGGTGAAAGTTTGTTTTTTCAGGATATGAGGGTAGGGCTCCTCATACGTCTTGCCAGATATTGAAGCACTAAAAGCCTGGGCGGTATTTGCAAGGATAAAATTCGCACCCAGACCTAAAATGAATATAATGACGCAGACTTTATTGATAAATTCCAGAGGACGCATGGTGAAGTATTCTTTCGTTAACTACTATACCCCAGTGGTTTTGATATTGTTTTTGTTTTTTCTTTCTGGGTGCCAGTCTTGTGATTGTGAAAAAGAATCATTGACCCCAGTAAAAGTGTCAGAGAGGGACCAGAAAGAAATGGTTCTTGTGCCTGCAGGTGAGTTTATCATGGGTACAGACAAAATAGATGAGGAAGGAACACATAAAAAAATTGGATCCGTAAAACCATTATATATTGATCAGCATCCTGAAAGAAAATTGTTTTTAGGTGATTTTTATATGGATCGTTATGAAGTGACCAATGAAGAATATCAGAAGTTTTTGACTGCAACAAAGTTTACTGATATGCCTACTCATTGGGTAAATGGGACTTTTCCTGAAGGACAGGCTTTACACCCTGTAACCCAGGTTACCTGGTGGGAGGGCTGGTCTTATTGCATGTGGGCCGGTAAACAATTGCCCACCGAAGCGCAATGGGAGAAGTCTGCCAGGGGGCCCAACGGTCTTCCATATCCATGGGGGGAGGAGTTTGTTAAAGGAAAGTCAAACATGGGTATAGAGGGTGATCGAAAAACAGCATCGGTTACTGCTTATCCTGAGGATGTGAGTCCATACAAGATATATGGTTTATCAGGAAATGTTATGGAATGGACGATGGACTGGTACCTTCCGTATCCGGGAAACCCGAAGCCAAACTCCCGGTATGGCAAGGAACTAAAGGTATTGAGGGGGAACGGATTTCAGAAAGCCGGTCATTATTTTTTACCAGCTTATCGTTATGCATTCACTCGCACTGAAGTGAATCCCAATGATTTTTTTGAGAATGTGGGGTTCCGGTGTGCATCAGAAATTATCCCGGAAGATAGTAAACAGAAAGAATGACTTGCTGGTTTGAGAGGCTTGAAGAAGTTTAGGCAAGTATGGTGTTTTCAAGGTTGGCACCTTTGGTGATCGCTTTTGCTATATTTGCGTCTACCAGATATGCGTCTGAAAGGTTTGCATTGGTGAAGTTGGTGCCATGCAAGTTTGCTTCAAGCAGGAAGGCGTTTTTGAGGTTGCCACCTTCCATGTTTGCATAAGTCAGGTCAGACCCTTCCAGGTTGGCTTCTTCCCATGTGATGCCTGCGCATTGACCATCTTTTAACTCCGCGCCAATCAGGTTTGCCGTAGTTAAATTTACTTCCTTGAACGTGCAGGAATTGAGGTCTGCATACTTAAGAATTGCACCTTTTAAGTCCACTTCAGTCAGTTTAGAGAAACTAAAGTCTGCTCCTCTTGCATTGATACCACCAAGTCGAGACTTGCTGATTATAACTTGTTTCATAAATGCATACATCATTCTGGCGAAGGCCAGGTTGCTACTTTCTATAGTGGCTGAATAAAAGTTAGCGTGGCTCAGGTTTGCCCCCTGGAAGTCACATTCGTTTAATTTAGTTTGTGAGAAGTCTGAGTTAGATAAATCGGCATTTTTAAAATTACAATCTATAAGAGTGGACCCTTCGAAGTTAACTCCTTCAAGGTTTGACCCGGTAAAATTCAGGTTCTTGAGTTTTGCATTTTTCATCGTTGACTTTTCCAGAGAGGACTGGGAAAAATCAATCTCGCGCAGTTCGGAGTCGTCTATATTGGTCTCAACCATGGTTGCATAAACAAAACTGGCTCCATTGAGGCTGACACCTTTCAAATCAAATCCGCTGAAGTCGCCCCCATCCTGTTTGGGCTCTTTCAGGACCAATGTGATCATCTCATCAACGTTTGACATAAAATCTTATTCCCTTTGTTGCGCTGGCGGCAGGAGCGCGTTCATATTCCGTTGAATTTTTTGAGGATTGACTCTGTCATGAATTCCAATGATACCCACTCGAATAGACTTGCCTAAAGTACCTTCCATATCTGTTCTCATGCTCAATTTTGCTGCAAGAGGTGTGAGAACGAGATTGGCCCACATAAGACCATAAAATGTTGTGATCAGCGCCGTTGCCAGAGCGGGACCAATTGTGGACGGATCGTCGATATGCATCAGCATTTGTACGAGACCGATCAAAGTTCCGGCCATTCCGAATACGGGGGCTTGAACCGACATAAAGCGCAAAACTTTTTGACCGGAGTTATGCCTGTCGAGCATCGCATTCATTTCTCTGTCCATAAGTTCGTGGATCTCTTTTGCGTTGTAACCATCCACAATCATAGCAATGCCATTTTTTAGAAAACGGTTGTCTACTTTCCCTTCTTCATTTTCCAGCTGTTTCATACCTCCCGAACGATATTTGGAAGCCAGCCTCAAGATTTCATCAACATAATCTTCAGGCTCATATATGCCCGGTTTGAACGCGTTATATAAAACAGGCATAAGAGTAGTTATTTTTTTCGCTGGAAACGCAATAAAGGCAGTGGCTATTGATCCACCAAGTACGATTAGTGCGCTGTTTATATTAATAAAGACTCCGGCATCCCCGCCACGAATAATAGCTACGGCCACGAGAAATATTCCCGCAAGTACACCCATCAGGGTTCCGGTATCAATCCCTGCATCCTGACGGTCCTCTTGTTCTAAATCTGCGGCGGTACCTTGAGCTTCTTGAGTTGCTGTAGCCATAAAATTTGATCAAACCGGGAAAAAACTTAGATTAACTAGCAATTTTTTCCGCATGAGCGGCGGCTCTAATTTTTAATGAACGTGAAATATAATTATTTAGCCAAGGTATCTGTAATATTTCTCTTCGGCCACTGGGGATGTAAACCTTAAGAAAATCCGCTTTTTCAACCTTTTCCGGACTTAGTTGAGTACTCAGATCATTGATACATCTTGGCAGGCAATTTAGTCCTGCATAGGATTTGCAGAAAAGCTCACCCCAAGAGGTCAAATAAATGCTGGTAATATTTTTTGCACGCTCGATTCGTTTATTTATGAACTGGTTCAATTCATCGTTGTTTCTACAATCTCTTATATTTCCCATGCTAATTTCTGGAGGAGGTGGATTGCCGAAATTAATTAACAGGAATAGCTGGTTAATTTTAGCATCACCCATCAAATCCTCATTGGAAAGTGCGGCGATATTGACAGATTCAATGAAATCTTTGAGGATCTTTAGTAGTGAGACCAGATCATTTTCCTTGATCGAATCGCCTTCGGACCTCAACAGAACTTCAGTGTTCTCACTATACAAGTTGTTAAAAACAGTGAATGCAAGAAGAAAAGGAAGAGTGGAGGATTTCCTGATAATATTCTCTTCGTCAATTTGCTCAAGAAAAGCCCTGGTTCTGCCGCGAATCAGATACCACTCCGGCTTTTCATTTCGGCCCTTTTGTTCTAATAAAAACGTTAATTCATTTTCGGCAGTTTTACCATCAACAAGGGCGCCAAGGTTGTCTACTTTATTAGGGGCCGCCCTGTAAAAGCTGAAGAGCTTCCGTCCCAATAGATGAGTGTCTTTTTCAGTAATCAAACTCTCGCTGGGGTCAAGGGTCTTGTTCTTTTCGGAAATATTTTTATAGGATGCCATCAAAATTTTATTAATACGGTTTCCCAGATCCACCTTGTGCATCATTTGCCAGCTGGAATACTGATTGAGTCTTTCAATTTTTTCCGAAGACCAGCCCCATTCTTTAAGCATTTTTATCAGGGTGCTTTTTCTCCATATATCCGAGCCTTTTTCAAACTCTTCGGCAGTTACCTGGGTACCAACCTTTAAATAGAAGGCATGTCTTAATGCATCGACCTCGTCCTCTGTTTTGGATTCGGTAAAAAACTTTTGTACTCTTTCAAACATTCCTAAATAGGGGTCAATATCCAGATAAGGGATATCGTTAAAGTATTTATCTTTGATTTGGTGGCAAAGCAGGTTCGACTTGGTATCGCCAAACATATACTCTTCCAAAACTCCCATTTTCATTAGCGTCTTGAAAGGTGACTTAAAAGATTTAATAAGAGCCCATATTGATCCACCAAAAAACTCCCCTTGCGAAATATCGTCAACATTACCCATGTCGATAAACTCTTCTTTTTTTAGCAGGGTTTGTCCCGTCATCAACTTATCATAGAGCTCGTAATACCGGTTATCGTCACAGTCCACTGGAGCAATCAGCCAGAAGGGGACTTTCCCGGTGACGATAATCATGGTTCTATACATTTCCTCCTTAAGCAGTTTTGCCAGTGCCGAACCTGTGCTTTCGCTGTCACTTTCACCAAAGATATTATTTTTAACTTCCTCATAATCATTAATGAAAAAATGGGTCTCAAGTTTAAAGTTGTCCCAGGTCCAGGTCTCTATCAGGTTCAGCTTTTTCTGAAAAAGCTTCATGCTTTCTTCAGTAAAATCTCTTTTATCCACAAGCAATGTATAGTCAAGATCTGATTTTTTTGTCTGTGCTATGGAACCAACACTACCCATGAGCAATGCTGTGTGGATAACGGGTTTAAGGTCTGGATTTCTCCTGATGATAACGTCAGGAAACAATTTTTCAGCGGCGACCTGAGCTTCCTTGGTTAACTCAAAGTTGTGTATGCCGCAAGGAGGGTCGCCCTCAAAGTAACCAGGAAGCCCTTCCTGATGCACGTGAAGCAGTCGAGGTATAACTAGAAAGATCAGGCGGTCAATCTCGGAAAGAGTGATCAGATTTCGGTCAATTTTAAATCGATTAAACCTTAAAAATGCCTGCCTGTTGGAATACAGCACTTCTGCATCAGATTTAATTAGAATTTTTTGAGCTCTTTTTATTGCTTCTTCAGAAGGTTTTGGCGGAGCCTTTGAACGAGACTCCTCTACCAAGGAGCTTTCTGCTTCTTTCTGGCCGCTACTGGGATTTTCTGTTGGTTCCATGACAATGATTATGTTTCTAAGACATATGAGTTAATAATAATTTTACTCAAAAACAGTTGAAGAACTCCACCAAAAATATATCACTTTTCTTTGCCAGTAACTATTTTCCCGGATTGGTGGGTTTCAAAGCCGAAGTAGTACTGGTTTTCTGACCCGTAGTATTTGTCTTGGTTTTTTTGGCTTCATCTTTTGCAACTTCAATTGCCTTTAATATTTTGATTTCAACGCGGCGATTTGCGGCACGGTTGTCATCGTTGGTATTTTCTTTTAGAGGCCGAAATTCTCCATAACCTGTAACCACCATTCTCTCAGGTGGGAAACGCATTTTTTCAATTATAAATCGACCCACTTTTGAAGCCCTGGCTGCCGAAAGCTCCCAGTTGGAAGGAAATTTGGCACTTTTCATTGGGACATTGTCAGTATGACCATCAACCATAACCTGTTTGACGCCTTCTTTCATGTCTTCTTCAATGGTAGAAATGATCAATTCTTCTGCTCCTTCGTTAAAGAAAGCTTCTCCTGGGGCAAAAAGGTCAGAGGTTGGAAGTCGATGCAAAATAGTTCTCGTATCACTACGAGCAAGACTTTCTGCATCAACATTATCTTTAACAAGCTCCCTAACCCTTTCCAGCATTTTCATTTCTGCTTTGCTCAATCGTACATTGACGCTTTCAATGCGCATTCTCTTTGTTTGGAATGAAGAAAGAGCCTCGGCAAACTTATTTTCGTCCAGCTTGGAAACGCTATACATCAAAACAAATACCACCAGAATAAGGGTGATCATATCAGAGTACGTGATAAGAAAATTTTCCAGGCCTCCAGAAAACTCAGAGGTTTGTGCTGAACGACCCTCAACAGGACGAAAATCACCGCTCTCGCCACCACCTTTACCTGCACGTCCTTTCTCTTCTTCCAGCAAAGTTAGTTTCATGTCCATTTCGGCATTGTCTTCTTTCAGCATTTCCATATCGACAATCATTTTTCGGCGTTCTTTTTCCAGGTCTTCAACCTCTTCTTTCAACTCCTGGATGATCTCTGAAGGCAGCATGCCATCTTCTCCTGCATCCATACCGCCATAGAGCATGTCCTCATATTTTTTTATGAGAGTGTCTTTCTCTTTAACTATATCTTCTGTTACAGCACCTGATGACATGGAAGTTTTTTTGGCTTTGCTCAACTCTTCTTTAAGGGTTTCAATTTTTCTTTTCAGGTTGTCAGTGGTACCAGTGTCCTGACGAAGGCGTTTCAATTCTTTCAGCAGCACGTCTCGTTCTCGTGAAAATTTTTTGTTCGAGGTTTTTTCTTTCTCAACCCGGTCCCGAAGAGTTTCGACTCTATTAGAAAGCTCATTCATTTTACCCTTCATTTTTTCGTCCATTTGGGACTCAATACGCTTGGCTATCTCAGCTTCCTCTTCTTCTTTTTCTTTTTTCCCAGCTTCAACGCCAACGTGTTTTGCAAGACGGGCAGCATCTGCTTGGCTCTTTTGTTCTGCGGCCTCAGCTTCAGCCTTTTTGATTTCATCTTTGAGTTTTTTGACCTCTTCCTTATTAAACGTAATAATATCCTTGATTTGTTTTGAGATTTTTCCGTTTTGTTCCTGGGATTTACGCAATTCGACAGACTTTATCTTAAGCTGCTCTTTGACCAATTGCAGGGATTCCATGTTTTTCATAGTTTAGCCTCTAGGTTCATCTGCATATCGGTAAAAAAGCAAGAAAAGGTTATATAAAAACAAGAATTTATGGGTATTATGCTGGCTAGAATGTATTCCCTTATATACCAATTTTATTTAATATTAAAGGCTGATGTCAATTACCCATACGGGCAAAATCTGTTGATTTGAGGTACAATTCCCGAAACTTGCAACCGTTGATTTACAGCGGATTTGTAAGATGAAAATAAATTATTCCCTTATTTTTATTTCTTATATTATTGATCCTAACTATAAAAATATATAGATAATATGGCTTCTATCTTAAACCTGAGAGTGGCGACTATTTTGTTTTTAGGGTTTTCATCAGGCTTGCCACTGGCATTATCAGGAGGAACTCTGCAAGCCTGGTTGACTGTGGAAGGAGTCAGGATTGAGACTATTGGCCTGTTCTCTTTAGTAGGTCTGCCGTACACCTTGAAGTTCCTTTGGTCTCCATTGCTTGACCGCTTTACATTCCCATTATTTGGTAGGAGGAGGGGGTGGATCTTAATGTTTCAGTCCTTGCTCCTTATCTTTATTTTTATTATGAGCTTGATGTCGCCTTCCAAAGTTCCCTGGATCCTGGCTTTTCTCGCTTTTGGTTTAGCTTTTGCTTCGTCTTCTCAAGATATAGTTGTTGATGCTTATCGGGCAGAATTGCTGAAGGAAAAGGAGCGTGGTCTGGGAGCGGCAGTCTCTGTAACTGGTTATCGAATTGCTATGCTGGTTTCCGGAGCTCTGGCTTTAATATTATCAGAAATTTTGGGTTGGCGTTTAACTTATATGATAATGGCCGGTTTAATGGCTGTGGGTATGATTGCTGCCTGGCTGGGTCCCGAGCCTGATGATCCCGGGACACCACCTAAAACTATTAAAGAGGCGGTGAGTGAACCTTTAGTTGAATTTTTTTCCCGTGAAGGTGCCTGGCTGATGCTGGCATTGATTGTTCTCTATAAATTGGGCGATGCTTTTGCTGGCAGTCTGTCTACTAGCTTTTTGCTACGCGGGGTTGGCTTTTCTGTTTCTGAAGTAGGAGTCATCAACAAAGGGATGGGGTTGGGAGCGACGATAATCGGAGCTCTTTTTGGAGGTGCTCTCATGGCTCGCATGGGTTTATATCGCTCTCTTATGCTTTTTGGGATTTTGCAGGCAATATCTAACCTTTCATTTATGATTTTAGCAATGGTCGGAAAAAATTATATGATGTTGGTGTTCACCATTGCGTTTGAGAATCTGGCTGGTGGGATGGGGACTGCTGCTTTTGTAGCGTTTCTGATGGCATTGTGTAACCATAATTTTACAGCGACTCAATTTGCCCTTTTGTCGGCTTTGGCTTCATTGGGGCGTGTGTATGTGGGGCCTTTATCGGGAGAACTGGTGGCAGGGCTGGGCTGGCTTATGTTTTTTCTTGTTACTTTTTTGACTGCGCTCCCGGGGCTCATGCTTTTGTGGAAAATGCGAGATAATGTTCAGGCCTTGGAAAAAGGTGATGATCCACGTATTAAGGCTACTTTGTGATGACAGAGTTTATTTATCTCCATGGTTTTGCATCTGGACCAGGATCTCAAAAAGCCTGTGTTTTTAAGGATTACTTTGAAGCGGCTCAACTTTCTTTTACAATTCCTGATCTGCAACAAGGTGATTTTGAAAACATGACTCTGACCAAACAAGTTTCACTGGTTCAAAATATTATTGATAAGAAAAGGGGTGCAAATTTTGCTTTAATAGGAAGCAGTATGGGTGGGTATCTTGCTACACTAATTGCTGAAACCCGAAAAGAAATAAAGGCCCTTTATTTGATGGCACCTGGTTTTAATTTTCTAAATCGCTGGATGATGAATATGGGGTGGGATAAGAATTCGCTCTCCTCAGTTCCCGACTTGATCCAGGTATTTCATTACAGTTACAATAGGCAGGTAAATTTAAATACGGGTTTGTTTCGTGATGCATTGAAATGGGATTCATTACCTTTATCACGTTGTGTCCCGATGCGTATTGTTCATGGCCTTCATGATGAGACGGTTAATATTCAGGAGTCCATTGAATTTGCCAGAACCCGCCCCTGGTGCCAATTCAAGGAGTTAGATTCTGATCATGGGCTTTTGTCATGTATCGATTGGATTGTTAATGACTGTTTAGAGTTTTTCAGATTAAATGATTTGATAAATAGTAGAAGTTAACAATGTCAAGACATCGAAAAGTAATTAAATCTACTTCGATTTATTAATAACAGAAATACTACTAAATCAGGAAATAATGGCTCACCGAATTCTTTTAGTTGATGATGATAAAGAACTTTTAGCTGCCTTGGAGATAAAACTCCGTAAAGAAGGTTATAAGATATCAACGGCAAATGATGGTGAGGAAGCTCTCGCAAAAATACATGCTGAATTACCGGATTTGGTCATATTGGACGTGAATATGCCTAGAATGAATGGTATGGATGTTTGCAAATCTCTGAGATCTGATGAAAAAACACGAGACCTCGCCATCATAATGCTTACGGCGCGAGATGACGAAGTGGATCGGATTTTGGGTTTGGAGTTTGGCGCTGATGACTACGTGACCAAACCTTATAATCCAAGAGAATTAATTTTGAGGGTCAAAGGGTTATTGAAACGTATTTTTCATTTCCAGGATAATCCCGGTGTTTCCGAGTATATTGAAATTGGGCCGCTATCCATTGATCTGGGGAAGCATGAGGTTCAGATTGAAGGCAAAGTGGTTGAGTTGACATTGACTGAATTTAAGCTTTTATCTTATTTGGTCAAGAATCCAGGAAGAATAAAAACCCGTGATTTCTTGTTGGAGCAGATTTGGGAATATGGTGATGGTGTGTTTTCCAGAACCATTGACACGCATATCCAAAGGTTACGTTCCAAATTAAAGGAAGCAGGAAAATATATTAAAACTGTTCGTGGTGTAGGCTATCGCTTCGAAAAATGTGAATGACCCTTTCTTTTGTCAAAACATATCGGTATAACCGTTCACTCCTTCCCCTTTTTTATTATTAGTTATACCTGTTCAATTGATAATTTATTGTTTAAAAGTGACAGTTTTGTAACGTCTTCTTGATTTGTTGTTAACAAAATATCCCTATAATGATTTTAGTTATTAATCAACATGCTATTGATATAGCGATGTCCAAGTTGAGAAGTGGACCACCCCCGCAAATAGGGGATCTTTGAAAGGATTGTTTGATGGGTAATTCTGTTAGCAATGAGAATACTACTGGAAAAAGATTAAGAGCGTGGAGGAAATCTGTACCCTTGAAATTGATGGAACTTTCTCGTTTGATAAAAGTTTCACAGGGGTCGCTTTCCGATTTGGAAAATGATAAATCTTTACCTTCTGCTACTACCTTGTCTAACCTGTCCGTTTACACGGACATAAATTTATACTGGCTGTTGAATGGTCATGGAGATGTGACCCGGGAACTGAATTCTGAATCGGACAAGTCTGCAAAGCAGTCTGACCTGTATGAAAACTTTATGTTTATGATGCAGGATAGAAGGTTGAAAGAGGTCGTTGAAACTGTGATAAAGATTTATAAAGAAGGTGATGCCAAGAAAAAAGCTCAGATACAAGGATTTCTTACCGCATTAAGTTAAAGTCCAGGGTTCAACATTTCCTCAAACATTACGTTATCCAGAAACTCATCAAGATCGGTGTATTCTTCAGAAACTTGTTCTGAACGGTCTGTAATTGAGTCATCAATTTTTTTGTATCCGGCAGATTGGATTCTTGTCCTCATTTCCTCAATTCTTTTAGCTTCCTGCTCTTCAATAGTTTTCTGAATCATTTGAAACTCTTTGACTTTGTCGGCGATTTTGTCACGCATAGCGGCTCTCTGTTTTGATTGAATTTCCTCTATACGTTTTCTTTGTTTTCCAACAAGAAATCCTTCCACAATTTCCTCAATCTTTTTTTGCCTTTGATAGCCTTTCATCAGGGTTGCCATGATTTCCTTTTTTCTCTGTTCCTTGAGAGGAATGTTGTGCAGAAAAGCTCTTTTTAACACAGCTCTTTCGGCCCGTGGTTTGCCCCAACGGTACTCATTTTTTTCATCTACCATTATCGTCATGACTCCATTTTTCGTTTTAAGAATTGAATAAGCTTCAACGAAAGGATAACCATGATGTTGGTAGTTGGATTTTAACTCGCTAATGACCATGTCCATGACTTCTGGAGTCATGGTTATGCCATTACCCAAATCTAGATATTTATCCAAATCATAAGAGTCGATCAGTGTATTGCCAATTACTTTGATTTTTTTAACAAAAGATTGAGGACTGCTGGCAAAAGTTATTCCTGGTACGATAAAAAGAAGCACAGACAAAAATAGAGCCATTAAATAGCTTTTAGGGATGAAAAATCGTCCAGGTATCATAGCTACTTCTCCACAATCACTTCAATAGATTTGAATGAAGGGGTTTTTGATTGAGGATCATACTGACGTGGTACAAGAATGTTGCTTTCAGGATAATACATCATAATATTTCCTGGCTTGATAGGGTAGGTATGTACTCTTTGACCGCTCAATATTCCCGTATTATTTCTAACTGTTACAACATCGCCTTGGCTCAAACCAAGCCTTTTGATATCTTCTTTGTTCATCAAAACTACATTGCGTGAAGTAACGCCGCGATAACGGTCATCTGGCTCATAAACAACAGTGTTGAATTGGCCTTCCGATCGAATTGTCATTAAAATAAAGCTGTTTTCCTTGTTTCCCCTAACGGCAGGAATTGGGCATACTTTAAAGTTGGCTTTGCCTCCAGGAATAGGAAATCCTGGTGTGTGGAGGATTCTTCCACCTATATGAAACTCTTTTCCTGTTTGCTCAATATTTTTCATCAACTCGAAACCGGGGATGATCGCACTGATGAGCTCTCTGATATTTCCTGTATGACTTAATTCTTTCCAGGGAAGATTTGAATCCTTCAGTACCCTATGGGCTAATTCTGCAATAATTTTCACTTCACTTTTGGGGCCGGAATAGCGTTTTATACCACCATCACTGAGTCTGATATAGCTAAACATACTTTCTTGAGTTGTAGGTTCAGGCTCTTCATCCCGAGCGAATACCGGCATAATGAGGCTTGTTTTACCTCGTCCTAGAAAATGACCCTGATTCAAAGTGGTGTTGAGAAAAAGACTAAAATCAATTTTTGAAAGGGATCTTTGGGCAAACTTTGAGTCTGGATTCGAGCCATATAAATTCCCTCCCAAATTGCAGGCAAAATCTATTTCCTGATTATTTGCGGATTCAATACAGGCTAATGTATCCAGTCCAGGTTCGGTGGGCAAGGTGACAGGAAATTTTGCTTCAAGGTTTTCGTGCACTGCCTGCTTCAATGCCGGAGTGACACCCATGGTACCAATACCCTGAACATTGCTGTGTCCCCTTAAGGGTAGAAGACCTGCATGCTTTTTACCCACCATCCCACGCATCAGAGCCAGATTGATGATGGCTTGGACATTGTTTACACCAAAGGCATGGTGTGTGATTCCCATCGACCATGCAAAAACAGTATTTTTACTTTTGGAATAAATATCCGCGGTTTTTTCTATTTCTACTTGTGAAATGCCGGACGCAGATTCAATATTTTGCCATGACTCTGCTCTGATATCTTTTTCGACTTCAGTGAAGTTTTGCGTATTGCTATTAATAAATTTTTGGTCCAGTAGTTCAGGGTCTTTTTCTGATCGTTCTAAAAGTGACTTGGCGATTCCCTTAAAGAGAGCAATATCTCCACCTATGTGAGGCTGCAAGTAGAGACTGGCAATTTCTGAACCGAATAACAGGCTTTTAATGTCAGAAGGCACACTAAAATTTACAAGACCGCTCTCTATTGCGGGATTAACCACAATGACATGTCCTTTTCGGCGGCGGGCATCCATGAGAATGCGCATGAACCTCGGATGGTTGGAAGCTGGGTTGGCACCGATTAGAAATATCAAATCCGCATGATCAAGATCGTTAAGTTCAACGGTGGCTGTACCTGTTCCAAGGCTTTGGTTCAACCCAACGCCAGAAGCCTGATGGCAGTAAAAGGAACAATTGTTAATATTATTAGTTCCGTAGAGGCGGGCAAACAGTTGTAAAAGAAAACCTGCTTCATTGGAGGAACGACCGCTTGCATAAAAGAAAGTACGATCTGCGGATGTTGACTTGACTTTGTCGACCACACGATCAAATGCTTCTGACCAGCTTATAGGGCGATAATGGTCATCTTGCGAATCACAAATTACAGGTTGGGTCAAACGGCCGCTCAATTCCAGTTTGCGAGGCGACCATGTAGAAAGAGTGGGTATGTCAAATTGATCAAAAAAGTTTTCCGGCAAGGCACCCTGCATATCGGATGCCTGAGCCATGAATGATTTATTGCAAACTGCGGGAAAGTGGTTTTTTTCATCACGCATTCCACCTTTCTGCCCACCCATTCCCAATGCGCAACTTTTACAGTTATTACGTGAAGCCAGTGCTTTAAGCATGGGCCAAAGGCCACCGGCCCGACGTGCCATTTTCATAGAATAGCGGATGGCTCCCCATCCGCCTGCACTATGGGGAAGTTTCAGGTTCATGGATATACTCCGTTGAAACCTCAGGTTCCTATTGAATTTTGTGGAACCCAACCTTTTTGTTTCTCGTTGATTCGAACTTCCAGCCAACTATCATGTTTGCCTGTAACGGTAATCAGGGCGCCTTCATGCAACTTGAACAGGGTAATTGCATCAGCGTCACGACCAGACTTGACCTGTAGACTATTGGCCAGAACGACTCCAATTTTTATATCGGATTCACTTTTTATTTTAACTCCAATTGAAACAAATGACAGCAAAAGAAGAAAAAGTAGAGCGTTTCGGGCAATCTTCAGGGCAGGAAAATAAATCCACAGTGCCATACAGAGCCAAAAGATAAGATTAAGAAACATGGCAAAATAGGTCAGCTCATTAATATTAAAATCATTGACCCAGAAAAATAGAACATTTAGCGTTCCTGGAGGAGGAAGTTCTATTTTATCTTGGGTTTGCTGAATGGCAAATTTGAGATTGGCCTGAAGATTTTCATTTCTCGGTATCCATTTTAAGGCACGGATATAATTTAAAATCGCGTACCCGGTATTCCCCATTCTGATATATGTGTTGCCCAGATTGTAATACAGGTGCCCGTTACGTTCTCCTTTATTGATCAGGGATTCATAAACTTGGGCAGATTCTGAGTACTTTTTTTCAGCATACAGGTTGTTAGCTCGAACAACATCGTTTATGTAGTCAGAGGATTCTGCTAGGTGTGTTGAGGAAAATATTAACAATGCAATTAATAAGAACGAAAAGGTATTGGTGGGTTTCATGATTGTTTTTCCAAGACCTTAATCAGGTTTTCAGATTCATTGAGTAGTTCTTTTGTTCTTCCCTGAGTCATCGGGGCATATTGTAATGTTTCACACTTTTCGAGAAGTTTTCTTGTATCCTCGGCTTGACTTACTTCATAGTCTGATTCTTTCAGGTGGTTCTCTACTTCCTCAGCGGTTATGGCTTTTCCATGCAGATTGAGTTTGTCACCAACATATTCTCGCAGGATCTCTGAAAGTTCCCGGGCAAACTCTTTTGAGTCTGAATGTTGCGTTAATTGTTTTAATCGCTTGCAGGCATTTTTATAGGCATTGCGATTTCTATAAAAAGCCACGTCATATTTCATCCGGATCTGCTGCTTCCTTAAAAACGCAAAAGTTATGAACAGGACTACTGGTGACCCAAAGCCTGCTCCCATATAAAATAATGAAAAAGAGCCTCGATCTTGAAACCTGTCCAGTTCGGTGTAGATAGGCAATATATCTTCCCCAAGAATTTCGATTTCCGGCTTGGTACTCTTCAAGTCTTGTTGGTTGGGCTGGACCAGATTGAGATGTTCTTTTTCAGATGAGGGTTTTATATTTAATGAAATTGCCTGGGTTTTTGCGGTACGGTAGCGTCCTTTTTCTGAATCAAAATAATGCAATGTAAACTCTGGAAGTGATATGCGTCCTTCTTCGAGTGGAACCAGTGCATACTTGAAGGTTTTTGTACCTTGAACTTTGTTGTTATGAACAATTTGTTGAAACTCAGGCTTGTCGGGGTAGATTTTGAAGCGACCTTTTAAGTCTGGTTCCTCGAAAAATATGTCGCGGGCATTTCCCTGGCCAGAGATGGTCACCGTCAACGTGGTTGTGTCACCAACTTCAAGGTTTGTTTTTCCTACATCTGTGGAGATTGTAAATTGCCCGATTAAATTTCTGAATCCTTCAGGTGCCCCGGATGGCAGGGGAGAAATATTGACCGAGAGTGGTTGAGACCTTAAAACCTTATGTTCTGCCCGGGTATTTCTTCCGAACGGGTCATCGAAAAAGTGGCGGAAAGGGTCTCTGCTGGAACGGTTTTGTATTCTGTGAAATAGATCCAGCTCTATGATGGCAGGAGGTATTTCAATGACCCCTTCTTTTAAAGGAAAAAGAGCTAATGAAAGTTCCTGCACATTATACTGTAGCCCATTTACAACTTTAATGTATGACTTGGGTTCACCGAGCTCTTCTTTGTTAAACCAGGTTTTTTCAAAAGGCAGTTTTAAATCGAGGTTTTTAGCTTCAACGCGATGAAATAAACGAAAAGTATAGATTAACTGCTCTCCAACGTAAGCTCTATTGCTGGATAAAGATGTTTCAACAAAAACGGTCTTATTATCGAGTGCCGGAGTTCTTGAAGGATTTTGCACTTCAACAGTTATAGGTTGAGTTGAATACGTTTTCCCATTTATTTTTACTCGAGCTGGACCTATATGGATGCTCCCCGTGTTCATAGGTGTCAACCGGTAGTTATAGGTTATGGAAACGCTCCGCTGAGTATTGATGTACTGGGTTGATGAAGATGTGCCGGATGAAATAACCCTGAAGTCGGGCAATGGAGGCAGCTCAGGAGAAGGGGTATTTTTGGTTCCTTTTACAACTATGGAAAGTTGCAGTGTATCCTCTAAGGTCAAGTTATTCTTGTCGACCGTTGCAGTGACTGAAACATTCTCTGCAAAGCAAATACTGTTAAGGACAAGGGAAAATAAAAGCGAGAATAAAATGATATTGCTTAACCTGTTTAGTCTCATTTTACCAGTCGTTTCCCTGATAGTTTGTTTTTGTTTTCCCGGCCTGCATGCGGCTTATATTTTTTAAATCTTCGCTAAGTCCTTCCAGCATTTGTTCAGCTTTTTCTTTAGAAATCTCCTCTTCAGCAATGTTTTCTCCAGTCTGGCTGGGTTCCTCTTGGCCGTTATTTTCAGAGTCGGAATTATCTGGTGGGGGGGGCTGGTTCTCTGATTGCTGATCACCCTCACTTTTTTGATTCTGGTCATCACCTTTTTCATTGTCGGAAGGATTGTCTTCTCCTTCTTGCTTATCCTTTCCTGAATCCTGCTCTTCTTTTTTGCTTTCCAGTTGCTGGCGAACATATTCCAAATTGTATTTGGCATCCATATCTCCTGGATCGAGTTCGAGTACTTTTTTATAAGCTGACTCTGCTTCTTCCAGTTTTCCCAGTTTCACCATTGTGTTACCTGTGTTGTAAAGGGACTTTTTTCTGATATCTGGATTTTTTTCGTCCAATGCAGACTGGTTGTAGGCTTGCAACGCTTCCTGAAACTTTCCATCCCTGTAGTGGGCGTTTCCCAGGTTATAGGAGATACGTGAGTCTTCAGGGCGGTCAGTGTGTGCGAAAGAGAAGTTTTCTGCAGCTTCTTTGAACTCGCCTTCGTGATACTGGGAAATACCTTCCCGCATTTTAGTGTTAACCGTTTCGGCAAATGCAAAGGATTGTAGAGATAGTATAGAAAAAAAGAGGAAGGGGAGAATCATAACTTTTGCAACGGAAGAAACTGTGTTCCCGGCTTTCATGAGCCGGGAACTTTACAAGTTGAAATACTGGCTTACCTTCTGTCTCCCATGAGCCTGAGGAGCATGAGGAACAGGTTGATGAAGTCCAGGTAAAGAGTCAGCGCACCTCGAATGGCTTCCTTGGTATCTTCATCTGTACCTTCATTGCCGAGAATGTTCATTTCTTTAATCTTTTGTGTATCGTAGGCGGTCAGCCCAACGAAGATGAGCACTCCAGCATAAGTGATGATGGTATGCATCATGGTGCTTTGCATGAACAAGTTCACCAGGGATGCAATGATGATTCCAATAAGTCCCATGAACAAAAAGCTTCCCCATGAAGTCAGGTCTTTTTTGGTTGTATATCCGTACATGCTCATTGCGCCGAATGTGCCTGCGGTGACTAGAAAGGTAGAAAATATAGATGTGGAAGTATAGGCCATGAATATGGCGGCAAAAGTAATTCCAGTCAAACCTGCGTAGAGCATAAAAACACCGGTTGCCTGACTTGCACTCATTTGCATGACTCTTGACGCCAGCCAGAATACAAGCCCTACTTGTGCAATGATGAGAACAATTGGCATTACAGGGTTGCCAAAAATAAGATTCATCATAGTTGGACTATTGGCAATGTAAAAGGCCATGAAACCAGTTATTGCCAGTCCGGCTGTCATCCAGTTATAGACACGTACCATGAAACGCTGTTGTTCAGCGGCTGTGGCATCCACGCTCATGGTTCTATATGAACTATCCATTATTTCTTTCCTTTCGTGTTCATTAAACAGATAAAACAATCATTTATGTATCTCTTGATAAGATAAAATCGCTAGTTAAGGTTGTCAAGGCCGACAAGTATATCCCAATTGCGTCATATGACAAGCCGAGACATTTTAAGGTGTACAGAGTTGATACTTTATTTCCCCTTTTGAAGGGATTAACAGCATTTTACCAAAATCCGGAACCTGTGTGCAGACAAATTCACAGGTTTTCCTGAGGCTTTTTTTCTGTCAGGCAGGTCTCTATTATCAAGCATATCAGTGCTATGAAAATGAACCATTGAAAACGTTCTTGCCAGATTTTTCTACGCTCTGACTTTAGTTCTTTTTTTTCGATATGTTTTTTAATCTGATCCTTGTAAATGGTTTTTAAGTCTATATCACCAGTGACTGAGCGGACATAGCTTCCTCCAGTTTCCAGGGAAATTTGTTGTAGCGTGGTCTCATCGAGTTTAGAAACGATGACCTCTCCGTTCTGATTTTTTCTGAACCCACCGTTATTAGAAGAATCGGGTATGGGGGCACCTATTTTTCCACCGATTCCAATGGTGTAAATTTTTACACCCTGCTCACCTGCAGACTTTGCTGCGGACAGGGCTTTCCCTGTCTGATCTTCCCCATCAGTTATCAATATCAGGGCTTTAGATTTTTTCTCCTGGGTTCGAAATGCTTTCACTGAAGTCTTTATAGCGTCTCCAAGGGCGGTTCCCTGTACCGGGATCAATTGTGTGTCAATGGCAGACAGGAAAATTCTGGCCGCACCATAATCGAGTGTCAATGGGCACTGTACAAATGAGGTTCCAGCAAAGGCAACGAGTCCAATCCGATCCCCTTCCATCATATCCAGAAGGTCGGAGATTTTTCGTTTGGCCCTCTCCAGGCGGTTGGGTTTGATATCTTCTGCCAGCATGCTGTTGGAAACATCAAGGGCAACTATTACATCGACTCCGCGTTGATGCAGGTCCTCCCATTGATAACCCCAGCGAGGACGGGTTAAAGCAAGAAATAAAAAAAGGATTGCCAGAATAATGAAAACAAGTTTGCTTTGTTGTCGTTTTTTTATGCCAGGCTGGACAAGTTTTGATAAGAGAGGGGTGCCACAGAATTTTTGAGTGAGCTGGTGCTTTTTCCTTACACCCCATACCATAAAAAATATCAAAGGAACCAGACACCAAATTAAATAAAAATAAAAGGGATCTCCAAATCTCATTATTCAGGGAATCCTTCTCAAAAATGTATTGGAAAGACCTATCTCCAGTAATAGGAGCAGTAGGCCCGGAATCAGGAAATAATGGAACAATTCCTTATACTCGGAATGATCAATAACTTTGACTTCAGACTTTTCCATTTCATCAATCTGTTTGTATATATTTTTCAGGGATTCAAGGTCAGTGGCTCGAAAATATTGACCACCGGTAACTTCAGAAATTTCCTTGAGAGTGTTTTCATCAATGTCCACCTGTTGGTAGACATAGCGCTGACCAAAAATCGAATTGACCAGAAAAGGAGCCTTGCCTCTGGTGCCAACACCAATCGTGTGAATTTTTATCCCAAATGTTTTGGCTGTTTGAGCGGCTTGGAGAGGAGGGAGCGCCCCTGCATTGTTCCTGCCATCAGTTAAAAGAATGATAACTCTTGATGATGATTCAAGGTCTTTTAGCCTTTTGACGGCAATTCCAATTGCTGAGCCAATAGCAGTGGAGTCACCGGCCATGCCAATTTCCAATTTGCTCAAAAACGATTGCAGAATACCCTGGTCGAGTGTCAATGGGCATTGTGTGTAGGCCTGCTCCCCAAAAACCACCATACCTATTCGATCATTAGGGCGGTTTTCTATAAAATCTGAAACCACACCCTTTACAACTTTAAGCCGGGTAATTCGTTTGTCCTCTTTTTCAAAGTCTAATGCCCGCATGCTTCCCGATGTGTCCAGCGCCAGCATGATATCGACACCGACTGAAAGAACCTCTGTGCTTTTATGTCCCTCCTGGGGTCGGGAAAGAGCGATGATTAAAAAAGTAAGTGCAAGCAAACGGATAATAAATGGAATTCCTGCATATAAATCTACTCTGGAAGGACGTAACACTTTCAACGTTGCAAGGGATGGAAAGTGCACAGTTGCACAGTAATCCCTCTTTACATGAATAGCCAGCAGGGGAAGTGCCAACAGTAAAAGCAACAGCCATGGATTTTGGAATTGAAAAAAGCTCATGACTGACTTTCTGTTTGCTGGGCTGATGGTTGGGCTTCATGAATAAAGTTGATGATCGATGGCATCTCATCTTCTGCATGCTCTGCTTTGGCAAACTTGACACGGTCTGTATGTTTCAGGATGCTCCTGGCTTTTAGCTTCAGACTCTCGCTAAGACTTGTAAAATGTTTGAAGTGAGCAGTAATTTCTTCTGTTGTCCATTCCTGAGCTGGGAACCGGTAACGGTTTTCCAGATAACGGCGAAAGATTTCTGATAATTCAAAAAAATAATCCTGGGTTCGGCCAATTTTAAGCCATCCTTTGTTTTTGAGTACTTCGAGTTCCTTGAATGCCTGCTGTTCTGGTGTCAACTCAGGATTGGGCGCAGGAATGTTCAGAGACATGGGTCTGGATTTCCACCTTCGCCATAGATAATATAACAATCCTGAAAATGTTATCACCGCTAATGCCTGCCAAAAATAACTTAACCAGGGCAGGGGATATTCTTCAAGTGGTTTGATATCGCGAATTCCATCCTGGTTTCCCGGCATGTCAAGAAGAGATTGCACTTCAAGTCCCACTTCCGGAGCCAGAATGGTTCCTTGAATTTGTTTTCCCGATTGCTTTCGGTCTGGAGCAATAAAGTTTACCTGGGTGGAAGGGATGGTTAATTTTCCTGTATCGTCAACACGGAGTTTATACCAGTATTTGCTGATTGTTTGTCCGTTTACTTTGTTCGGCTTTTCTTGCCCCTGTTCAATCAAATCAAGCCCTTTTGGCGGTTCTATGTCTGGAGGCGAAGGTTCGATATCCGGATCATGTTGAACGATAATTTCATAAGTCGCAATATCTCCAATTGTGAATGTATCGGGAGTGATTTTAGTGCTGACGGAAACAGGGTTTGGGTTTCCTTCTGCTATAAATGATAGGTTTGAACAAACTATTATAGAGAGTAGTAAAATAAACCTTATCGAAAACTTTTTAGAGAATGTTGCAGTTTTCATTGTCCTGGATGACTGCTCCTGATTTTTGCAAGACATGAGTCGATCAACGGTTGTATTGGCAGGGTAGAATCTGAAACTTCTGCACGAAAAAGCCAGATCAAGGACTCCTGACAGTTTCCAAGTTTTGCGTATAATTCGCCCACAGTTTGAGCAGCCTTTGCTCTATCAGAACTCCGTGTTTTTTGCATTTCCCACACTTTTATAAATTGGTCGATAGCTTGCTCTGCTAATCCAGCCTCCATAAGACGGGTGCCAACAGTTTGATACTCAGTTATTAAGCCCTGATTGGGAGCAGGGACCTCAATACCAGGCTTTTGAGTGATGGATGTTTTTGTGACGAGTTTGGTGAACAGGGCTACAAATGCCATAAGAGTTATTGCGGTCAGGACCAGGACAAAGACTTTTAGTTTCTTACTGACACCTTCGGTCGGGATTATTTCTGGGGACTGTTTTGTCATTAATGTCTCTTTTCCCTCATTTTGAAATAACGAATGATAGGATCTGTCAAAGGACGATTTGTTTGAATTTCGATAGTATCAATATCTATGGAATGAAAATATTTTTTTCGTTTCTCTCTTTTTTCCTGAAATTGCTGGGAATATTTCTGAGTCATCTGTTTATCATGAGTGTCCACTAAAAGAATATTACCAGACTCAGGATCTTCGAGCTGAATCAAGCCAACATCAGGCAGGCTTTCTTCTCTGGGGTCTGTAATGCTTATGGCAATCAGGTCATGTTTCTGTTTTGCAAGCTTTAGTGCATCCTCGTAGCCATCATCCTGAAAATCAGAAATTAAAAAGGCTGTGGTTTTTCGTTTTTGAACGTTTAGAAGATACTCTAAAGGGAGAGATATATTTGTCCCTTTTCCTTCTGGCTTGAAGTTCAGAATAGTGCGGATGATGTTCCATATATGAGCTTTTCCTTTTTTGGGTGGTATGGTGTGCTCGATTTTATCTGAGAACACGATTAAACCTATCTTGTCGTTATTTTTGATAGCTGCGAAGGCGAGAATTGAAGCGATCTCGGCAGAAACTTCGTTTTTTAGTTTGTCATGGGTGCCGAACCCTCCAGAGGAACTCACATCCACTAGAAGCATGAGGGTCAATTCACGTTCTTCTTTGAACTCTTTAATGAAGGGTTGATTCATTCTGGCGGTTACATTCCAGTCGATCAACCGGACATCATCGCCAGGTTGGTACTCGCGCACTTCGCTGAATTCCATCCCTCTACCTTTGAACGCGGAAACATATTCACCTGCCATGATGTCATTGACCAGATAATTGGTCTTTACCTGTATGGCTTTGATTCGGTGGAGCAATTCAGGTGAAAGGTTTTTATCTTCCTCAGTTGCGGGAACAGGTTCCCGAAACCAATCCCGAAAAGGTTGTGTGAGTGACTTAAACATTTTCAAGGAACTTCAAGAGTGTCGAAGATTTTCTTGATAATATCATCTGACGTAATGTTTTCAGCTTCGGCCTCATAGGAAAGGATGATCCGATGTCTTAAAACATCCAACCCTATACTTTTAATGTCATGTGGGACCACGTAACCGCGACGTTGCAAAAAGGCATAGGCTTTGGCGGCACGGTGTAAAAAAATGGATGCCCTTGGGGATGCGCCAAATTGAACCATTCCTTTAAGAGAAGATAACTGGTTGCCTTCGGGGTCCCGTGTTGCCTGTACAAGGTTGATGATGTAGTCCTGAAGGTTTTCATCGATATAGATTTCATCAAAGACTTTTCGAGCTTGCAAAATTTCTTCTGGAGATACAACCTGTTTGACCTGGTACGGAGACTCGGAGGTAGACATTCTCTGCATAATAAGCTTTTCTTCTTCACGAGTAGGGTAATCGATATGAAGCTTTAACATGAATCGGTCTACCTGCGCTTCAGGTAGAGGATAGGTGCCTTCCTGCTCGATGGGGTTCTGGGTCGCTATCACCATGAAAGGTTCTGTAAGCTTGAAGGTTTTACTGGCGATAGTGATCTGTCTTTCCTGCATAGCCTCCAGCAGGGCACTTTGGACTTTAGCAGGTGCCCGATTGATTTCATCGGCAAGAATGATATTTGCAAAAAGAGGTCCTTTTTTAATATCAAACTCGCCGGTTTTTGGTTGATAAATCTGGGTTCCTAATAAATCGGCGGGTAACAGGTCTGGTGTAAACTGAATGCGTTTGAAGTCAGCTTTGATGGATTGGGCCAGGGTTTTTACAGCAGTGGTTTTAGCCAGACCAGGTACACCCTCCACAAGAATATGTTCTCCTGTCAGCAGGCCCAGAATCAAGCGTTCGGTCAGATATTTTTGCCCGACCATAATTTGTTCCAGTTCATGCAAAAGGGATGGGATAAATGCACTGGCCTGATTAACGTGTTCTGTTATTTCATCGATCTTTTGTGTCATTTAGAGAAACCTTTAGTGGTTGTTACGGGGAAACTGCGCAGATTGTTCGAATTTCGAACTTAAAAAATATAGTTCAATTTATTAAATAATGAAATTAAATTTTTTTAATTTCTTATATAGTCAAGTAGTCCATGGAAGTTTCTTTTGATGGGCTGTATTGAGTGCCTGCTATTTGCTTCACAGCGAACTATCAACCTTTCATAATGTGAAAAAATGAGGCGAATTCGGGCTAATCATGTGGAAAAGTCGGATTTTAGACTTTACAAGTGTGGATACTGCCTTAAAATACCCTCTACTCTTAAATTCCAAAAATATCGTTTTATGTGGAGCGTGTGAGGATGGCTGAAAAAGAAGTCAAAGATATTGATAGTCTCATTGATCAGGGACTCAATGATGAAAAAAGTGAGCTTGATCTGAGGGAAAAAGAACTGGACGATGAGGATTTGGTAAAAATCCTGGAATCCGACAAAATTAAAGGAATCACCGCCCTGTTTCTTGAGTTTAACGAGATTGGTGATGAAGGTGTGAAGGCTATTGCGAATAGCGAAAAAATGAAATTTTTGACTGCGTTGAATTTGTTCAAAAACAAATCCACGGATGAAGGTGTTAAGGCATTAGCACAGTCCAAAAACATGCTAAATCTTTCTGAACTGATATTGAGCGATAATGCAATTGGTGCTGATGGTGCTAGAGCAGTTGCGGAGTCACCAATTCTGGGAAGCCTGGTTTCGCTTTGGCTTGGCGACAAGGTAGGGGATGAGGGCGTGGAAGCACTCGCTGCTTCTAAAACTCTTGCTCACCTTACTCAGCTGTCTCTTTATAGAAATGATATTGGGAATGAAGGGGCAATAGCGATAGCTAATTCTAAAAACCTTTGCAACCTGACGGAACTGAATTTGAACTGGAACTTCATTGAGGGAGAAGGGGTTGAAGCATTGGCGGCTTCAGATACTTTGAGCAATCTCACTCAATTGACTTTGACTTATAATCCCATTGGCTGGCGTGGAGCGGAGGCAATAGCAAACTCCGATACTTTTCGAAATCTGACTTTGATTGATTTGTATGAGGCAGAGTTGGGCGATATGGGAGCGAGAGCTCTTGCACAATCGACTAAACTTCCTAACCTGGAAACCCTGGTCCTGATCCACAATGATGTTGGTGAAGGAGTTCAGGCAATGTTTACTGACAATAAGAATTTTCCTAAGTTGAAGGATGTGTACTTTTATAAAGCCAAAGCTGAAGAGTGATTTGGCAAAGGTTTGACAGAGAGGGGTTCCCGGTATCCAGTCGGGAACCCTTTTTCTTTTAAAGGTTGACTCATTATGTTCATAGGTGAAAAACCGGACCTGTTGGATATCATGCCTTTCCGGGAGGATAGTATCTATGTTGTGGGAAAAGATGGCGTTCCTCAACACTGGGATGGAAATGAGTGGTTACCCGTCCGAACTGATAATACCAATCCACTAATGGGTGTCTGGGGACCCCATGAGCAATGCATTTATGCGGTGGGTATTGGTGGCATTGTCCTTTTATATAACGGCAAGGAATGGAAACAGGTAGATACAGGTAGTTACGATTCTCTCAACTCCGCTTACGGCTTTGATGAAAACAATGTGTTCCTATATGGTGTTGGCGGACGAATGCTCTATTGGAATGGAGAGAAGTGGGATTATCGGGAGCCCAACACCATTCATGATCTGTTCGGTATGTGGGGAGTGGATATCGAAAATATTCATACAGTAGGTGGTGAAGGGATTTATCGATTTTATAATGGCAAAGAATTTAAACGTTGTGAAGAATTGACTGATGAGCAAATCTCACTCTTCGGTATTTGGGGTACCAGAAAGGACAATGCTTATATCTGCGGTTCCCACGGTACGATTCTGCATTACGATGGATCTGAGTGGAAACCTATGGAGTCCGGGACTGAAGAATACCTGCTGAGCATCTGGGGTGCATCTGAGGATGACATATATGTGGTTGGAGATAATGCTGCGATGCTTCACTATGATGGTAATAAGTGGTCTCCCATTGAATCAATAAAAGACGAGTATTTAACTAAAGTTAAAGGACTTGGGCCTGATAAAGTTTATGTGGCCGGCGAAAACGGAACAGTTCTTAAATATGACGGAAACGAATGGAGTGATATGTCGTTATGAGCAATGCAATACATATAGAAAACATAGATAGCTTTGGGGATCAATTATGCCTGCTTTGACTTCAAATCATCTTTTATCTATTTTCGGGTTTAGTGAGAGCGATATTTTTGTCGGCGGTGCAGATGGCACCATGTTGCATTATGACGGTAACCAATGGTCTCCGATGGAAACGGGTGGGAGATGGACTTTTAAGGATATATGGGGAAGCGCACCCGATAATGTCTTTGCAGTCGTGACTGATGGCAGGATCCTCCATTATGATGGCAAGTCCTGGACTCCAGATGAGACGACGGAAAAATTGCCGCCTATGACCGGGCTTTTCGGTCTCGCTGAGGATGAAATCTATGCCTGCTCCAGGCTGGGAAAAATTCTCCGTTACGATGGCAGTTCCTGGAACTACACTCAAACAGGAACCGATACGGATATAACCCGCTTGTGGGGGTGTAAGGAAAGTGGCATGTTGGCTGTTGGTTACGACGGATTGGTACTCAAACAGGATGGAGAAAAGTGGATCCGCATGACCTTCAACTCTGGTGCCGAATTTTACGGTATTTATGGTTTTGGTCCCGATGAGGTTTATATGGTTGGATCTGAAGGTGCTATTTTTAAATTCAACGGAGTTGAATTTACAGAGATGCCCTCCCAGACCATGGAATTTTTTCTTGATGTCTGGGGACCTTCCAGAGAAATGGTGTTTGCGGTCGGCGATGAAGGCATGATTCTTTATCTTGATGATAACGAATGGACCCGGATAGAATCAAACACCAAAGAATACCTCACCGCAATCTGGGGCAGTAGTGATGAAAATATTTATGCAGTCGGAGATAATGGATTAATCCTGCATTGGAATGGTGAAGACTGGAAAGCTGTAGAAGGTTGATGGCTGCATCATCCCCCCACCTAAACTGCTTGACACCAGCTTTGGCCGGATGTTAAGGTCTGTGTTCTAAATACTTGATATTAAAGGCGGCCTAATATATTTTTCTGGCCTTATTTTTGGTGGGTTGTAACAGCACAGGTCTCCTGTGCTTTTTTAGTATTGAGTGATTTTATTATGTTAGAAGAGTGAATCATCACCATGTTCAAGCCCTCATTAGAAGAGTTTAAACAGAAAGCTAAATTGGGGAATTTGGTCCCTGTTTATAAGGAAATTCTGGCTGACCTTGATACACCTGTATCCGCTTATTTAAAAATCAGTGGAGGAGAATATTCTTTTCTATTAGAAAGTGTTGAGGGAGGGGAGAAGTGGGCTCGATACTGCTTTATCGGTTGTGATCCTTCAGTTGTAGTCAGTACCAAAGGCCGTACTATGACTTTGATAGAAAATGGTCAGAGCGAGCAAAAAGAGATTACATCGGGAAGTCCTCTTTCAGCGGTGAAAGAAGTGTTGTCCCGTTATCAGCCAGTACCAGAACCCGGATTGCCGCGTTTCTCGGGAGGAGCGGTGGGCTTCGTCAGTTACGATATGGTTCGTTTCTTTGAGGACCTGCCTGAACAAACACTGGATGATCTTGATGTACCAGACTCGCAATTTGTCATCACCGATACCATGCTGGTGTTCGACAATGTTTCGCAGACTATTAAAATTGTATCCAACGCTTTTATAGAGGGCGATGACCTGGAAGCAATTTATATAAACACTATTCAAAAAATAACTTCCCTGGAAGAAAAACTTAAAGCACCTCTTGCAATAGGAGCAAATACGGATGCGGCGGAGAGTTCAGAATCACCTTTAAGCTTTGGTTCCAATATTGAGGAGGAAAAATTCAAGCAGGCGGTAGCCAGAATCAAAGAATACATATTGGAAGGGGATGCAATTCAGGTGGTTCTTTCCCAGCGATTGAAGTTTTCCCTTAAATGTGATCCGTTTGATATTTATCGATCGCTGAGAACGATCAACCCTTCTCCTTATATGTATCACCTTAAATTTGGTGATGTTCAGGTTGTCGGTTCTTCCCCTGAGGTTCTGGTGCGCTTGGAGGACAATAAGGTAGAAGTAAGACCCATAGCGGGGACAAGAAAACGTGGACAAAATGAAGAAGAAGACAGGGAGCTTGAACAGGATCTGCTGAAGGATGAAAAAGAACTGGCTGAGCACATCATGCTGGTGGACCTGGGAAGGAATGACCTTGGACGGGTTTCAGAAATCAGTACTGTTGAAGTCGATGAGCGGTTTACCATTGAGCGTTATTCTCATGTCATGCATATTGTTTCTAACGTGAAAGGTATTTTGAAAAAAGGATTGGATTGTTTTGATGTCTTGAAAGCTGCATTCCCGGCAGGAACTCTTTCCGGTGCTCCCAAAATAAGGGCTATGGAAATTATTGATGAGCTGGAGCCAACCCGCCGCGGACTTTATGGTGGCGCAGTAGGATATATCAGTTTTAACGGCAATATGGATACAGCAATAGCTATTCGTACTTTGCTAATTAAAGATGAAATGGCTTATCTTGGTGTAGGTGCTGGAATTGTTGCCGACTCGGTTCCAGAAAATGAATTTGAAGAGACCATGAACAAGGGGCGGGCTTTGTTGAAAGCCATCGAAATGGCAGAAAAGGGGTGGATGGCATGATTCTGATGATCGACAATTATGACTCGTTCACATACAACCTTGTGCAATATATGGGTGAACTGGGCGCTGAAATTCGTGTAGACCGGAATGATAAGATCAGCCTGAAGGAAATTGAAGTGCTAAATCCTGAAAAGATTGTTGTGTCTCCCGGACCGTGTACACCGGCCAAAGCGGGAATCTCGGTAGATGTGATCAAACATTTTGCGGGGAAAATTCCTATTCTAGGTGTATGCCTGGGTCACCAGTCGGTTGGAGTAGCGTTTGGGGGCGAAATCATAAAGGCCGGTCGCCTGATGCACGGCAAGACTTCAATGATTCGCCATGATGGGAAGGCCCTGTTCAAAAATTTACCCAATCCATTTGAGGCTACCCGGTATCACTCTCTGGTTTTGAACCGGGATAATCTTCCAGACTGTTTTGAAGTTTCTGCAGAGAGCGATGATGATGAAATAATGGGTATCCGCCATAAGGATCTTGCAATAGAAGGTGTGCAGTTTCACCCGGAATCCATTTTGACAGAATGCGGAAAGGAATTATTGGGTAACTTCATTAAAGGGTATAACTCATGAGTTTCCTAACCTCTCTGCATAAAGTTGTTTCAGGCATTGACCTGAGCGAGACTGAAATGGTTTCTGCCATGAGTCAGATCATGGAAGGGGAGGTAACAAACGCTCAACTTGCGGCTTTTTTAACAGCATTACATTTAAAAGGTGAAGCCGTAGCTGAAATTGTTGGTGCGGCACGGGTGATGAGAGCCAAGGCTGAGAAACTAGATATCAAAGCCACTCCTCTGATCGATACCTGTGGAACGGGTGGCGATGGTGCTGACACTTTTAATATTTCAACTGCCAGCGCTTTGGTCACGGCAGGTGCGGGAGTTAACGTGGCCAAGCATGGTAACCGGGCTGTATCCAGTAAGTCTGGCAGCGCGGATGTTTTAAAATGCCTGGGAGTGAATATTGATGCCAGTTTGCCAACGGTAGAGCGTTGTGTAGAAGAGGTCGGTATAGGGTTTTTGTTTGCTCCCTTGCTGCACAAAGCTATGAAGTATGCTGCTCCTGTTAGAAAAGAACTTGGTTTTCGTACTATCTTTAACGTTTTGGGTCCTTTGACAAATCCAGCTAATGCTCATGCCCAGGTGTTGGGTGTTTTTGATATTAAATGGGTTCAGCCACTGGCTGAGGTGCTTTGTGACTTGGGTAACAGGCACGCCCTGGTGGTTCATGGCTCAGATGGTCTGGACGAAATCACTCTGACTGGTGCTACCCATGTGGCAGAACTAAAAGATGAAAAAGTTTCAAGTTATAGTCTGGATCCTGTGAAACTGGGTTTTAAAACTTGTAGCTCCGATGACCTCAAAGGGAGAACGCCTGAGGAGAATGCTGCAATGATCCAGAATATTCTGAATGGAGAAAAAGGCCCACAACGGGACATCGTTTTACTGAATTCTGCCGCGGCTATCTATGTGGCAGGAAAAGCAGATTCTCTGGAGATGGGCATTCAATATGCAGTTGACTCTATCGAGTCGGGCAACGCACGAGACAAACTTGAAAAATTATGCAGAATCACTTGCTCTTGAAATGTCGAATATACTAGATAAAATTTTCGCAGATAAGAAGAAGGAGCTGGCAGGTACGAAATGCAAGCTACCGCTTATGCAACTAAAACAAAGAATGGGAGAGCAACCGCCTGTTCGTGATGTGTTTAAAGCGTTGAACGAAGGTGAGCACTCCAAGATCATTGCAGAGATCAAGCGGCGCACACCATTTAAAGGTGAGTTGCGGAAAAATTTTAATGCAGTAGAAATTGGCAGGGATTATTTTAAAAATGGCGCAGCCACCCTTTCTATTCTTACTGAAAGTAATTACTTTGGCAGCCACATTGGAATCCTTGAAGAAGTTAGGCCTGTTGCCCCGATCCCGTTGCTGCGTAAAGATTTTATTTTTGACGAGTATCAGGTTTATGAATCAAGGGCGTATGGAGCTGATTTGTTTTTGCTGATTGCCACCTGGCTTGAACAAAGCCAATTGAGTGACCTTATCAGCCTGGGTAGGGAATTGGGGCTTCCGGCATTAGTGGAAACGCATAACGAATATGATATGGAGAAAGCCTTTGAGTCCAAGGCGAGTTTGATTGGTATCAATAATCGAGACTTGACTAATGGAAAAACCGATTTGGGTATATCTCGCCGTTTGATACCAATGGCGTTACAAGAGTCAGGTCATACACTTGTCTGCGAGAGTGGAATTCATGGCAGGGAAGAAATAGAGGAATTTGAAAAAATCGGGGCGCATGCATTTTTGATTGGTGAAAGTTTGATGAAGGCACCAAATATTCCTGAAAAGCTGATGGAACTATTAGGAAATGGAAAATCGACAAGTAAAGGTTAAAATTTGCGGTATGACTCAGTTGAAGGACGCTATGTATGCGGCCGAACATGGTGCTGATGCAGTCGGTTTTATTTTCTATAAAAAGAGTCCACGGTCGGTTACGATGAAAGTAGTTAGAGAAATTATTTCAAAACTGCCGCCGTTAGTCGATACGGTGGGTGTTTTTGTTAACGAATCTGCTGAGCGAGTGAATAAGATTGCAGATTATTGCGGGCTTGACCTGGTTCAGTTGCATGGCGATGAGTCCCCTGCATTTTGTCGAAAAATTCACAGGCGTGTGATTAAGGCGTGCCGTGTTCAAAGTTTGCAGTCTATAGGTCAATTAGTGAAATATCCTGTTAGCGGTTTTCTGCTGGATACTTTTTCAGACAATATGCATGGTGGTACAGGAAAAACTTTTGATTGGAACCTTGCACTACCTGCTAAAAAAATTGGGCCGGTTATTTTGGCAGGGGGATTGACACCTCGCAATATCCGTCAGGCTTTAATCAGGGTAAGGCCTTACGGTGTGGATGTGTGTTCGGGGGTGGAAAAATCACCAGGAATTAAAGACCCGGAAAAGGTTCGTGCCTTTCTGGCAAATATTAGATCAGGGAGTAAATCATGAAGCCGCGTAAACTGCCCGATTCAAGCGGGCACTTCGGAAAATTTGGAGGCAAGTATGTCATTGAAACCCTGATGCCTGCTCTGAAAGAGCTGGAGCAGGTCTATGAGGAAGCTAAAGGCGATCCGCAGTTTAAAAAAGATCTGGACTATTATCTGAAGCATTATGTTGGCCGTCCTACCTCACTTTATTTTGCGCAACGTCTCACTGAACATCTTGGTGGTGCCAGGATTTATTTAAAACGTGAAGACCTGACTCATACCGGTGCCCATAAAATTAATAACACCATTGGTAGTGCGTTGCTGACCAGGCGAATGGGTAAAAAGAGAGTGATTGCAGAAACTGGAGCAGGTCAACATGGTGTTGCAACAGCAACAGCTGCTTCCTTGTTCGGGCTGGAATGTGAAGTGTTCATGGGCGAGGAAGATATGAGAAGACAAGCTCTCAATGTTTTCCGTATGCGGCTTTTAGGCGCAAAGGTCACCCCTGTGACCGGTGGAACCCGTACCCTTAAAGATGCTACCAGCGAAGCAATAAGAAACTGGATCACCACTGTTGAGAGCACTCACTATATTATTGGTTCAGTTGTTGGACCTCATCCTTATCCTATGATAGTCAGGGACTTCCAGAAGGTTATTGGTGAGGAGTCCATCGACCAGATTATGGAAATGGAAGGTCGGTTACCCGATGTTTGTGTTGCCTGTGTGGGTGGGGGCAGTAACTCTATGGGCTTATTTTATCCTTTCCTTGATAATGAAAATGTTCGGCTTGTTGGTGTAGAAGCCGCAGGTCATGGTATCGATACAGACAAACACGGTGCTTCTCTCACCAAAGGCTCACCGGGTGTTTTGCACGGGATGATGAGTTACCTTTTACATGATGATGACGGGCAGGTGACGGAGGCGCATTCAATTTCGGCGGGACTGGACTACCCCGGAGTGGGTTGCGAGCACAGCCACCTCAGGGCAACAGGCAGGGCGCAATATGTCCCGATTAGTGACAAAGAAGCAATGGAAGGTTTTAAACTTCTTTCGCAACTGGAAGGCATTATTCCGGCTCTGGAGTCTGCACATGCTATTGCGCAGGTTATGCAGATGGCTCCTTCCATGAAAAAAGATGAGGTCATTCTGGTTTGTTTATCAGGCCGGGGTGACAAAGACGTGAACCAGGTTGCGGAGATGATGGGAGTTTCCTTGTGAGCCGGATAGATGAGCGTTTCAAAAGTTTAAATGGCGATAAAGCTCTGGTGGCCTTTTTTACTGCTGGTGACCCTGATTTATCATCATCAAAAGAAATTTTTTCTGTGATTGAGAATAGCGGGGCCGATATCATTGAAATTGGTGTCCCGTTTTCAGATCCGCTTGCTGACGGACCAGTCATTCAGGCCTCTGCACACCGTTCACTGCAAAACGGCACAACTCTGGTTAAGATTCTCGAGTTGGTGAAAGATATCAGGAGCCAGTCACAATTGCCGATTGTTTTAATGAGCAGTTTCAATCCTATTTTTGTTTATGGTCAGCAAAAATTTGTGGCCGACGCTGTCAATGCCGGAGTGGATGGCGTTATCCTTCCTGATCTGCCACCTGAAGAGGCCAAAGAGTTTTTGGGATTTGCCGATGAAAAGAAACTGGATATGATTTTTCTCCTTGCACCTACCAGTACTCAGGACCGGATTAAAATGGTCGATGATGCGAGCAACGGTTTTATTTATTACGTTTCTCTGACAGGAACAACAGGGACGAAAGAATCACTTGCTAAAAACCTCGAAGAAAAAGTGACTTCTATTAAGAAACAGGTGAGGTTGCCGGTGTTGGTGGGATTTGGTATTTCCGGACCGGAACAAGCGAAAGAAGCTGCTCAATATTCAGATGGAGTGATCATTGGCAGTGCCATTGTGAAGTTGATCGAGTCTCACTCCGACCCGGAAGAAAGAAATAAAAGCATCGCGGAATTTGTATCCAGTATTAAAAAAGCCCTCAATTCTTGAATCGGCTCCATGCCTTCCCGCATATCCGTAATCATTCCCGCTTTTAATGAAGAGCAATCGATAGGCTTGGTTCTTGATGCACTGCCTAAAGATTTGATCCATGAAATCATCGTTGTTGACAATAACTCGACCGACGATACTGCACGTTCAGCCAGAGAAAAAGGTGCGCGCGTGGTTGAGGAGAAAAGAAGAGGTTATGGCTCTGCCTGCCTGAAAGGGATAAGTGAGCTGGACAGTCCGGATATTGTGGTTTTTCTTGATGGTGACTTCAGCGACTATCCTGAAGAGATCGTAAAACTGATAGAGCCGATTGAGTCTGGTGAGATGGATTTTGTTCTGGGAAGCAGAATGATTCTTCCGGAAAGCCGTCAGGCATTGTTGCCGCAATCAAGATATGGCAACCAGCTGGCGGTTTTCTTAATACGCTTGTTTTTTAGACACCGGTATACAGATCTGGGTCCGTTCCGTGCTATTCGCTATGAATCATTGAAATCTATTGCCATGCAGGACACAAATTTCGGCTGGACGGTGGAAATGCAGATCAAGGCGGTTAAGAAAAGATTGCGTATCCTGGAAATTCCTGTGAAATATAGAGATAGGATAGGAGTATCCAAGATTACAGGCACCTTTTCCGGCACTATCAAAGCCGGAACAAAAATTATTTATACAATCTTCAAATATGTGCTAACTTAGATTCGGATATCGGAAATTTTTATTTTTTGCCGTCGTTCTCTTACTGGAAAGGGGTGGAAAGAATGGGGAAACTGACTGATGAACTGAAAAGTGAGCATGAAATTCTGTTAAAGGAATTTGAAAAGATAAAACAATTGGGGGGTTTTACACCAGAAGGAAAGTCTCTTCTTTTCAACTGTAAAAAAATATTGCTGTCGCACCTTAAAAAAGAAGATGAGTTTCTATACCCTGCATTAAAAAGAGCTGGGATTGAAGATGGCACTGCTATGAATTTAGCAGAAAATTATATTTCAGATATGAAATCTATTTCAGAGAGAGCTGTTAAATTTTTCGATACATATGAAAATGAGGATGAAGATGTAGACTTTGCAGTAGCAGTTGAATTTCTTCTGGGCTCCTTGAAAAATAGGATTTCCATGGAAGAAACTATTTTATATAAGAAATTTGATGAAATATCAGTTTGATGAGTAGAAGCCCTATGTTTTCAGCCCTCCCTATTTAAGTTCTCAATCGACTTCTGTGTCTCAGGAGTTTTGGAAGTGATCTGAGTTTTTTCCTTTCTAAACGGAAATCGTACTAGTGGTAACAATCGATATTTTAGCGGGAACAAAAAATATTTACACCATCTTAAAGTATTTGTTAACCTGACTTTATGTCAGCCCTGCATACAAAACTTCGTATAGCATTTCTTTTGCTTTTAGTTTTCTCATTCCCCACATTAGGGTGGGCGGCCGATATTGCTGCTCTGATTGAGAAACGAATTAGCCATGATGGAAAGACTCTTGATCTAAGTGGATTGAACATTGGGCCATCAGGTGCGAAACAATTGGCTAAACTGGAGTTGCTCAAGGGAATCACCACTCTTCACCTGCAGGGCAATAATATTAAAGCCCGTGGTATGAAGGCTCTTGCAAAATCTACTTATCTGACTGGGTTGAAGCATATAGATTTATGGGGAAACCTGATTGGCGACCTGGGACTGAAAGCCATTTCAGAGTCGCTTTATTTGCAAAACCTGGAGACCTTAAAGCTGTGGAAAAATGAAATCAGTGATGACAGCATTGAATTGATGGTGGCCTCTGGAAATTTTTCTCACCTGAAAACACTCATGCTTAACGATAACCTGATTACGCCGGTTGGTGCAGAAATGCTTGCGTCATCCGTTGTATTCCCCGAACTGCAAACTTTGAATTTGTTTCGAAATAATATTGGCGATGGCGGAGCACTCGCATTTGCCGGTTCTGAAAAGTTCTCAAACCTGCAATTGTTATATATGGGTGAAAATCAGATTACAGATCAGGGTGCTGTTGCCTTGATTGAGTCACAACACTTTCCCAGGTTAAAAGTTCTGGATTTGGCGATGAATCCATTAGGGGAAGCAACGATGATGGCGGCTTTTAAAGTCAATCGCAAGGGAAAGGTGCAAATTGTCTACCGCTAGCCACTGGAAGTTGGGCCAGCCGGTAATAAGTTTTTCCGCAAACAAAGAGTTATATCAGCTAGTGTTGGCCCCAATTAGGGAGTTCTGGTTTTGATCTTACGTAAATACTGCCTGTTTAAAATATTTTTTCTTTTTGTTTTTTTTCTCGGAACGATATCTACAATTACGTTAGCGGCAGATCCTTTTCCATATAAAGATGTGGGTGATGGAAAATCTGCAACATCCGTTGAGTTGACACTTGTTGATGGCGTTGTTGTTGACCGTGCTGGAAATATTTACCTTTCGCATCGTTCCAAGAATAGAATTCGTAAAGTTACTCCAGATGGGATTATTACTACGATAGCCGGTAATGGCACTGCTGGATATTCCGGGGATGGTGGCCCCGCGTTAGAAGCGTCTCTAAATTTTCCTGCAGGACTAGCGTTAGACAAGGCAAGTAATTTATATATTGCCGACCGCAATAATCACCGTATTAGAAAGATTTCAACTGAAGGAATAATCACTACCGTAGCTGGAACCGGTAAACCTGACTTCGGCGGAGATGATGGTCCGGCTTTAACGGCTCACCTTAACCTTCCATCCGATGTGGAAGTAGGACCGAACGGCAGTATTTATATTTCTGATCGTTCCAACAATCGTATCCGTAAAATTGGAAAAGATGGAATAATCACGACTGTTGCTGGCATTGGAGCGCCAGGTTTTGGCGGTGATTTTGGCCTGGCCATTGATGCGGTGCTGAAATATCCCTTTGGAATTTCTCTGGACAGGCACGGGAATTTGTATATCGCCGATCGGGGCAATAACCGTGTTCGCAAAGTTGATGGGAAGGGATTCATCACCACCTTGGCTGGTGACAGCATGCATTCTTTTGGTGGAGACTACGGTCCATCGTCTTACTCAAGCCTTGCATACCCCACTGATGTTGTTGTGGATGATATGGGTAATGTATACATTGCTGACCGAAATAATAACCGTATTCGAAAGGTTGACGGGCAAGGTGTAATCACAACTTTTATGGGAACGGGTCACAATGATTTTAATGGTGATAATGAAATTGCCCCGGAAACAAACTTGTATCTGCCTTTTTCACTAGCCATTCATCCTGATAACAAATTGATTGTGGTTGATCGCTCTCATTATCGTGTTCGCAGTGTCGGGCTTAAGGACTCTATAGTTTCAACGATTGCTGGCAATGGCAAACCTCTTTTTAAAGGTGATGGAGGTCCTGGTACAGGAGCTACACTGAATACCCCTTCAGGCATTTGCATTGACAGTAAAGATAATATTCTGGTTGCGGATTTGCAGCATCATCGAATCCGCAAACTGTCTCCAGATGGAATTATTACAACATATGCCGGAAATGGGAGAGAAGGCAATGAAGGCAATGGTGGTCCGGCTCTTTCGGCATCTTTATTCATGCCTTCGACTATGGCGATAGATCATGAAGATAATGTTTATGTTGTGAACCGGCTTGGAAATGGTTGGGTCATCCGAAAAATTTCTGCGAATGGAACGATAACGCATTTTGCAGGAAATGGACAGCAGGGGGATGAGGGGGATGGCGGACCGGCTATTGATGCATCGTTTTACACAATCAGTGACATTGCTATTGATAAGGAGGGCAATGTATATGTTTCTGATTCCTCCAGTCGGTCGATCCGTAAAATAGGCATGGATGGTATCATTCGTAGAGTGGTTGATGAGACCATGGTTTCCATGGGAGAAGAGTTTCACCCTAATAGTGTTCTGGTGGGCAATGAGGGGGATATTTACTTCTCAGATTCGGGAAGTAGCCGAATCGTTAAAATGAGTTCTGAAGGTAATTTTGAAATTATTGGCGGGTCCGGAGAATTTAAAGACAGTGGTGATGGTGGATTGGCAGTTTCAGCTGGAATCAGATCTCCCGGTGGATTGGTTTTGGGACGTGATGGAGCACTTTATGTAGCAGAAGAACAAACAGCAAGAATAAGAAAGATTAATGTTGATGGTGCAATTTCTCTTGTTGCCGGGGTCGGGACAAAAGGGTTTTCGGGTGATAAGGGTTCAGCTATTCAAGCTCAGTTAAAAAGTCCTTACAGGATGGTTTTTGATAAGAACGATAATTTGATTTTTACTGATCGAGACAATAATCGTATCCGAAAAATTGATTCTCAAGGCACAATTTCTACATTAGCCGGTCACGGTAACTTTGGTTGGATGCAGGATGGTCTGGAAGTCCGCATCACCGTGCAAGATTTTCCTTAGCAACCTTTACCCGATGCCACATATTTTTTTTAAATCATTAATTATTTTGCTGGCAATGTTCTGGCTGTGTGATGCACCTGCTTGGGGATTGAACATTAATGAGCTGATCCTGAAAGAACTGAAAGAAAATAGCACCAGGCTGGATCTTAGGCACAGCGGAGCTATTGGAGATGAGGGGGCAAAGCAATTAGCCAAATCGCATTTACTGAAAAATCTGCGCTTTCTCGGTCTGCGTGCCCATAATATAGGGGATGCAGGTGCACAAGCTTTGGCATCTTCGCCATATTTGCAAAACCTGGAAAGTCTTAACCTGTTTTACGGCACTATTGGTCCTGATGGAGCTAAAGCCATTGCCTCATCCAAGAATTTTGGGAAGCTGAAATATCTTGGGCTATGGGGAAACCAGTTAGGGGAGGAAGGAGCCAGGGCGCTTGGACAGTCAACCAGCCTAATTCAACTGGAGTCGTTGGATTTAACCGGCAGTCAAATTGGTGAAGAGGGTGCTCGTGCGCTTGCAAAATCATCAACACTTAAGAATTTAAAAGAGCTCAGGTTGAGAAAGAATCGGCTGGGAAACAAGGGAGTGGAGTTTTTGGCGCGTTCTCCTTATTTAAGGGCTCTGGAGGTTTTAGATTTATCTGAAAACGCTATAGGGCCGAAAGCGATGAAGGCTCTTGCCAAGTCTGGCTGGATTGGAAATTTGAAAGAGCTGGTGTTGCAAAAGAACCAAATTGGAGACCAGGGAATAAAGGCGTTGGTGGATCGTTCTTTGTCTTTACAGAAACTGGATTTGCAGTGGAATGGCATCACTTTGACCGGGGCGAGGGTTCTTGCCGCTTCAACCGGGTTGAGGAAATTAAAATTTCTAGAACTATGGGGCAATTTTATTGAAGAGGAAGGTGTGAGGTTGATCAAGGACTCCAAAACTCTGCAACAAGTGATGACACCAATTTATCCTGGAGACCCTGAGTAAAGATAGTAATGTATAATCTCGTCGACCATAAAACGTAGTCTTAAAGAAGGGTTTTTGATCCGCTATGAATATTTCAGAAATTGCGAAAAATGCTAACGCCTCAGCGTTGGTTCTGGCTCATCTTTCCACAGATTTAAAGAATAAGGCTCTGGAGTTAATGGCTGATTCTTTGGATGAGAACTGTGATGCCATTTTGACAGCGAACGCAAAAGACTTGGAGTTTGCTAAAAAAGAAGGGATCTCAAGTGCGTTGATTGCCAGATTAGCGCTGAATGAAGAAAAAGTACGTGGAATGGCAAAGGGGATACGCAGTGTGGTGGCTTTACCAGACCCGGTTGGCAGGGTAAACAATGTTATGGAAATGGATCAGGACCTGGTGGTTAAGCAGGTTACTTGTCCTATTGGGGTGATTGGGGCTATTTTCGAATCGAGACCTGATGCCGTACCACAGATATCATCGTTATGCTTGAAGTCTGGCAATGCTGTAATTTTAAAAGGAGGAACCGAGGCTCAAAACTCCAATAAGGTGATCGTTCACTTATTGGTGGAAGCGATGGGGAAAGTACCTGGAGTTCCAACATCTGCAGTTCAAATGATTGAGACGCGTTCGGAAGTTGCTGACATGCTGAAAGAGGACAAATATATACATTTAATAGTACCCCGAGGAAGCAACTCTTTTGTTAGATATATTCAAGAGAACACAAAAATACCAGTTCTGGGTCACTCGGAAGGAGTTTGTCACGCATATATTGATGAATTTGCAGATTATGACAAAGCCCTGCGTATTTGCCTTGATTCAAAATTACAATATCCCGCGGCTTGTAATGCTATGGAGACCCTTCTAATACATAAAAAGATGGCTGATAAAATTTTGCCTGAACTGGTATCGAGATTCAAAGAAAAGCATGTAGAATTGATAGGTTGCGTTAAAACAAGTCAAGTTGTTCCAGAGGTTGCGCCGGCGTCTGAGTCGGATTGGGACACGGAGTATACGGACCTCAAGCTATCAATCAAAATTGTGGATAATTTTTCAGAGGCTGTGAAGTTTATCAATAAGCACGGTTCCGGACATACTGATACGATCATTACAGAAAACCAGGATCATGCAGAGCAGTTTCTGAGTGAAGTCAGCTCAGCCAGTGTTATGTGGAATGCGTCAACTCGTTTTGCGGATGGATTCAGATATGGACTTGGTGCAGAAATTGGTATCAGCACAAACAGAACTCATGCCAGGGGACCGGTTGGTTTGGAGGGACTGATAATATATAAATACAAACTTTATGGAAATGGCCAGGTTGCTGGTGATTATTCCGGCTCCAATGCACGTGAATTCACACATAAACCATTAACGAACAAAATGTGATTTATTAAACGTGAAGCAAGACGACCATAACTACCACGAGGCAATCCCTCCTACGCACGAGTCATCAAGTGTGAAGCAAAATGTTCCAAACCATCCAATGGATACTCCTTCTGTTCTTGATTCACATGCATACTCCAATCCAGAAGAGGTTAAAAGAGAGAACTGGTGGTTGTTTTCAATATTATTGCTGGGAACTCTTATAACAACTTATTTGTCGGGTGGTTTGTTGTTTTCAATCAGTCTGGTCCTGATTTTAGGGGCGCACGAGTTTGGTCATTATTGGGCCAGCAGAAGAAATGGGGTACAATCTACACTACCTTATTTTATTCCCGCTCCGCCTGTCTTTATTGCTGGAACCTTTGGCGCTTTTATTCAAATCAGGCAGATCATCCCTAATCGCAGAGTGCTGATGGAAATAGGTTGCGCGGGACCCATTGCGGGTTTTTTGGTAGCCCTGCCTATATTGATATATGGATTGTCTCTTTCGTATGTGTCCCCTGTGATTGGCATTGAAGGAGTGAGTTTTGGTAGCTCTCTGATACTGAATATTTGTGCAGAACTGATACTGGGGATTGATCCACAATCCCCTGACTTGAATATTCACTTACACCCAATTGCATTTGCAGGGTGGATAGGTATGTTGGTGACTGCGTTAAACTTGATACCGATAGGGCAATTGGATGGAGGGCATATTGTTTTTGCATTGTCACCAAATCAACATAAAATGATGGGAAAGCTTTTTTTTCTGGCATTATTTCCACTGGGCTATTTTTGGACAGGATGGTTTTTCTGGGCTGTAATAATAGTATTGGTGGGTTTTAAAACAGCTCCTTTATTAGATGAAAAGAAAGAATTGGGAGTGTTTCACAGGGTATTGGGTGTAATTTCCATTGCCATATTTTTGATGACATTCATTCCAGTTCCTTTCTCATTGCCGAGTCCATAACTTATTGCTATATATAATATTAATTTGTTTTATGGAAAATTGAAGACGGCGCTATGCAGCTAAAATATTGGTTTTGCAATATTTGCTGATATCTTGAAAAATAAACCCTAAACCGCTAAATTAATCAGGAAAAATGGCGGTATTATATTAACTTATTGAAAATAAACGATTATTTTGTCAAAATTTTGTTAAAAATGCGCGCATAATATATAATAATATTGACAGGGGTAGGGGGCTATGTTACATTTGGATCATCTGTGGGGTGCTGAGCTTCTGTCCTTTTGTGGGGCATTTTCAATAAAAGAACATTCTTGGTTGCCATCAAGGTTTCTTTTAGAAGTTCAGTGCCCCTTTTTTCTTTCCTTCAAATTCATTCCATAAAATACATTAATAGCAAATTTATGTACCGTGTATTCATGTAAAAAAATGCATCATGGAGAAATATGAAACTTTTTGTTAAGAATTTGACCATATTATTATTTTTTGCAGTATTTCATACAAGTTCTTTTGCGGGAGGGCTGCCACCGATACCTGTATTGCAACAAGCGATAAGTGATATAAAGTCTTTACATAAAGGTAAAGAGCTGACTTTTTTAGCTGAGCAAGAGTATCAGGTCCAAAAATATTATTATGAGATACAAAGCAAAATGCAGAGGTTGGAAGTATTAGATGAAGTCAAGAAGCATTTTGAAAAGGCTATAACCAAGGCTGAAGAGAAGTTTGATTCTGGTGAAGATGATATCAGCCAATCTGCTATTACAAAGCTTAAATTAGGCCTTGCAGGGACCTTGAATGATATCATCTCGCTGGATAGTGATATTAAGGTGGCACGTGTTTCTCTAGCTGGAATGTTCAATGAAGGTTACTCTACAGATGCGGAAATGAGCAATCCTGAAATAGAACCGGTCATCTTCGATTATAGCGATTATGAAGTTTGGTTGAAAAATTCAGACTCTGTTAACGCATGGGTTTCAAAAGATCCGCTTTCTTCGAAAAATGAACTAAAGCTGAAAACCAGTTTCTTGAAAGCTATCGAAAGCAGGGAAAAACTACATCTTGCCAAAAAGAATCGCAAAATTACACGAGCTTTGCTGGTAAGTGAAGTGGCAAATTATGATTTTGGAATTGGAAATTCCGGTGATTTATTTGAAGCACTCATAATATATACCCGGGTTTTAAGCGGCTATTATGAGTCGGTTTACAACTTTAATCTTGCTGTTGCAGATTTAAATAGGGTAAGAGCCTCATGGACAGGGAAACACTGAAGTACTGGCTGGCCTTAAATATGGTTGTTGGGGTGGGCCGGACCTTATTCCACAGACTTGTTAAGAGGCTGGGTTCACCGCGTGAAGTATTTTTAGCACCAAGAGATGAACTACTACAAATTCACGGTGTTGGCGAAAAAGTTGCTGGTGAAATAAAGCGTTTCGATGTGGACACTGAAGCAGAGCGCGAGTTAAGGCTCGCCAAAAAAGAGGGAGTTCGGATTATAACATTGGAAAGTCCAGAATATTCGCCTCTTTTGAAAGCAATTTATGACCCTCCACCGATTTTGTATGTGCAAGGCAAAGCTCTAAACTCAATTAATTTACCTTTGGCAGTAGTGGGGACACGCAATCCATCTGAATATGGAAAGCTGATCACGGAAAGACTGTGCTTGAAACTGGCAACCGCTGGATTTACTATTATCAGCGGCCTGGCCAGAGGAATTGATACTCTTGCACATAAGGCGGCACTTTCTGCTGGAGCAGATACTATTGCTATTTTCGGTTGTGGATTAGGCCATACCTATCCACCGGAGAATGTTAAGTTAAGACAGAAAATTGCCGAGCAAGGAGCTATATTATCTGAGTTCCCTGTTTTAATGAGGCCAGATCGTAATAATTTTCCTGCAAGGAACAGGATTTTGAGCGGACTTGCTTTGGGAACGGTCATTGTTGAAGCAGCCGAAAAAAGTGGTGCTTTGATCACCGCCGACTTTGCTCTTGAGCAGGGAAGAGAAGTTTTTGCTGTTCCTGGTAATATTACTTCTCCTAAAAGCAGAGGCACCAATAATTTGATCAAATCAGGTGCAAAATTAGTTGATAGGCCTGAGTCCATCCTTGAAGAACTTTTGCCAGCTTTTGGAGAAAGCTTAAAGGTTAAAAAAGAGGATGTTGATCCCAGGTTTGGTAGCGATCAGGAGGAAAAATTATTTTCTTTATTATCCTTAGAGGGTAGGCATATAGATAATTTAATTGAAAACAGCAATTTGTCTCCTGCACAAGTTTCAGCTACACTGTTGCAACTGGAACTAAGAGGCCTTGTTCGACAGTTAAGCGGAAAGATGTATATTACGAATTATGGCGATGAATAAAACGAGTGAGGAAATATGGGTAAGTCGTTACTGATCGTGGAGTCCCCTACCAAGGTCAACACATTGAAAAAAATCGTTGGCAAGGACTTTATTATTAAAGCTTCGGTAGGGCACCTTAAGGATCTTCCTAAAAAAAAGCTTGGTGTAGATGTTGATAATGGTTTTGCTCCTGAGTACATCACTATCAGAGGAAAAGGAAAAATTCTGCAGGAGCTGAAAACTGCCGCCAAGAAATGTGACATGATTTATCTTGCACCGGATCCGGATCGTGAGGGAGAAGCGATTGCCCACCATATTGGTAACGAAGTGGCGAGGTTCACAAAGGGTAAAATTTATCGGGTTACATTTAATGAAATTACTAAAAAGGCAGTTTTAGATTCTCTCAAAAACCCTACCGAGCTTAATAATAATCTTGTGAATGCTCAACAGGCCCGTAGAATTTTGGATCGCCTTGTCGGATATAAAATAAGTCCAATTTTATGGAAAAAAGTCCACCGTGGATTGAGTGCAGGGCGTGTTCAATCTGTAGCTTTAAGGATAGTTTGCGAAAGGGAGAGAGAGATTCAAGCTTTCAAACCTAAAGAATACTGGTCTGTAACATTAGGCTTGGAAGGAAGCAAAAAGCCGCAATTTCAATCCAAATTATTTAAGATTGGTGATGATAAAGCAGAGATTGCTAATAAGGCTGAGGTAGATGCAATCCTCAAGGATCTTGAGGGTGCTGAGCTCGTTCTCGAAGATATTGTCAAAAAGGAAAGAAAAAGAAATCCAAGTGCTCCTTTCATCACCAGCACACTCCAGCAGGAAGCATCTCGTAAGCTAAATTTTTCTCCCAAAAAGACGATGATGCTTGCCCAGAGGCTGTACGAAGGAATTTCAATCGGTAAAAAAGGAACCGTTGGTCTTATCACTTATATGCGTACTGATTCGGTGAGGTTGTCAGATCAGGCTCTTGATGATGTTAGAGAGTATATTCCTGAAAAATATGGCAAGGAGTTCCTTCCGGATAAGCCCAACTCATATAAAAGTAAAAAGTCGGCCCAAGAGGCTCATGAAGCGATTCGACCCACTGACGTCAGGTTGGAGCCGAATAATATCAAGGAAAGCCTTGAAAAGGATATGTACCGGCTTTACCAGCTGATATGGTCTCGCTTTGTATCATGCCAGATGGTTCCGGCAGTGCTGGATACAACCCAATTTGATATCAAGACTGGAAAATATTTGTTTCGCAGTAATGGTTCGATTCTCAAGTTTGCTGGTTTTATGAAAGTCTATGTTGAAAGCCAGGATGATGAAAAAAATGATGAATCTAAAACACAAGGTAAGGGAGATGATCGTTTGCTTCCTTCGCTCAAAAAAGGTGAAGTTCTGAAAGTTCATGAAATACTTCCTGAGCAACACTTTACACAGCCTCCACCCCGCTTTTCTGAGGCGATGCTTGTTAAGGAACTGGAAGAAAAAGGTGTGGGTCGCCCGAGTACATATGCTGCGACCATCAGTGTGATTAAGGACCGGGATTATATTCAAAATGTTGAGCGGCGTTTGCAACCAGTTGAGCTTGGGTTCATGATCAATGATCTTCTGGTTGAATATTTTCCAGATATCATGACCACAGAATTTACTGCAAATATGGAAAATCAGTTAGATGATATTGAAGAGGGAAAGCTGGAGTGGGTTGAAGCTCTTAATTCTTTTTACACACCGTTCAAGGTTGATCTGGAAAAAGCTGAAGAAAAGATGAAAGACTTTAAAGCTCAGGTTGAGGAAACCGATGAGGTTTGTGAAAAATGTGACCAACCCATGATTATTAAATGGGGACGTTTTGGAAAATTCATGGCTTGTTCGGGTTATCCAGATTGTAAAAATACGCGGGATCTTGGGGGGAAAGGAAGTGACGATGACGGCGCCAAACCTGATGAAGTGGAAGGTAATTGTGAAAAGTGTGATTCACCACTAATAATGAAGCGTGGGAGGTTTGGAAAGTTCATAGCGTGCTCCAATTACCCAGAGTGTAAGTTTACTAAAGCAATTGGGCTTGGTATTAAGTGTCCGGAAGAAGGTTGTAAGGGAGAGATTGCCGCACGCAGGTCTAAAAAGGGAAGAACCTTTTATGGATGTACAAAATACCCTGACTGCAAATTTACCTCCTGGGACAAGCCAATAGGGGAAGCTTGCCCAGAATGCAAGAACCCATTCATGGTAGAAAAATGGAAAAAGAACGAAGACCCTTCTGTTCTTTGCCCCAGTTGTGGTTTTAAAAAAACTGATGCTGCGGCTTGAATGTGAATGATTTTTTAACAGTTATCGGTGCGGGGCTAGCAGGGTCTGAGGCGGCTTGGCAGGCAGCTGAACTAGGTGTACAGGTTGTTTTGTATGAAATGCGGCCGGTAGTTAATAATCCTGTTCATAAAACTGATAATTTTGCCGAATTGGTTTGCAGTAATTCTCTAGGTAATAATCATCCTTTTTCTGCTCCGTTTATTCTCAAAGAAGAACTTCGAAGTTTAAACTCAATTGTCATTTCATCTGGTGATAATAACACTGTTCCCGCAGGTTCTGCGTTGGCTGTTGACCGTAATTTATTCTCTCAGGAAATCACCAGAAAATTACTTAACCATCCCAATATTACTATTAGGCGTCAAGAAATTGTGGATATCCCAGAGGAAGGACCTGTAATCATTGCCACTGGTCCATTAACTTCTCCCAGGTTGTCAGAACAAATCTCGAAGCTGATTGGGCAGAAATATTTGTATTTTTATGATGCACTCTCACCCATAGTTAATGCCGATTCGATAAATTATGAGAAAGTATTTTTTGCTTCGAGATACGATAAAGGTGATGCGGACTACCTGAATTGCCCCATGAATGAGGAACAGTATCTTTCGTTTGTGCAGGAGTTGAAAGCTGCAGAAAAAGTTCAATTTGCCTCATTTGAAAAACCAATTTATTTTGAAGGTTGTATGCCTATTGAGGTGCTGGCTGAAAGAGGAAACCAAACTTTAGCCTTTGGACCGTTAAAGCCTGTTGGGTTATCGAATCCTAAAACAGGAGAAAATGCTTATGCGGTTGTGCAGTTACGTCGGGAAAATCGTGATAGTACTGCGTATAATCTCGTTGGATTCCAAACAAAACTTACTTACCCTGAACAGAAAAGAGTTTTTTCTATGATACCTGGATTGGAAAAAGCTGAGTTTTTCCGTTTAGGAGCTATTCATCGAAATACTTTTATTAATTCTCCCAGTCTTTTGACTAGAGAACTGGAATTGAAAAGCAGGCCTGGTTGTTATTTTGCAGGACAGATAACCGGGGTGGAAGGGTATGTTGAATCATCAGCGATGGGACTTTTGGCCGGTTTAAGCGCGGCCGCAAAAATCACAGGTAGACATTATTCGCCGCCTCCGGCCGATACGGCATTGGGAGCGCTGATCAATTATTTGGTCACTTCCAAAAGTAAAGGATTTCAACCTATGAATATCAATTTCGGTCTGTTCTGGTCTAAGGATATGAAGATTCGTGATAAGAAAATAAGAAATCAAAAAGTTGCAATGAATGCAATTTCGAAGATAAAGAAATGGGATGATGAGTTAAAGAGTTTTATTCCTGCCCATTCATGATAGGCCAATCTGAAGTTTTTTAGACAATACAGACAGCCATAACCTGCTTAAGGTCACAATCTCCTTTGAAGATTTTATAAATTCCATCTTGCTTGAGAGTTGTCATCCCATCCGAAAGAGCTTGTTCGCGTAATTCTTCAACCAACGATTGTTTCATGACCATTCTTTTAATTTCATCAGTACCTTCCAGGCATTCATGCAAACCTGTACGGCCTGCATAACCTGTATCGCCACAACTTGGGCAACCTACAGGTTTTTTCAAAACTAAATCATCGGTATATTCTATATTCAGTTTTTCAAAACCATCCCCATACTCTTTGACCAGAGAATCAAACTCTTCTCTAGTTGGATGGTAGTCCTCCTTACATTTTTTGCAGAGGGTGCGAACGAGCCTTTGTGCAACAATCAGGAGCAATGCGTCAGCAAAATTAAGAGGGTTCGTTCCCATATCGAGCAGACGGGTTATGGTTTCTGGAGCTGAGTTGGTGTGAAGTGTGCTAAATACAAGATGCCCTGTTAGAGAAGCTTCCAGCCCAATGGCACAGGTTTCAGCATCACGCATTTCACCAACCATGATGACATCGGGATCACCACGTAAAAATGATTTCATTGCTCGGGCGAAATCGAGTCCGATTTTATTGAGCATCTGAACTTGTCGTAAACCTTTTTGTGTGATTTCCACAGGATCTTCAGCGGTCCAAATTTTTCTATCAGGTTTATTGATATAACCCAGGGTGGAATGTAGTGTCGTTGTTTTCCCTGAGCCGGTAGGTCCTACAACCAGAATCAAACCGTAAGGTTTAGCCGCACTTTTTTGAATCAACTCTAAATTGCGGTCATTAAAATTCATTTTATCCAGAGGGATGGGCTTGCTTGCGGCCAAAATACGGAGGACGGCATCTTCGTTTCCGCCCACTGTGGGGCAGGTTGCGACCCGGTATTCAATTTCCTTTTTGCCGTATTTCATTTTTATTTTTCCATCCTGAGGCAAACGCCGTTCAGCAATGTCTAACTTGGACATGATCTTTATTCTGGAAAGTAAAGCTTGCTTGTAAATTGAGGGAATTTCTTCATAGATTGTACAGGCCCCGTCTTTGCGAAAACGAACCAATACACTCTCTTTGGCAATACCAGGCTCAATATGTATATCCGATACACCCTGGTCATAGGCATCTATCAATACTTTATTGACCAGCCTAACAATGGTGCTGTCTGTTTCGCTGATTGCATTAGCCCCGTCATCTTCTTCCTGGTCAACCTCGACATCTCCATGTTCTTCCTTGAGGGCACTCAGAAGACCCGACATTTCGCCTAACTCTGGCTGTTCACCTTCACTCACGGAAGTGTCTGCGCCCAAAGAGGAGTTTAAGAAATCAATGATGTCGACTTTCAATCCAATCTTATATTCAATTTCCTTTTTAGGAAATATTTGTCGAATGTTTTGATTGCGGTCTGGGTTTAGGGGGTCGTTGATCAGTATAGTTATTTTGTCGCCTTCTTTTTGAATAGGAATCCAGTAGTTTTTTGTCAAAAAATTCCGGTTAAGACCTGTCAGCATCTCGGCTGGTAATATAACTGTATCACTGTAACCGAAGTAGGGAAGGTTATAAAAGGTTTCAAACGATTTTCCCAGGTCAGCTCTTTTAAGTTTAAAATCGACCATTAATACTGTTTCTACATCAATCTGATTTTTTCTTGCCTTGGCAGTCGCTTGTGTTAACTCTTCCTCGGTGATGATTCCATTTTGAATCAAGAAGCTGAATTTTGTGGGTTTGGATGGAATATATTTTGCCTGGTTATGAAAAGCCAATGCTAATGTTTCTGCAATAATAGTGGCACTCTTTTCATCTTGTTCATTGAAGTTTCCTCCATCCAATTTGTTAACGAGTTGGATGACCCCCATAAGTTTTCCTGCGTGGATCATTGGATAGACGAGAACTGATTTGGTAACATTTCCTGATTTCTGATCCCAGGAGCTGTCAAACTTTAAATCATCATGATAGTTTTTAAGTTCTTCCTCATCATATACATCTTTTATATTTACACTTTCCTGATGGCTTGCTACCCAGCCGGCAATGCTTACGGGAGAAATGGGAACCCGGATTTCGTTTATCTGATCTCCAGATTTGATCTTGGAAAAAATTTCATTTTTTTGACTGTCAACTGCATAGATTGTGATAGCGTGCGCTTCGAACAAGTTCAAAATCGATTCCTTAAACTCAATAAGAATCTCATCAATATCTTTTGCTGAATGGATTGCTTGGGAAATGCGATGAAGGTTTTCTTCTGGAGAAAGTACTTTCACATCAGGAAGTGGTTCCATACCATACTTCTCTTCCATCTGTGAAAATATAGATCCGAGTGCAGGGGAAATCTCACGAGCCAATTTGAAATCAGCGTCAGAAAACGCTTCACCATCCCTTCTTTTGTTGACCACTTCTACCACTCCAATCAATTTTTTATTGTATGGAATGGGCAGAACCATGATAGCGCAGGTTTTAATATCCAGAGGGGAGTCCAAAGTCGAGCCTTTTGACAGTTGAGGATGTATCTTTGACAGGTCGTCTTCAGAGTAAGCGTCTGCAAGGTTTATAGGTTTTCCTACTCCTGCTACATACCCTGCAAGACTACTTGTTGAAATATCTACCTTGATTCCTGAACTCAACCCTTCAATTGCATTGCGTGAAAAAAGTTGCCTGTTTTCTCTGTCGAGTGCAAAAAGAGTAATGTTTTTACAACGCCAGATATTTTTTAGTTCATCGATAAGTTCCGGGATTACAGTGGCAATGTCCTGGGAAGATTGAGCCTTAGCTAAAGCTGACCTGATTTTGGTGCTATTCTCAGTTGCTGGTTGATCCAGGGTTGCTTGTGTGCGGTTCATGGATTATTGGATTAATAGGATTATGGTTACTTTTATATTATACGATTAAACAATACATACAGAGAGCACTTGTTTTAAATCACAGTCGCCCTTGAATACTTTATATATTCCATCTTGTTTCAAAGTTGTCATATCGTCATCGATAGCTTGCCTGCGTAATTCTTCTACCAAGGATTGTTTCATTATCATACGTTTGATCTCATCTGTCCCATCAAGACATTCATGAAGTCCGGTTCGGCCTGCATAGCCAGTATCATTACATGCCGCACAACCTTTGGGTTTTTTAAGTATCAGTTCATCAGTATAAGTAATTCCCAGTTTAGGGAAATCCTGTTCCCCATATTCTTTGACTAGAATATCAAATTCTTCTTTTGATGGATGATAATCTTCCTTACATGCTTTACAAAGTGTTTTAACTAGTCTTTGCGCAATAATGAGGAGCAGGGCATCAGCAAAGTTGAGCGGATTCATCCCCATATCCAGCAAACGTGTAATAGTTTCAGGAGCAGAGTTGGTATGCAAGGTGCTGAAGACCAGATGCCCCGTAAGAGATGCTTCCAGTCCAATGGCACAGGTTTCAGCATCGCGCATTTCACCAACCATGATAACATCGGGATCACCGCGAAGAAAGGACTTCATAGCGCGAGCAAAATCAAGGCCTATTTTGTTTAACATTTGTACTTGCCTTAACCCGTCCTGAGTGATTTCTACTGGGTCTTCTGCGGTCCAGATTTTTAGTTCTGGCGTATTGATGTGACCCAGGCAGGAGTGAAGGGTTGTTGTTTTGCCTGATCCTGTTGGACCCACCACTAATATCAATCCATAAGGCTTGCTGCTTTTATCTTTGATGAGCTTTAAATTTCTCGGAGAAAAATTCATTTTGTCCAGAGGGATGGGTTTACTTGCGGCCAGAATACGTAGAACTGCATCTTCATTACCGCCAACAGTCGGGCAGGTTGCGACACGGTACTCAATATCCCTGCGACCGTATTTCATCTTTATTTTTCCATCCTGAGGCAAGCGTCTTTCAGCGATATCCAGTTTAGACATTATTTTTATTCGTGAGATGATTGCCTGTTTATATAAATGAGGTATTTCCTGATAAATACGGCAGGTACCATCTTTTCGAAATCTCACTTTTACAGGTTTTTTCCCTGTTCCTGGTTCAAGGTGGATGTCAGAAATACCTTGGTCATAAGCATCCGTTAATATTTTATTGACCAGGCGTACGATGGTGCTGTCAGTTTCACTTATAGCATTTGCTTCATCTTCTTCGTGCGTTGTGTCAACTATCTCAGCACTTTCATCCTCCAGTGCATTTAAAAGACTCGACATTTCTTCAGTGCGAATTTCGTCTGCTGTTCCAGATTTTGCCTCGTCTTCTGTCATTGCTGACAACAAAAACTCCCGAATATCAACTTTTAGACCTACTTTAATTTCCAGTTTCTTTTTCGGAAAAATCATTTGAATGTTCTGGATGCGGTCTTTATCCGATGGATCGTCAGTTAATATAACCACATTGGTTTCGTCATTTTGCAAGGGAACCCAATTATTTTTGGCCAGATAATTTTTATTGAGTCCTGAAAAGTTGGATTGTGGAAGGACTATTGAATCACTGAACCCCTGATAGGAAACACTGTAATAAAGTTCAAGGGATTTTCCCAGTTCCTTTCGTTGCAATTTTAAATCGCTTAAAAGAACTGCCTCAACATCAACTCGGTTTTTACGTGCCTTAGCGATGGCATCATTTAACTCGTCCTGGGATATGATTCCGCTTTCGACTAAAAAGCCAAACTTTGTGCGCTTTTGACGAGCAATCTTTTGTTGATTGAAGAAAGCTAAGGAAAGTGTTTGGGAAATGGTTTTAGCGTTTCGTTCATCGCATTCTGTGAAACGGTCCCCACGTTTTTTATTTACCAGTTGCATAACTCCCATCAGATTTTCACCTTGTAGCAAAGGATATACCAGCATTGATTTTGTACGTAGCCCTGTTTTTTTATCCCAGGAACTGTCGAACTTTAGTTCGGGATGATAATTTTTAAGTTCCTCAGCATCGTATACATCAGTGATATTTACAGGTTTCTTGGTCAGAGCAACGCATCCGGAAATACTTTGTGTGGAAATGGGTACTCTAATGTTATTTATTTGGTCGCCGGATTTTACTTTTGAGTAGATTTCATTGCGGATTTCATCAATGGCATAGATAGTGATCAATCCAGAATCAAACAATTGTAAAATTGGTTGTTGAAGTTCAAGGAGGATTTCATCAATGGTTCCGGCAGAATGGATAGCACGCTCGGTATCTCGTATTTTGGTTTCGATCTCTTCAACTTCCAGTTTAACCAATGCATGGCCAAGTGTTGTTGATAGTTCTTTAGCTTGTCGTGCATAGTCGGCATCAAATTTTCCGGAATTATTATTCAGGCATTCCAGAACCCCCATCAATCTTTTGTTGTAGGGCAGGGCAACAACCAGTGCTGATTTGGTATTAAAATGTATTTTTTTATCCCAAAACTTGTCCAACTGTAACTCAGGATGATAGAGTTTTAATTCTTTCTTGTCGTAAGCATCTATTATGTTAAGTGTTTTGCCTGTTGCAGCAACAAATCCCGCGAGACTTTTAGTGGATATGTCCAATCGTATTTCTTCAATTTGTTCGGTTTTGAAGTTTTTTGTGTAGATTTGTCTTTTATCCCTGTCAACGGCATAGATAGAAACTGCCTGGCAATTAAAAATATTTTTAAGCTCATCGGTTACGGAAAATAGAACGTTTTCCATTCTTTCTCCGGATAATATCTTGTTGATAAGAGGGCGAGTCCGGTCACTTTGCCTTCTTCCCCTTTCTCCATTATTTGTAGGAATTTTATCTGTAGATCGGCGTCTGGGGGTTGAAGAAACGGTTGAGCTATTAATTGAAAGGTTTTCTGTTAATTCTTCTGAATATTCAGCCTCATTTGAATTCATATTGAATTCAGATTGGGAAGGAATTTCATCAGGGCTGGTTTGTTTTTTCAGTTTTGAAAAAATGGACACGTTGCCTTATTCCATAGCAATGGATTTGTACAGTTTAACTAATATCCTACTATCAAGTCAGGCAAAACTCAAGTTGATTCAGTCTTTTACAGGGATAAAAGACATTGAAAACATTTCAATTATTAAGATGGAAGGTCAGGCGGAGAGTTGTGAGCATTGCGGCTACATATACTGTACTGCTCGGTCAAAAAACATTTAAAATAATCAATGGTTACCTAGACGTCAAGATCTTGAACAAACTCTGCTTTCTCTTTTATAAATTTAAATCTTGAGGCGGCATTTTTTCCCATCAAGTCACAAACTGTTTTGCTTGCCTGCTCCGCAGATCCCAATGTTACCCGGATCAATGAGCGGGAATTTTTGTTCATGGTGGTTTCTTTTAAATCTGAAGCTGGCATCTCTCCCAATCCTTTAAATCGCCCAACTTCATGGGAAGTGCCATTTAATTCCTCTACAATTTTATCTTTTTCTTCATCGGTCAATGCGTAGAACAATTTTTTGCCAGCGTCAATACGATATAGAGGAGGTTGGGCAATAAACAAATGACCTTTTTCAATAATTTCCGGCAGGCATCTGTAAAAAAAGGTAAGAAGCAGGGTGCAAATATGCGCTCCATCAACATCTGCATCGGTCATAATGATGATTTTTCCGTATCGAAGTTTACTGTAATCGAATTTATTGCCAATACCTGTTCCACAGGCAGAAATGAGATTTTGAATTTCAGTATTAGCCAAAATTTTTGTCATGGTTGCTGTTTCAACATTTAGTATTTTCCCTCGAATCGGAAGGATAGCCTGGGTTTTTCGGTCTCTTGCTTGTTTGCTGGAGCCACCTGCAGAGTCTCCTTCGCAAATAAATAGTTCAGCCTGGTCTTTATCAGTTGTGGCACAGTCGGAAAGTTTTCCGGGCAGATTGAGTCTATGGGAAATGTTGGTTTTACGCTGGACGGCATCTTTAGCTTGTCTCGATGCGATTCGGGCTTGAGCAGACAGAATGATACGATTAGCAAGAGTATTTCCCAAGCTCTGGTTTTCGTTTAAGTAATGCTCAAGGGTATGATTGACTACCGACTCAACCTGCGAAGTGATTTCGGAGTTTAACCGCCCTTTGGTTTGGCCCTGAAACTCTACCTCTCCCTGCAGATATACATTGATAATTGCAATCAGCCCTTCCCGAACATCGTCACCAGTAATTCCAGATATTTCTTTAGGGAGTAGTTTGCGTCTTTCTATATATGCCCGAATAGCCTTGGTGATTCCATTGCGGAAGCCGTTTTCATGGGTTCCACCGTCAATCGTACGGATGGAATTAGCAAAAGAAAGAATTTGTGTGTCGGTATTTGGGGTCCAAAGAAAAGCCGTTTCAAGTTTTAAGCTCTTGTCTTCTTTTTCTACGTAGAAGGGTTTATCCATCAAAGTTGGTTTTTGACCAACAATTTTTTTAATGTAATCCTGAATGCCATCTGGATAATGAAATAAGTGCGTATTTTTATTTTCATTAACAATGATTCTTAGACCTTTGTTTAGGAAGGCTTTTGATTCTGCACGCTCCAAAATAAGCTTTGGGCTGAAATCAGTTTTCGGAAAGATATCTCCGTCGGGTTTGAAATAAACAATAGTTCCATAGTTCCTTACGGGTTTTCCTTTTTTTATTTTTCCTTTAGGCTTGCCTCTTGAATAAGTTTGGCTCCATTCAAAACCATCCCGGCGAGAAGTTGCTACAAGTTTTTCCGACAAAGCACACACTACAGCCATCCCGACACCATGAAGACCACCGGATACTTTATAGTTGCCTTGGCCAAACTTTCCTCCTGAGTGAAGAGTGGTGAAAAGTATTTCCATAGCGCTTTTTTTTGTGTTTCGATACGGGTCTACCGGTATTCCGCGACCATTGTCCTTGATCGTCACACCTTTATCTTTTTCCAAAGTAACTTCGATAGTGTCACAGTGTCCGTTGAGCGCTTCATCAACACAGTTGTCCAGAATTTCCCAAAGCAAGTGGTGTAACCCTGTGGAGGATGTAGAACCAATATACATTCCGGGACGTTTGCGAACAGGTTCAAGACCTTCGAGAACCTGAATGTCTTCAGATCGGTATTTTGACATAGCTTTATTTAATATTAGTGATGGTTTTTCGTTTGGAAACGATTACACCTTGACTGCCTCGGTTGCAAAGACGTACACTTTTGACAGTAACGGTCTTATCTGCACCTGAAGAGAACTCAAGCTCTACTTTATCTTTTAAGTTGACGAATTTGAATCCTGCCAAACTACTGTCTCCCGGCTTCATAAGGGTGACTCCTTTACCAGAACCTGTTAATTGAGTAACCTGATCGGTGGGAATTACCACCGCTTTTCCTTTTACTGTAGCTAGAAAAATATGATCGTGTGTTACTGGGGCGAAACCGATCATGCTGTCACCGTCTTTCAGGCTCATAATTTTCCTTCCTGAACGTGTTGTTTCGGTCAGGTTTGATGAAGGAAAACGGAAACCAAATCCGTTAGCACTGGCCACCATAAACTCCAGAGAATCATTTCCCGGCGTTGTTTCTTTAATAAAACCAAGTGTAGTCTGAGCCTCATCGTTAGAAGAACCTGAATCATCACTTGGTGGCGAAACGATGGTCATTCCTATGACCTTTTCCCCATCGCCAAACTTGAACAGGCTTTGTACTGGTTCTCCAAATCCGCTTCTAGTGTAGGGAAGAGTGTATACCTTGGTGACATAAGCGATTCCAAATGATGTGAAGATGGCAAGTAGATTTTGAGTGTTAGACTGCAACGAACTGAGCAGCTGATCGTTCTCTTTGAACTTTAATCCGGAAGGATCGCCCACGTTTTTTAGTTTTCTAATCCATCCGTTTTGACTGAGAATGATATGTACATCTTCATGTTCGATGAAGTCTTCCTCGTTATACTCAATGTCTTCAACAGTCTTGATTTGAGTGATACGTTTATCACCATGTTTCTTTTTAATTTCTTCAAACTCATGCTTTACCTCTGCCCAGATTTTTTTGGGAGACTTGAGGATAGATTTGATTCTCTTTTGCTCAGCTAGCTTCTCTTTCTGTTCAAGGAGAATCTTTTCCATTTCCATTCCAACCAGTCGATAGAGAGGGATTTCAAGTATGGCAGTGGTCTGGTCATCATCAATCTTAAAATGCTTTCGTAATTTTTCATGGGCTTCCTTGCGTGATTTGGAAGACCGTATAAGTTTTAACGCTTTATCTAAATCATTGAAGATTATTGCGAATCCATTAAGGATGTGCAGCCGTTTTTCAATAATAGCCAGTTCATAATTTAACCTGCGGGTGATAACCTGTTTTCGAAACTCTAGAAACTCCTGGCAGATTTCCAGAAGGGATAGGCGCTCAGGCTCTCCATTTGGTTTGAGACAGTTAAAATTGATTTGAAAACTGCTTTCCAGTTCAGTGTGTTTAAATAGGTAACTCATCAGCTTGTTTTCATCGCCAGTGCTTTTAACTTCGAGCACAACTCGAACCTTTTCGTCACTCTCATCTCGAACATCGGTTAGGGCAGGAAGCTTTTTGGCGATGATAATCTCGGCTATTTTTTCTATCAAACGGGCTTTATTAACACTGTATGGGATTGCCGTCAGGATAATCTGTTTTTTTCCTCTAGGCAGAGGTTCAACCTTCCAGAGGCCGCGGATTTTTGCCGCTCCCATTCCGGACTGATAAGCCATACGTAATTCTGTTTTACTATTTAATATGATGCCACCGGTGGGAAAGTCAGGTCCCTTGATGTGCTTCATTAGGTTGGCCACAGTTTGCTTTGGAGTGTCAATCAATGAAATTAATGCTGATAAGACTTCATTCAGATTATGACTGGGAAAAGAACAGGCCATGCCTACGGCTATGCCTGAAGAACCATTTATCAATAAATTAGGAATACGGGATGGTAATACTACCGGCTCTTTCAGGGTGTTGTCATAGTTAGGACGGAAATCGACGGTATCTTTTTTGATGTCCTGTAATAAATAAGAGGTGATAGGTGTTAAACGGCCCTCTGTATAACGGTAGGCTGCTGGAGAATCGCCATCCATCGAACCAAAATTACCTTTTCCGTCCACGAGAGGGTAGCGCATGGAAAAATCCTGGGCCATGCGAACCATAGATTCATATGTCGAGGCGTCACCATGGGGATGGTATTTACCAAGAACTTCACCAATGATCTTGGCGGACTTTACATGTTTGCTTGCGGAATTCATTCCCATACTTTCCATTGCAAACAGTATCCTTCTATGAATAGGCTTCAAACCATCCCGCACATCTGGAAGAGAGCGAGAGACAATTGTTGAAAGTGCATAGGTCAGAAACCTTTTCTCTAATTCATCTTGTAAGTCGGAAGTTTTTTCCTGCCCCATGGAATGATCCTGGATTGTTATAGAAGTTTAAGAAAAGATGAGTGGGTCAACTTGACGTTTGTGGTTTGCGGTCTTATTTAGTTGGCAAGCCAGAAGTTTTTGTGTCTGGTTGGGAGGTTTATATTTAACTCAAAGTTTCAAAGGTTTAGTTGCTTTTTTGATTTTTAAGCCTTTTAAATTTTTTATTGTAGTTAATTAAGTAATGTCCATATATTGTATGTCTGAATAGTTTATATACAATATAGGGAGCCATAAAGCAAGTGTAATCAATAATTAACACAAGCCTCTCTCATCAATCCTTAAAAATGATAACTTGATTCATTTCAGGGGGTTGAAATCTTTTTTAAGCAAGTTACATCCTATTTAGTGTTTGGCAGGGTGATTCAAGAGTTTTTACTTATGCCTCACAATTTATAAATATTCGGCTTTATTGCCGATTGAAAAAATATTTTAGTTTAAGGAGTTATCCATGTCCGACCCCAAGCTTCAAGATAAAGTGATTGATGCGTTAAAGACGGTTCAAGACCCTGACCTGCATAAAGATATTGTAAGCCTTGGGTTTGTAAAGAATCTGGAAATTGATGGTGGAAATGTCAAATTCGATGTTGAGCTTACGACACCGGCTTGCCCGGTGAAAGAACAATTACGCTCTGAGTGTGAAACAAAGGTCAAAGATATTGAAGGTGTTGAAAAGGTCGATGTAAACATGACTGCTGTTGTCAGGCCAACTGAACATGCACAGCCAGTCTTGACCGGTGTAAAAAATATTATTGCTGTAGCAAGTGGAAAGGGTGGTGTTGGAAAGTCAACAGTTAGTACCAATTTGGCAATAGCTTTATCATTAACAGGCGCACGTGTTGGTCTGATGGATGCTGATATTTATGGACCCAGCATACCGCAGATGATGGGTATCCCTATTTCTTCCCCTAGGGTTGGCGAGGAAAATAAATTTTTTCCTCATGAAAAATATGGTTTGAAAGTGGTTTCCGCTGCGTTTTTAACCAAGCAGGGACAACCTTTGATGCTTAGGGGGCCCATGTTAGGGGGGATCATTCAGCAATTCCTGCAAAACGTTGAATGGGGTGAGTTGGATTATCTGGTCATTGATTTGCCTCCCGGTACGGGCGATGTACAGCTGACATTGACCCAAAGGGCGCCTATTTCCGGTGCAGTGGTTGTGACCACTCCCCAGGAGGTCAGCCTTATTGATGCGGACAAGGGTGTGAAAATGTTTCAACAGGTCAAAGTACCTTTGCTCGGCATCGTTGAGAACATGAGTTATTTTGTCTGCGATGGGTGTGACAAGAAACATCATATATTTAGAAATGGCGGCGGGAAAACACTGGCGGATAATTTTAAGATCCCACTTCTTGGAGAAGTGCCAATTATCGAAGCAGTTGCAGAAGGTGGAGATTCTGGCACTCCCATAGTCATGTCTAACCCCGACTCTCCAGCAAGCCATGCTTATAAGGAATTGGCTGGAAGGGTTGCGGCACAACTCAGTATCAATCAGGTAAATAGCGGCGAAAAGGTTTCCGCAGATTTTGAGTTGGCCTGGAAGAGCTAATTGTCAGAACATTGCAAACATTAGCTTTTTGAATTGATGCGCAAACTAGAAGGAAAAAACGGTTATGACTGCACCCGCGCCTAAGAAGATAAAACAAGTTGACGAGTCCACCTTGGGAATTACCTGGAACGATGGACATGAATCCGTTTATTCGGTGAAACATATAAGGGAAAGTTGCCCGTGTGCGAATTGCATTGATGAATGGAGTGGAAAAAAGCTGATTGAGCCCGGCTCCATCTCAGATGAAATACGCCCACGCAATCTTAAAGCGGTGGGACTTTATGCCATTCAGTTTGACTGGAGTGATGGACATAATACGGGGCTTTATACGCATGAACTTTTGCGCCAGATTTGTGAGTGTGAAACCTGTAAAAGCAATAAAACTGCAAGTTAGATTCTAACTCATTGATTTTGTGACAGGTCTGAAACATTTTCGGGACATAGTTGCAATATAGATATGCCACAATAATGATGGATGGTTATCCCTCTGCTGTTACCTCCTCCCCCCTTTTAAAAAATGGCGGAGGGATTTCCAGACTCACTACGTGAGAAGAAAATAGTAGGTATTGATTTATCCGAAATAGCTCTTCGCGGAAGGGCCAGGAATTTTACGAAAAGAGTGCTTGGGAATACAGACTTAAGCGCTCCAACCCGAAACGGGAGTAGCGGTCAGGGCTACTCCCGTTTTTTATTCCGGCGAACCGCCGGAGGCAATCAGTGGGAAGGCTTTTTAACTAGGTCTAATGAAAATTTAGCAAGGACCTTATTAAGCCGAGATAACTATTTGTTGACAGTGAAAAGCTATTGCTCGATGGCTCCACGCCTAGTGGGTGGCTACATGCCTACTTTTTCGCGAACTTCGTCCATGACTTTAGCGTCAATCGTAGTGATGCCATTTTCGACAGCGAAATTGATGACGGTTTTTTTGGCCATGCCTCTGACGAAAAATGGGACCTTTTTTATTCGTTGTTCTGCTTCTTCGGTCCAAATAAGATCGTCTTCAGGATTGGTGCTTTTGAGTTCTTCCTTAGCCTGAGCCAGCGCCGAACCTACAGCGGCCATTGGTGCCTTGCTTACATCAGTGGCACCACCCATTTCGACGCCCAGTTTACTGACAAACTCGGTTTCAAATTTGTTGGTGAGCATAGCTATGCTGTGTCCACATTTTTTGCATTTAAACTTCATGGCAAGATTAGCTTTTTCCTCAGGCATGATGCCCTCAGTCTGAACTTCCATCTTGACATCGCAGGGGATACAAAGGAATTTCATTACGTCTCCAAGTTATTTGGTAATAAATTTTTCGATATTGTCAACGGCCTCTGCAATAGCTTTGCCCGTAATAGAATCTTTAAACTCATTATAAAAAAGGTTTCCAGATTGACTCTGAGACACACGAGTATCAAAAGGAATCTTGCCGATATATGGAACTCCTTTTTCCTCGCTTAACTTGTGAACATCCTCTCCATCAAACAACTTACCTTCTTTGTCACAATGTGGACAAACATAGGTGGCCATGTTTTCAATTAGGCCAATAATGGGTACTCCCATTTTATTGTTCTTGGTGATTGATTTTGTCACAATGTGTTGTGAAAGCTGAGAGGGGATGGTGATTTCTACCGCTCCTGCCAGTTCAGGAATCAGTGAGCGAATATTATCAATTCTATCACTGCCTGGTGGCATATCGATAAGAAGATAATCCAATTCGCCCCAATTCGTGTCAGCCAGTAATTCGCGGATGGCTGTGGATTCCATGACGCTTACCCAAGATGCTGTGGCATCATCCGCATCGGTCCACATTACAGGTGTGTCTGCGGATTTTAAAAGCATATCCATTGACATGATGCGAATTCCCTGATGGCCGTTTCCAGGGTCGAGTCCATCGTCTTTCATTTTTAACTGTGCATCGTTGCCCACACCAAGAAGATGACCTATGCTGGGGCCGTTAAGGTCAGCATCAAGAATACCAACTTTATTACCGCGGTCAGCAAGGCATGAAGCAATGTTGGCAGTTATGGAGCTTTTTCCAACTCCTCCCTTTCCGCTCATCAATGCAACTTTATATTTGATCTTGTCTAGACGGGACCGTAGTTTTTCGCCTAGCTCAACAACTTGTTCGATTATGTTGGATCCGCCATCACCTTCCAGATCATCATAAGTTTTCATGAAAAACTCCTTAATTTTTTCCGGTTTTTCAACGTTCCGGACTTTATGTTTGTTGGAACTAGATTTTCCATCATAAAGTAAAACACGTATATATTAAAGGTTTTTTGAGGTTTATGGCAAAAATCTGTCTAGACCTTGAGATATTTTTATCTATTTTGTTGTTTTCTGTTGACCCTTGAGGTTTGTCTCATTTAGATTAACAAGTTTAGCCTTGTGCTCGAAAGTACTTATTAACTTTTGGAATTGAATAATGGACCTAACGGAAGATGACAAGCGATTAATCGAAGAGGAAGAAGCGTTGCTTGAAAGCACCTTGCAGTCTTTATGTCAACAGCTTCCAGTTGTCCAGGAATCCAAAATAACTGCCAACATGGCAGCGCGCGAATTAACCAGGCAGGTAGTCAATGAATGGAATCATGAGGAAAGGCAACCTCTGGTTTCTGATGAAGCCGTGGCTCACCGCATTTTGGACATACGCAAAGACAGTGACAAGGCTCTGTATGCCTTGATCCAGGAACCTTATTTTGGAAGGGTTTGTACCAAGGAGGAAGATGGCAGTGAGGTGTCATTCCTGATCGGGAAAAAGAGCAATATTGATGCGGGGATTGTGGATTGGAGAAATGGACCCATAGCTGGATTATATTTCAATTATAAACAGGAAGAAGAGTTTTACGAGGTAATCAATCAGAGAGAACGGAGTGGACATATCCAATTGAGACGGTCTTACAGGATTGAAAGCGGGCAGTTGGTGCAAATTGATACACCGGAAGGAGTTTTCAGGAGAGGCGAGAAAGGTTGGTCAAAACTTGATGTCGAGGATGAAGTTGCGGCACATCGCTCCAGAGCAAAAGGTTCAACAGAAAAGCGTCTTCCAAGTATTCTTTCATTAATTACCAAAGAACAGTTTGAAATGATTACCAGCGATGTTGAACGGCCTGTTATCATCCAAGGCTCTGCGGGTTCGGGTAAAACCACGGTCGCACTGCATCGATTGGCTTGGCTGTTGCACGAAGGAAACTCTTCAGCAAGAGCGAAAAATACCCGGGTTGTAGTGATGAACAAGTCTTTACAAATATATGTCAGCTACACCTTGCCATCTATGGGTATTGATGGTGTTCAGTCTTCTACTTTCAATAGTTGGGCATTATCTATTATTGGTAAAGTTGTTCGTGGCAGGCCTTTCTTTAAATTCCTGAATGTTCCTTCTTTCGTAGAAGAGATAAAGTTCTCTGAAGAGATTCTACAGGCTCTCGAAGGATGGGTGGACAGACAGGCCATGAACTTAAATGAAGAAATTGGGCGATTTTTCAAGCAGTGGCCTGGACAGGCAAACTCGTGGAAGAAAACAGAAGACACTGCTCTTATACCACGTCTAAAGGATTTCATTCACGAGGTTAAAGAGGCAAGTTTGCCGAAGTTTGACAAGGATAGATGTCTGGAGTTTCTGAAAAGTAAATGTTTTGAACTGGAAGATTATGTTCAGGATGTATATGACTTATTATCGGACTCAGAACATTTAAAAACTTATCTTCCTGCCAGTCCCAAATTAAGCTCTAATCTGGATTTTCTGAAAAGGCTTACAAACAAAAATCGGGAGAAAAACAATCTTGATTATTTTGATATGTCCCTGGTTTTGCGTCTCATTCAACTGAAAAACGGAGGTTTGCCCGATGGCGATGGTGGAGTGATTTCACTGGATCATTTGGTGATCGATGAAGCCCAGGATTTTGGCCCGGTTGAATTTGCAATAATGACATCTGCTGTTGGAGACAAACGCCAGATGACCATTGTCGGAGATGTTGCGCAGAAAATTCTTCAGGCAAGAAAATTCATAGGTTGGAACAAGGTCGTGGAAAACCTGGGAATGGAAGAAGATTCAATTATCAGACTTGAAGTTTCCTTCCGTTGTACAGTTCCCATCATGACTTTGGCGCATAAAGTGGCTGGCGATCCGAAAAAAGTTGAGGGTCGAGCTGGTCCCGATCCGGAGTGGTATAAGGCTAATGACAGGGAAAGCATGCTGGAGCATCTGGTTGAGTGGTGTAATCGTCAGGTTAAGATGGACCCTTATAAACTCATTGCTATAATATGTCGCTATCCAAAACAAGCTATGGAATTGAAAGAGGAACTCGAAGAGTACCTGTCTGGAGAAGTTCGTCTGGGACATCGAAATCAGTTTTCTTTCGATCCGGGAATCATGGTGACAAACATTCATCAGGTAAAAGGTTTGGAATTTGACTCTGTAGCTATGGTAGAACCTGATGAAGATAATTATCCTATAAAGAGGGATGAAAGTAGAAACATGCTATATGTTGGAATCACCCGTACCCAGGATGATCTGCTTTTGACCACTGTTAAACCATTTTCTAGGGTATTTTTTTATAAATAGAAAATAAACAAGATATTTCTATAAAATGTTGCGAATCAATCCTGGGGGACTATATTATGATTGCAAGGGGTATGAGACCCGCTTTAACAAGGAGGTTGCTATAGAGGCAGAGAGTCCACCTAAATATGTAATCAGAACAAATGTAAAGGTTCGCATATAAGTGTGAACGGTCCTGTATGTGGACCAACAAAATGAGAAAAAACGCGTTGAGCAGTTGCAGCGCGTTTTTTGTTTTTAAGCGTGGAATGGAAAAAAAAATCCTTTTAATAATTGAATATGAGGGAACTGCCTACCACGGATGGCAATTGCAAAAAAATGCTGTCAGCATCCAAGGTGTCCTGGAAAAAGCCTTAAGTACAATTTTAAATCATCCAACAAATGTCTTAAGTGCTGGAAGAACGGATGCTGGTGTCCATTCAGAAGGAATGCCGGCGCACTTTATAGCCAATACAAAAATGTCAATGGTAGAGATGCAACTTGCTTTAAACAGTCTGCTTCCTCATGACATTACTATCCGGGAAGTGCGAGAAGTTCCTATGAATTTCAATGCGCGTGGCTCTGCTAAATGCAAACTATATCGCTATAACATTTTAAATAGAGATTATCCATCAGCCCTCAATTTCCGCCGATCCTGGTTTATTCCACATAAACTGAATGTCTCCGCTATGAAAACGGCGGCCAGGTATCTGGTTGGAGAACACGACTTCACCTCATTCCGGGCAGGAAACTGCAACGCAAAATCTCCTATACGAACAATGAAACGTGTCGAGATCATTGAACGGGATGATTTCCTGATTTTTGAGTTTGAAAGTAAAGGTTTCTTGAAGCATATGGTTCGTAACCTTGTAGGAACCATTGTGTATGTAGGAAAAAACAAGTTTCCACCAGAACAGGTAAAAACCATTCTTGAAGCGCGTGATCGGAAAATTGCCGGTCCCACAGCCCCTTCCCACGGACTCTGTCTCATAAAAGTAGAGTATTAGGATGATTTTAAAGTAAGTGATATACCGTATATTAAAAATGGAAAGGCATTAAGGATGCAAAAATGTAATTGAGAGATACTTTTTTAAACCTATTTCTCACGGTTGTTTCTCGAAAGCCTTTTTCCTTGAGGATTAAAGATCTTGAAATGGCCAAGTCCCCGCTTGGCGAAGAAGTATTTTGTCGCGGTTTCCATCACTCCAATTCCATAGGTCACACTTCTGCTGAAGCTGATAGATGACGCATCGTCAAAGTAAAGGGCAGGACAGGACACTTCACCCACTTCAAAACCAAAATATAGCGTTTGGCAAAGCATTTGGTTGTCGAACACAAAATCATCAGAATTTTCCAAAAGTGGAATGGTTTCCAGCACTTTTCGGCTGAAGGCCCTGTATCCGGTATGGTATTCAGAAAGCTTTTGCTGAATGAGCATGTTCTCGGCTAATGTTAAAGCACGGTTTGAAACATATTTATACAGCGGCATTCCTCCCATCATTGCTTTGTTGCCAAGAATTCTGGAGCCAATCACCGCATCAAAAATCCCTTCCGCAATCATTGACGCCATGGGTAATATGAGCTTGGGTGTGTACTGATAATCCGGATGCAACATAATAGCGATGTCGGCATTGTTATTTAAAGCTTCCTGATAACAGGTTTTCTGATTACCGCCGTAACCCCTGTTTTCTGAATGAACAAAAGTTTTAATTTGCAGCTCTTGGGAAAGTTTGACTGTTTCATCCTGACTGGCATCATCAGTCAGAATTATATCGTCTACAATATCTTTGGGGATTTCATCGTAGGTTTTTTTTAGGGTTTTTTCGGCGTTGTAGGCCGGCATGACCACGCAGATGCGTTTGCCATTAATCATAGGATTGCTTCTGAGTTATGGTTTTAGTTTCGGCGTGTTATGATAATGCAAAAATAAATTTTTACAACGTAATTTATACCCGTATACTTCCCACTCGGCGCCAGCGTGACGTTGGACTCAATGTGTGCGAATCCATGAAAAATAAGATTAAAAGGGAGTTTGATTTTTTATATGAGAACAGAATTTGATATTGCGGTATTCCCCGGTGATGGAATTGGGCCAGAAGTGATTCAGGAAGCATTAAAAATTCTTAAAATCATCGAATCAAAACTGGGTATAAAAATAAATATCAATGAGGCGCCTGTTGGAGGTGCCGGTTATGAAGCTACAGGACATCCATTACCCGAAGAAACTTTAAAAGCGGCGCAAAATGCCGATGCAGTTTTGTTGGGTGCTGTCGGTGGCCCAAAATGGGAGAGCATTGATTTTTCCCTTAGGCCGGAAAGGGCTTTGCTGGGCCTCCGCTCCAACTTGGGACTTTATGCCAACCTCCGTCCTGCACGTATTTTCCCCGCTTTGGTTGAGGCCTCTACTCTGAAACGTGAAGTGGTGGAGGGTCTGGACCTTCTAGTTGTGCGCGAATTGACCGGGGGGATTTATTTCGGAGAACCTCGGGGGGTTGATGCGCTAGAGGATGGTACTCGCAGAGGATTCAACACCCTGGTTTATACAGAGCCAGAAGTTGAACGCATTGCCCGCATTGCCTTTGATGTAGCCCGCAAACGCAACAAATCTGTTTGTTCAGTTGATAAAGCCAATGTGTTGGAGGCGACAGGGTTCTGGCGTGAGGTTGTGACGAACCTGCACACCGAATATTCGGATGTAAGTCTATCGCATATGTATGTAGATAATTGTGCTATGCAATTGGTGAGAAACCCAAAACAATTTGATGTGATACTGACTACCAATATGTTCGGTGATATTTTAAGTGATGAGGCTTCCATGCTGACAGGATCAATCGGGATGTTGCCTTCTGCCAGTCTGGGTGAAAAGTATGCCATGTATGAACCGATTCATGGCAGTGCTCCAGACATTGCAGGTAAGGAACTGGCTAATCCTCTGGCTACGATATTATCTGTGGGGATGATGTTCAAGTACTCACTGGATCGTGAAGAGCCGAATATATGGATAGAGTCTGCAGTTGAATCGGTACTGGATAAAGGAGTCAGGACGGCAGATATTATGTCTGACGGGATGAGACAGGTAGGCACTCAAGAAATGGGTGATCTCATTGCAGAAGAGTTGGAGAAGTAGAATGTTGGCCAAAAAAGAAGCTTACAATGTTGCAGTTGCCGGTGCCACTGGTGCAGTGGGGAGAAAAATGCTGGAAATTCTTGAGGCAAGGAAATTCCCTGTTGCCAGCTTGAAAGCTCTGGCATCGGCAAGATCGGTGGGGCAGGCTTTGCCATTTGATGGCAACTCGCTGGCGGTTGAAGAACTCAAGGAAAACTCTTTTGAAGGAGTTGATATCGCCCTTTTTTCGGCAGGTGCCGGTGTGAGCCGTCAGTTTGCTCCTTTTGCGGTTAAATCTGGCTGCATCGTGATTGATAACAGTAGTGCTTTTCGTATGGAACCGGATATTCCCCTGATTGTTCCTGAAGTGAACCCGGATGCTATTGGGGATGACCCTGGTATTATTGCAAACCCTAATTGCTCAACCATTCAAATGGTGGTTGCATTAAAACCAATTCACGACAAATTTAAAATAAAACGAATTGTGGTTTCTACTTATCAATCTGTTTCTGGCTCGGGGCAAAAGGCCATTGACGAACTGCATAGTCAGGCACAAAGTGTCCTGAGTGGAAAACCGGCAGAAAATAATGTATATCCTCATCAAATAGCATTTAACTGCCTGCCACATATAGATAATTTTCTTGATAGCGGGTATACAAAAGAAGAAATGAAGATGGTGAATGAGACCCGAAAAATTTTAGGGAATGATTCGATTCAAATTTCACCTACCACAGTTCGAGTCCCGGTTTTTTATTCTCATTCTGAGTCTATAAATGTTGAAACCGAAAGGCCCATCAGTGCTGAAGAAGTTAAAAAGTTATTGTCCAATGCTGTTGGAGTCCAAGTGGTTGATAACCCTGAAACCAATGAATACCCGTTGGCAATTGATGGTGAGGGCAGGGATGAAGTGTTTGTGGGTAGAATCCGCGATGACATCTCTTGTGAAAATGCCATAAACTTCTGGGTTGTGTCTGACAATTTGCGTAAGGGAGCAGCTTTGAATGCTGTTCAAATTGCAGAGTTTCTTGCTCACAAAGCTCAAGAATGAATATTTGTTACGAAGGTATCCCGCTTGACATTTATACGCCTTAAGTTTATAAAATATAGTACCTTATGGTATTTGGGCTTAGCCCTGTGCTAAAAATAAATCCTATTTGAAACAGGTCTTGTTATGGCTGAAGATTTCAAACCAGAGAACCCCAAAAGTTCCGTACCCTCGGAAAAAGCCGGTTTTGATACCAAAGAATTTAAAGAACTCATCAAGCATGCTTCCCATGAGCGTAAGAACCTGCAATTGCTCGTGGAGTATTTTGAGAAGAAGTCTGGAGAGCTTGAGGACAAAAAAAGGTCTTTCGATAAGCTGAGCGGGCAGGTACCTGATGCGTTAAGAAAACTGGATTCGCTTGATACCCGGTTTGAAGAAATTAAGACTTTTGATGTCAGGGTGCGTGATTTTCAACGAGTTTCAAAAGAGGTTAACTCAAATTATAACACCCTGAAAAGGGATTTAGATGCACTCCATTTACTTAACGAGCATGTCGACAGTAAAATTAAGAGCCTGAGTCAACAAAAACTGGTTGTTGAAAAGGCCAATGAAGATGCAGGTCGTCTCAATGTCCTGGTCTGGGACATGGATTCAAAGGTCAAAAAACTTCGTGAAGAGAGTAAACTTCTCAAATCCGCGGATCGTAATATTGACCGACTCGAGCATATTCTTGATAGTGTTTCCAGTCAGGTTCAGGATGTTGTCAACATGAAAGAATTGTTGAGAACAGCCGCTGTTAAAGTAGGAGTCATGAAGGATACTCTCGGTGAACTCGACAGCCGCTATGAGAGGATCAAGCAAGACAAGGAAACTATAGAAAGCCATACCCGAGATACTGAAGAACTGAAACGTATTCTTGCCAGTGTTCAGGCTGATTATGAAAAGCTCCTTGGGCAGAGCCATATGATTAATGAAACCCAGGAGACCCTCCACAACCTGATGCAACAAATCAGCGAATTAAAAATAGAGTCTAAGAATATTTCGGTGAAGAATGAAATGATCCGAAGTATAACTGGACGTTTGAGAGACTTGGACGCTTTATCTGTGGATGTCGAAACCAAGATAGCCCGGATACAGGATGAAAAGTCCATGATCGAAAAGACTGAAGAGAAAATACACAAGCTCAATTCTTTTCTCATAGACAATCTCAGCAACAAAATGAAAATTTTGAAAGATGAGATGAAGGTCATTGATGATGCCAATGAGAAAATGAGCCGATTTAACGTAATGGCTGAAGAAGCTGAGCAAAAGGTTGCACGACTTGATGATGATATCAAGAAGATTGATACTCTCTCCGGGATCCTAAAACAGGTCGAAGTGATGAATGAGTCCACACAGCAACAAATGGACGAGATCATCCGCAAGCAGCAATTGGTGGACCAGGTTGACAAAAAGATCAATGATCTCAGTTCAATGGTCATCAGTCTGGACGTGAAGATGGAAACTCAGATGCAGAGGAAAGCCCTCATTGAAAAAATGGAGAAGAAGGTGGACGGGCTGGACTTCTTTATCGAAGAAGCAAACATTAAAATTGCCAAAGTTTCCAAAAAAATCGACTTCCTTGAAAAAGTGGATCAAAAGTTTGAAGATTTAAAATCTATGGCAAACACCCTTGAGGAAAAAATCCTCGATTTGGCTAAAGAAAAAGCCGCAATTGATGATCAGGAAAAAAGGATGAACAATATTTCCTCAAAACTGAGTATTCAGGAAATAGAATTGCGCACCCGCTTTAAAGAGGTTCAGGAAGCCAAAGATGAGATTTCCAAAATTGATCAGATTCGTGAAGAACTGGGGCAGATAACGACCAACTTTGAAAGTAAAATGGAAGAGCTGAACAAGGACTCGGTTCAAGTGGAAAAAACGGATTCCAAGCTCCAGGAACTTGATAACTTGATGAAGGACTTGCGTAACAGGCAAGATGCGCTGGATGAAAAGCAGGAGTTCATGCTTGAAGTTGAAAAGAAAATGGACCAGCTTGGCAATATGTTGGAAAGAACGGAAAATCGTATTTCACAGGTTCAGGAAAGTGAAGAAAAAGTAAAGCGTACCCAACAGGCGCTAGGTGAGCTTGAGGTTGTCATTAACCGAACAAATACTGAAAAAGCTAGAATCGATAAGGAAAGAGAAAACCTTGATAAAATAAACCTGAATATTGAAAAGCTGACGACAATTACTGAAGATGCAGAGTCTAAAATTGACCAGTTGAATAGCAAAATTAGTATGCTAGGTGAGGTGGAAAAACGTTTGAGTTCGTTGACCCTGCTTGCTGAGGATGTTAGCGTCAAGGTTCAAAATCTCAAAAAAGAAGAAGCCTTATTCAGCAGGGCTGGAGAACAAATCGCGGAATTGAAGTTTTTGTTGAGCGAGGTAGAAAGAAAAAGAGAAGACTCGGTTTAACCGGGTTGAGCAAACGAATAGAAAATCCTACCCCTTAAAATAGATCGGGGGTAGTAGTTTTATCAATCGGATAGGCTCTCTGCTTGTCCACGGCTTTTCACCCTTACTTGACTTCAGTAGTCTTTGAGCAAAACCCCTTACAATAAACAGTGGAGTTGATTTTCATGGCTGAAAAAATGCTGGGTGTGATCGGCGGAAGTGGGTTGTATCAAATGAAGGGCCTTGAGGTGATCGAAAAGGTAGTTGTTGATACTCCCTTTGGTTCTCCTTCCGATAATATTATCATCGGAAAACTGGAAGGAGTGAAAGTGGCTTTTCTCCCCCGTCACGGAGTTGGACATATTATACCTCCCTCTGAAATAAATTTTCGGGCAAATATTTTCGCAATGAAAAAAATTGGTGTGGAGCGGATTATTTCCGTGAGTGCTGTAGGGGGTATGAAGGAGAGTATGCCGCCCGGTCATTTCGTTGTTCCTCATCAATTTATTGATAAGACATTTAAACGTGACAGTACATTTTTCACCCAGGGAATGGTTGGTCATGTCAGCATGGCGGACCCGGTTTGTCTTGCAACCGCGGGAATGCTTTTTAAAGCGGCTCAAAAGGCTGGCGCTGATGTTCATGAGGGCGGCACCTATATATGTATTGAGGGACCTCAATTTTCCACCCGGGCCGAGTCACTTTTGTATAGACAATGGGATGTCGATGTCATAGGCATGACAAATGTTACAGAGGCAAAGTTGGCGCGTGAAGCAGGTATTTGTTATTCGACTCTGGCATTGGTCACTGACTTCGATTGCTGGCATATAGAAGAAGAACCTGTTACGCTCGAAGCTGTGTTGGAAATAATGCATAAAAATGTAGAAAATGCACAGAAGGTTTTGAAGGAGTTGATACCCATGTTGGGGGACATTGAACCTTGTGCATGTTGTGACGCGGCTAAGTTCGCTGTTGTCACAGACCCTGAAAAAATCCCGCATAATCTTAAAGAAAATCTCTCAATTTTATTTGGTTAAGCTTTATGAATAAGAATAATTCCAGTCGTCTATTCCCTATTGCCAAAAAGGTGATGCCGGGGGGTGTAAATAGTCCCGTCAGAGCATTCAATGCTGTTGGCGGAGATCCATTGTTTATCAAATCTGCCCAGGGGGCGCGAATGACAGATGTTGATGGCAATGAGTTTATTGATTATGTAGCTTCATGGGGGCCCCTTATATTTGGCCATGCTCATCCAGAAATAGTTTCTGCTATATCACGGCAGGCAGCGTTGGGTACCAGTTATGGCGCCTCGACTGAATTAGAGATCCAACTGGCTGAAAAGGTTGTCCAGGCCGTTCCTTCCATTGATGTAGTAAGGATGGTGAATTCTGGCACTGAAGCGGTGATGAGTGCATTGAGATTGGCTCGGGGTATCACAGGACGCGACAAGATAGTAAAGTTTGAGGGATGTTATCATGGACATGGAGACAGCCTTTTAGTGAAGGCCGGCTCTGGTCTTATGTCTTTGGGAATTCCGGACTGTCCTGGGATTGTTTCCAGTCTTGCAGAGAAAACGCTTAATCTCCCTTTCAATGATATTGAAAAGGTGCGTGAGTTGTTTGAAAGAGAAGGCGGAGAGATTGCTGCACTTATTGTAGAACCCATCGGCGGCAATATGGGTGTGGTCCCACCTCAGCCGGGGTTTCTTGAGACCCTGCGTGAGGTTACCGAAAAAGCCGGGGCTCTTTTGATTTTTGATGAAGTCATTACTGGATTCCGGGTTTCATTAGGTGGTGCACAAAAACTATATGGAGTCACACCAGATATAACTTGTATGGGAAAAATAATTGGTGGTGGACTGCCTGTGGGTGCCTATGGAGGTTCGCGCGAGGTAATGGATCATATTTCACCTGTAGGATCTGTTTATCAGGCAGGAACTTTATCAGGCAATCCTTTGGCAATGGCTGCCGGAAATGTGGTGTTGGATTTACTTGCTAAAGAGGGTGTTTATGAATCCCTTGAACAGAAGTCCGCAAAGCTTTGCCAGGGATTGAAAGAAAATGTTGAGTCTCTTGGAATTGAGGCGCAGTTTACGAGAGTGGGTTCAATGTTCTCGATGTTTTTTACTTCTCAGAAAATTGTTGATTTTGAAACAGTAAAATCATGCGATACCGATTTCTTTAAACGTTATTTTAATGAGTTATTGGAGCAGGGGGTATATATAGCTCCTTCACAATTTGAGGCCGGTTTCATGTCCGCAGTTCATACGGATGAAGATATTAACCTAACCATAGAAGCCAGCCGCAAGGCTTTAAGTGCGGCTCAGGGATAAATTATTTATGAGTGAAATTATAGGTGTTCAGGGCAGGCAAATTATAGACTCGAGAGGTAACCCAACTCTTGAAGTGGACGTGACTTTGGAAAGTGGTGCAATGGGCAGGGCGGCTGTTCCATCAGGGGCGTCTACAGGTACAAGAGAGGCGGTAGAACTGCGCGATGGAAATGCGAGAGTTTATTTGGGAAAAGGTGTTTCCAAGGCGGTTAAAAATATTAATAGTAAAATTGCCCTGGAACTTATAGGGATTGAAGTCACTGAGCAGGTTCTGATTGATCGCCTGATGATTAAGATGGATGGAACTGAGAACAAAAGTAAGTTGGGGGCAAATGCAATTTTGGGGGTTTCTCTTGCAGTGGCTCAGGCTGCAGCGAGTGATCTTGGGCTTCCATTATTTCAGTATATAGGTGGTACGAATGCAAAAGAACTTCCAGTTCCTATGATGAATGTTCTGAATGGGGGTGCTCATGCAGATAATAATGTGGATATCCAGGAGTTTATGATTGTTCCGGTTGGAGCTACATCTTTTTCATCTGCTTTGAGAATGGGAGTTGAAGTGTTTCACCATTTAAAAGGTGTTTTGAAAAAAGCTGGCTTCAACACAGCTGTGGGGGATGAAGGTGGTTTTGCTCCTGATCTGCAATCCAACGAACAGGCCATTGAGGTTTTGATTAAAGCTGTAAAAAGTGCAGGATACAAGATAGGCAAAGATGTATTGATTGCTTTGGATGTGGCGGCCAGTGAATTGTTTTCAAACAAAAAATACACTCTGGCTGCTGAAGGAAACAGTAAATGGAGTTCCAGCGAGATGGTGAGCTATTTGGCTGGTTTGGCTAAGAAATATCCTGTGATCAGTATTGAAGATGGCTTGGCAGAAAATGACTGGTCAGGTTGGAAAACGTTGACGGATAAAATTGGCGACTCCGTCCAAATTGTCGGTGACGATTTGTTTGTGACTAATACCAGCATTTTGGCTAAGGGAATTGAAAAAGGTGTGGGAAACTCTATCCTTATAAAAGTCAATCAGATAGGTACTCTTACTGAAACGCTGGATGCTGTTGAGATGGCTAAAAGGGCGGGTTATACCACTGTTATTTCACACCGTTCTGGTGAAACGGAAGACACCAGCATTGCGGATATTTCTGTCGCGGTAAACTCTGGTCAAATTAAGACAGGTTCTTTATGCCGAACTGATCGTACTGCAAAATATAACCAGCTTTTGCGTATTGAAGAAATTCTGGGCGGAACAGCGATTTATCGAGGGAGGGATGTTTTTTATAACTTGGCTTGACAATTTTTGATTTGAAGTTGTCGTTAAAAAAATAGCAAAGGTTTTATGGCTGATAATTCTCGATACCAGAAAATATTTTTATTAAGCATGGGTTTTTTTTTGTTGCTCGTCCTGATGGCAGTTTTCCATGAGAATGGAATTTTGAATGCATACCTGTTGGAACAAGAACAGATAAAATTAAAATTTGAGAATGAAAATTTGCGAGCCAAGAATGAAAAGCTTCGACTGGAAATCGCCGGTTTGAAATCCGATCCTTACGAGATTGAAAAAATTGCCCGTGAAAAGTTAAACCTGATAAAGCCCGGTGATAGGGTTTATCACATTGTACAAACGCAAAAATAGATACGGTTTTTTCATAGACCTGTTTAATCCAGATTTTCAGTAAATATTTTTCTCCGATTCAACACCTCCATAAACCTTTTTAAAAAAAGGGTTATCAGGCCCCGTTTTTTTTGTTTCTCCAAAAAATTGTCAAGTCCAAATTTAAGGAAACTTAATTGGCAGGTAAATACTGCTAAATTCTTGAATTAATTATTGATATTTTTAATTTAAGTGATAAAGTAATGCCACCGATTCAAATATATGATGTTGTTTTATTGGTAGATGATTTTACGAAATTACCTTGGTGCGATCATCTCGTGATATAAACTTTTCTCATCAAGGTGCAGATAAAACAGAAAAGTTTTTTGGCCATTTATTTTTAAAAATATCATTAGTTTGTTTTTTGGAGGAGGGAGTATGACCAAACAAGATATCATCAATCAAGTCTCATCTCGTGCCAGCTTATCAAGAGCCAAGGCTGAAGAGGCTGTTGAAACAGTGATCGAATTGATTAAAGAATCACTGGGTCATGGAGAGCCGGTTATTCTACGTCGGTTCGGCACATTCCAGGTCCGTGCAAAAACCAAGCGTGTTGGAAGAAACCCGAAGACCGGTGAAGAAGCTGAGATTTCTGCAAGGAAGGTAGTTCGCTTTAAATCGGGCAAATTCTTCAAACAAGTAGTAGATGAAGGTACGACTTGATTATTTCTTGGCCAAGGGTCTTACTTTCAAAGAATTAACATGGCATCACCGTAGCTGAAAAAACGGTATTTTTGCCTGATGGCCTCTTTATAGGCTTTTTTTGCCAACTTCTCCCCCATGAAGGCGCACACTAGCAGAAACAGCGTTGATTGGGGTAGGTGGAAGTTGGTGAGCAAATGGTCCACGTTCCTGAATTCCCAACCAGGATAGATAAAGCAGTTGCACCAACCAGTTACTTTTTTGGGGATTGTTTCCTTGAATTCCTGGCTCTCCAGGACCCGAGTTGATGTTGTGCCCACCGCCAGAATAGATTGCCCTTTCCTTTTAGCTTGAGCGATCTTGTTCCAGTTTGAAGGTGTAACTTTGTAGTATTCCTCCTGCATTTTATGGCTAGTGATGTTTTCTTCACGTATCGGAATAAAAGTTCCCGGTCCAACATGCAGTGTGAGACGGGCAATATCAACGGTTTTTTGTCTCAAGTGTGCTAAATGATTTTGGGTAAAATGCAATCCTGCTGTAGGTGCTGCGATTGCACCTGTTTGTGAGGCAAATACGGTTTGATAACGTTTCTTATCCATTTCCAGAGTGTTCGAATTTGTATGCAGGGGTCTATGGATATAAGGAGGTAGTGGCATTCGACCATTCTGCTTTAAATAGTTTGTAAGCTCATCAGGTGATGAAAATCTTATAACAGCATGGGCTTCCCTTCGTCTTATAAAAACTGCTTTTAAATCACTATTCATCAACTGTAATTCAGCTCCAGGTTTTAAACGGTTCAACCCTTTTAACATGGTCTCCCAAACTCCTGGCTCTAGCTCACGAATAAGTAAAAGTTCTTTTTCTCTGGATTTAGGCAATAATTTAGCAAGAATCTTTGCCGGGATAACCCGGGTATCATTGAAGACCATCAAAGGGTGGTTTTTGAGATGATCTTTCAAGTTGGTAAATACTTCGTGTTTCAGGGTCTGATCACTCCTGTCCACAACTAATAACCGGGACTGGCCTCTTCGTTGAGTGGGGTTTTGAGCAATCAGGTTAGGTGGCAATTCAAAATCAAAATTGGAAAGTTTGTATTTCAAGGATATTACCAGTGAATAAGTGAAAAGTAAGGATGGAACACTAAGGGAATATAGCAAGCAGTTGTCAATCAGTCCAGATATCATGCCAGCAGGTATTAAATACTGCTTTAAAACATTGAAGATACATGGCTATTGACCCGATAAGGGATTTATATTATCCTTCGTGTTGACATTTTTTAAGTAAACATAGCCTCGATTTCATGGAAGGTTTTTGGAGGAAAGGAAGTTGAAAATGGGAAGAATGGTAAAAATTCTAAGCTTGGTTTTGGTTTCCTTGACCTTGGTCTTTGGAACCGGTATCGAGGCGGATGCTAAAAAGAAGAAAAAGAAAATTGAATTGACCGAAGCTGAAAACGCCATGTTTGACAAGTGGGAAGTCAAACCTAAAAAGCGGCAGAAAGCGGTCAAGGATATGAGGAAGAAACCGAAATTTGTCGGTGCTGTTAAATGTAATGGTAGCTGTCACGACGCTTATTACCAGGCTTGGGTCAAGTCGCCTCATGGCGGTACTTTTAACCTTCTAAAACCCGGTGAGCGCAAAGAAGCCAAATTAAGAGTTAAGCTGGATCCCGAAAAGGATTACACCACCACACCTCTTTGTCTGCGATGTCATACAACAGGCTATGGGCAAAGTGGAGGATTTAAACCTGCCGGAAGTAAAAGTAAAAAGGGCAAGGATACAGCCACTAAAATAGACCCGGACGAGCCTAACAAGGAACAGGTTGGATGTGAAATGTGCCATTCAGTTGCTGGTGGTTCGCAGTTCCGTGTTGTGATGAAGTCTTCAAAAGGAAACTTCAGTAAAGCAGAAACGGAGCGATATGGACAGAGGTGGGATTATGCCAATGTTTGTACCCGCTGTCATACTCATAAAAACACACCGTTTAAACCGGAAGTTCATGATAAATATAAATTTAATTTTGAAGAAAGAAAATTAAAAGTACATAAAATTGCTGATTACTGGAACGAGGATAACGCGGACCAGAAATTAGAGAAAAAAGATGATAGAGCCAAAGAAGTCGGTCAAACGGAAAAAACACCGTTAGTGATCGAAGACTTTAAGATCAATGATAAAGGCAAGATCAAGTTTGTTAAGGGCACGAAGCCTTATAACAAAATAAGCAAAAAAACTAAGAAAAAGTTCAAAAAGGAACATGGCAAGAAATATAAGAAAACCAAAGAGTGGAAGGAATATATTGCCAACCATCAATGGTATAATTATAAAAAATCAGAGTAACTTATCTGAGGAACAACCTTTAATTTAAATAGTAGTTTTTCTGAATCCCAATAAAAAGGCCTGGTCCGTTCAGGGCCGGGCCTTTTTTTCTTCAAGCCTCACTTCCTTCTTACCGAAAAGTTCTTAATGACATCAAAAAAATTCAAAAAAAATATTCTGTGTATAGGGGCAGGTTATGTAGGTGGACCGACTATGACCGTTATCGCCAACAAATGCCCTGATTATAAGATTACGGTCGTTGATATTTCTAAGGAAAGAATCGATGCCTGGAACTCTGACAAGCTCCCAATTTTTGAACCAGGACTGCACGAGCGTGTTTTGAATGTCAGGGGTAAAAACCTGTTTTTCTCTACGGATATAGACCGCGAAATTGATGAAGCCGACATTATTTTTGTCAGTGTCAATACTCCTACAAAAATGTTTGGAGAAGGGGCGGGAAAAGCAGCAGACCTGCAATTTATTGAGCAGACTGCAAGACGAATCAAGGAAAACTCAAAGTCCAATAAAATTGTTGTGGAAAAAAGCACGGTTCCTGTTCGTGCCGCGGAAACGTTGGCAACCATCCTTCACTCCGGAAATAATTCCATCGAATTTGAAATTCTGTCGAATCCCGAATTTATGGCCGAAGGCACAGGAATCAGGGACATGGAATATCCGGATCGGGTCTTGATTGGCTCAAAAGATACTCCATCTGGAATTGCGGCACGTGATGTGTTAATGGATATCTATCTTCACTGGGTTCCCAAAGAGCGTTTGATTACTACCAATCTCTGGAGTAGTGAACTTTCCAAGTTGGTTGCTAATGCATTTCTTGCTCAGAGAATTTCTTCTATCAACAGCATTGCCTCGTTATGCGAAGTGACAGGAGCCGATGTTACTGAGGTTTCCCGCGCTATTGGGATGGACTCCCGGATTGGCCCAAAATTTTTAAACGCCGGGCCAGGTTTTGGAGGATCCTGCTTTAGAAAAGATATTTTGAACCTGGTATATTTGTGCGGACATTATCAGTTGAATGATGTTGCTGCATTCTGGGGGCAGGTAGTTTCTATCAATGACTACCAGATGGAAAGGTATGTTAAACGCATACTGCAAACTATGTTCAATACATTGGCAGATAAAAAGCTGGCTGTCTTTGGATTTGCTTTTAAGCCGGATACTGGTGATACACGAGATGCTCCAGCTATTTATATTTGCAAGCGCCTTCTTGAAGAAAAAGCCTGCCTGAAAATTACTGACCCCTATGCCTTGGAAAATGCCAGAAAAGACCTTCCTGATGTTGATGTTGAGTTTATCGATGATCCCTACAAGGCGGTAGAGGGAACGCATGCCATCGCGTTGATCACAGAATGGTCTTTATACAAGGATCTGGACTACCAGAAAATTTTTGATAAGATGGAAAAGCCTGCTTTTATTTTTGATGGAAGAAACCATCTGGATCATCAAGCTCTATACGAGATAGGCTTTAATGTTTATCCAATAGGAAAACCGGAATTGACTCATTTGTAATTATCCCGCCTTGTATAAACGGGATAGTTCCCGTTTAATCTGAGTATTTTTCTGAAATGAGAATAACCAGATACTTAATTTTTATTCTTTTCCTGGCGTTCTCCTTAAGTGCCTGCAAGCTTGACTTGTCTTCAAAGATAACTATTGGTGATATCAACCGTGTTGCCTTAAGCCACGAAAAAGGTGTGACAGCTTTCGGCACTATAAAGCTCGAAGTTGGCTCTGTGGCTCAATGTAAGAATGAGAGCCGGTATATTGCCTCAATTCTGGAAAACCATTTTCAGGACCTTAGCATTCGTCCCTGTGAACAGATCGGGATGGAGTCTTATTTTGTGGCAGCATTTCAGATTCCGATCTTTAGTTCGGCAAGGGACTGGCCTGAAAAAACCAACAGTATGATCGCTGTTACAGCAGTTCGTTCAACTGAAATGGGGGCTGTGGATGTGAATATGCTGCTTAATCAGTCAAGATTCAGCAGAATCAATAAAGCAATAGAGGCCAAATATTTCCAGGATTTCGATTTTTCCGACTCCAGAATAGCTGTTCGATTGGAAAATGATCAATTGACCTATCATGATGTCCTCGCCTCGAATGTATTTGCAAATGGATTGCCTGTCATCGAACTCAAGGCATTTGGTTTGAAACCAGGATCGCATCTTAAAGTTGAGCTTTCAGATGTTCAGAGAGAGTTCTATTCTCTATATAGCCGTGTACCTTTATTCAAATTGATCCTCAGTATTTAATCAATAAGGGCGGTCTGTAGGTGTGTGGCACATGACACAATTTCCCATAGGTCTGTGAGGCATGATAGGGACTTTCTCCACCCCCTGTATATGGCATTGCATGCATTGTTCTGCCGGAAGTGTGGCTTTATGGTAGTCTGATTTTCTAAAATCTGGCGCCGCACTGATAAAGGAATAGCCAAGGCTGCCAATTACACCGATCCCAATCAACATCATAAATCTATAAAAATTTCTTGTTCCGTCTGATGTTTTAGCCACAATGGTTTGCCAGTATGAGCTTTATTATTTCAAGAATGGGCAATGGCATCGATTTCAACTTTCGCTCCTTTAGGCAGTGCTGCGACCTGTACACAGGCTCGGGCCGGTTTAGTCTCTGCAAAGAACCTCTCGTAAATCTGGTTCATTCTGGAAAATTCACCCAGGTCTGTCAGATAAACGGTGGTTTTGATAACATGACCAAGGTTCATATTGTCGGCTTTTAATATCGCCTCAATATTTTTTAACACCAATTCGGTTTCTTCCTCAATTTCACCATTTTTCATTTCCATAGATTCTGGGTCAAGTGCAATCTGACCGGAGGTATATATAAACTCACCTATGCGAATAGCCTGAGAATAGGGACCTATTGCCGATGGTGCGTTTGGAGTTTGAATCGGTTTTTTTTCCATATTGTATTTCCTACACTTTTTCCATTTGTTTAATGAAGGGATAAGACTTTAATTCACGTCCTAAATAAGAAAGGATAAGCCGATGGGTCACCTTCTCGATTTCCTCCGTTTGGGATTTTGGGAATTTTAACCTTTCACAGGTTTTGATTTCTACATTTAACAGCTTTTTTAAGTAATTTTTTGTACCTATGCTGAATTGTATATCAATCTTTGCTTTTCTGGAGCATAAACTGCAAACAATTCCGTTATGCGCGTAACTAAAAGGGAGCATACCGTTTTCATGCTTTTTTCTGCAAATGACACAATGCTCCAATTGAGGTTTATACCCTGATAATGAAAGTAGCCTGACTTCAAAAAGCCGGAGCAAAGGCTCCAGTTCGGTCTGTTGATCGAGTGCAGCTAATGCCTGGTAAAGCAGGGAAAACGTTTTTGGATCCCAGTGGCCTTCCAGCACCATAGAGTCAATCAGGTCGAGAAAATAGATACCTGTATAAAGCTTGTCGAAATCTTCGCGGATTGTTTGGAAAGACTCTATGATATCAGATTGATTCAGGCGGAAGAGGGTCTGATGTTCCTTGCCAAAGTAAATCAGGTTTATCAGAGACATGGGCTCCAATGCACCCCAAAAGCGGTTCTTGACCTTTCTGGCTCCTTTGGCAACGCACTTAACCTTCCCGTGGTTTTCTGTCATGAAAGTGACTAATCTGTCTGACTCCGACAAGTTCATGCTTTTGATGACTATAGCTCTTGTTTTATAGAGAGCCATTAGATCGCCTTTTCCATTTTTAATAAGTAGCGTTTGGTCTGAACTCCACCTGTATATCCACCCAATTCTCCATTTTCTCTCACTATCCTGTGGCACGGGACTATGATGGAAAGTGGATTTTTTCCATTTGCGTTTCCGACTGCCCGGGCTGATTTGGGGTTCTTAATTGAATGGGCGAGCCACTTATAGCTGCGGGTCGTTCCGTACGGGATGGTGAGTAGTTGTTTCCACACAATTTGCTGGAAAGGTGTTCCTAACCTTAAATCCAGAGGAAATTTGAAGGACTTCAGTTCACCTTTGAAGTATTTTTTAAACTGCTTTACCAGATCAGTGAAGTACTCAGGCTTCTTTATTACTTGAAAGCCCAGAGTGTTTCTTAAATGAGATGAGAATACTTTTTCGTTGCGGACTTTATTTGCCAGTAGAATCAGCCCTTTTTCTGTTGCTGCGAGGCCGGTTAATCCAATGGGGTTATTAAAGACCGTATAAAGGACAGGTTCTATTTTCAAGTTATGGTTGTATTTTTTATTCATAGTAATAAATTCAGATTATGGTTATTATTTTTATTCATATTACAAATAATGCTATTTAAGAGTGACCCAATCAACCAAAAAGAGACTGATTGCAGGTGCATAGGTTATTAAAATAAGCCCTATCAACCTTAATCCCAGGAATGGCAAAACAGATTGATAGAGTTTTAGTACAGGTTTTTCAAAGCGTGTGGCAGCAATAAAAAGATTGATTCCCACAGGAGGTGTAGAATAACCGATCTCAAGATTAGTCAGAAAAATTATTCCAAGATGTATCATGTTTATATCAAAACTCTTCGCGATTGGAATGATCAAAGGAACAACCACAATGATTGCCGAAAAGATGTCCATCATACAACCAACGATGAGTAGAAAAACATTCAAGACCATTAAAAATGTTAGAGGGTCGTGAATGAATTGTTTCATAGTTGAGAGTATGGTCATCGGTACTTGCTCATCTACCAGATAGCTAGTGAAGCCCATTGCAGTACCCAGAATGATGAGAATAGTTCCAACCAGCATCATACTTTCTTTCATCAAATGCGGTAAATCACGGAATATGTCAAGGTCTCTATAGATAAAAGTTTTTATTAGAATCACATAGACAACTGTTACGGATGCCGCCTCAGTTACGGTTAAAAGTCCGCCATAGATCCCCAGCAATATAATGAATGGGAGAGGTAACTCCCAACTGGCATCCATCAGGGCAGATTTGGCTTCTGCCCAGTTAAAGGCTTTAATGGATTGAGTGCTGCGTGTGATGGCGAAGACTGATACGATCAGGATCATAATCAAGCCAGGTACGATTCCCGCAATAAATAGTTTGTCGATACTAACCTGGGCTATCAGACCATATAAAATAAGAGGCAGGGAAGGAGGAAATAATAGGCCAAGACTACCTGAAGAAGTGATCATTCCCAGAGAAAAGTTTTCACCATACTTTTCACGTAATAAAAGAGGATATAACAGTCCCCCCAAAGCTATAATTGTTACTCCGGAAGCCCCTGTAAGGGCTGTGAAAAAAGCGCAGGCCATTAGAATCGCTATAGGAATACCACCCGGTGTGCCGCTCAAAATGGTTTGCGAGATTCTGGCAAGTCGCTCAGGTGTTTTTCCGTGAGCGAGGATAAAACCGGAAAATGTGAATAGGGGGATTGCTACGAGAGTTGGATTGCTAGCTACTCTGTATAACTCAACAAATATTGCAGCCGAATCAATCTCGGCATTATAAAATGAAACCAGTGCAGAAAGTCCAATTATGGCAAACAGGGGGACTCCTAAAATTGCCAGTATTATGATTCCGATAACGATCATTTGATGATTGGCTTGGAATCGTTTTCAACAAATATGTTTTCAAAACCGCTTATTATAAAACGTAAAGTTATAACCAGAAAACTATAGGGAAGGATAGCCTGAAATACCCAGACGGGAACATTAAGAAAAAGGGTGGACTCTGCTTCTTTCTCAAATAGCATGAATGACCATGCAGACCAGGTAAGGAAACCGCTAATGATGCCAGCTGTGAACCGTGTAAAAACTTTAAGGGTACGCTCTAAGAAAAGGTTTGGGAGATTTGATAATATTTTAATAGATATATGTTTGTCATGTCTGACAGCTATCGAAGCCCCTAAAAACCCAAGCCAGAGTACCCATTGACGGAGAAGGGTATCTCCCCATACAATCCCCATGTCAAACAGGTTTCGCGATAACATTTGGCCGAATGAGAGTAGAATCGTGAGGCTTAGTATTAAGACAATAAGACAGGCTTCAATTTTTTCCAGTAACTGATCAATATGTTTTAATATGCGCATGAATCAATATCGGTCAAATAATGGGTGGGCAGAACAATTCAACAATTATAATAAACGTTTAGGCATCAAGGCTCAATAAATTGTAAGAGTAATTTATGAAGATGGTATTACATATTATTTTTATTTGGTTAGCTATTCTTTCCAAGGCTGATGCAAATCCCTATCCTGATATGGTTCGTATCCCTGCAGGAGAATTTGAGATGGGTAGTCCTGATGGAGAAGGAAAATCAAACGAACACCCCAGTCATAAGGTTTATCTGGATGCATTTTATATGGATAAATATGAGGTGACATTTAAAGATTTTGAGGAATATCTGTCTGCCAACGCAAAACAATACCCAACTATAACTGGATGGATTGACCGTAAGGCGAGACCTGATATGGTTAACAAACCTGTTTTTGGATTGCAGTGGAAGCGTTGCAAAAAATATTGTGAGTGGAAAGGTAAGCGTATGCCTACTGAGGCAGAATGGGAACGTTCTGCAAAAGGTATTGAAGGAAGGAAATATCCCTGGGGTAATGAACCTCCTGATGATAAACGTTCAAACTTCGGGAATTGTTGTTTTATACAAAAGGGTAAAGTTCTTTCCCGGATAGGTAGCTTTGAACAGGGAGCTAGTCCTGAAGGGGTATATGATCTTGGGGGCAATGTTGCCGAATGGGTGTATGATTGGTATGATAAAAAATATTATAGTAAAAGCCCCTACAAAAACCCCAAAGGGCCCAAAAAAGGTAAATACCACGTTATTCGCGGTGGTGCTTGGAACAGTCTTCCCGTTTATCTTAGATCCTCCAGCCGCTATGGAGATAGTGACGCCAAGGATTATTATGGAATAGGATGTCGCTGTGCTAAAAGTGCAGATTAACGGCTATTTAACAACACTTATTGAAATCTAATTTATGGAAGATCTGGATAAGACTCTGGATATTATGGAGAGAGATAAATGCACTGCTCTCCTGGCTGAAAATGCTGTCCGTTTGAAAAAAAATAATATCAAGTTTACCAAATCTAATAAGAAGCACTCTCAAGAACATTTGGATGCCCAAATGGTTTCTTACGAGCGATTGATTCGTTCACTTATAAAGGCACTTGTTACCATTGAAAAAAAAGTGAGGCTGAAATATCTTGTGCCCCTGGATGATGAAAGAGCAAATAAACTGAGATCAGGCTGGAATACGGAGATTGCCTGTATTCTTGAGGATTTAAAAACAAAATACCGGAGTGTTCATTTACAAAGAAGAACTGTTGAAGATTTTGACGATAAGATTTCACAAAACCTTGCTTCTGCCAAAAACAAGGTGGATGCTGAGGTTACAAAATTGCAGCAGACACTTCAGAATGATATTCAGGGATCTGAAAAGATTCAACCTTCAGAATTGAGTCAATTATATGGGATTGATGAATCGGTACTGATTGATCTGCAGGTTATTGATCCCTTGCAAAACTTGCTAATTCTCTGCAAAAAGTTAAAGGATTGCGGGCATGACGATAATTTTTCAACATCTGCTAATGAGATTATAAAACTTTATGTTAAGGAAGTGAAATCTGTTGAGGCAACTGTCTGGTCTGGCCGATCTGCAGATCAACGTAAAGAGATTAAAATGCGGGTTGCAAAATTAAACTTAAACCTTAAGGAAATTATTCTTTCTTTACATGATTTAACCAAGCAAGCAATTCTGGAAAAAGAAAAACGTAATGAAGAGGTTATTTTAAAGATTCGTAATAACCTCGATAAAATCTTTAATGCAGAGACTGAACCTGAACTGTTTAAAGCCAAGCTTGATCCTTTCTGGGGTGTTTTAGCCTGACGAAAAACTTTTCTATAGCTGACTATGTTGAACAAAGTTTTTAGCACTAAATTTGTGTTGTTGTGCACTATATTGTTTTTTGGCGCTTGTGCTTCTATTCAACTTGGCCCAACCATGGGTCCGTTGGAAGAGACTGTATTAGAGGGAGATGGTGAAGAAAAATTGCTCATGGTTGATTTGCAGGGTGTGATCAGTAATCAAAAAGATCGTTCTTTTACAGGAGCTACGACTGAATTAGGCATGGTGGAGGAAGTCAGAGAAATTATTGCGAAAGCAGAAAAAGATACTGACATCAAGGCACTCCTGATTAAAGTGAATAGTCCGGGGGGTACGGTGACTGCCAGTGACATCATATTTCATGAGTTGGTGGAGTATAAGAAAAAGAATAACATTCCCGTTTATGTTCATGTTATGGATATCGCTGCCTCTGGAGGCTACTATATAGCTCTTGCCGGGGATGAAATCGTTGCACATCCTACATCTTTGGTGGGTAGTATAGGTGTCATTGCATTAAAAGTTAATATGGAAAGCTTGATGGGAAAAATTGGTGTGGAATGGGAAGTTGTAAAGTCTGGTGAAAAAAAAGATTTTATGTCACCGTTTCGCCCCTTCACCAACGAAGAACGTCAACTATTTCAAGATACAATTGATAACTTTCATAACCGTTTTGTGAGTAAAATTTCCGATAACAGGCCAGAACTTAATTTGGGAGAAGTAAAAACTCTGGCTGATGGACGTGTTTTTGATGCGAAGCAGGCTATGAACCTTAATTTGATTGATGGGATAGGATACATCTCGGATACTGTAGACAAAATTAAGGTTAAAATAGCAAATCCACACTTGAAGATTGTCACCTATCAACGTGAAGGTGATTATAAGCCTAACCTTTATTCTATTTCTCCACAAACCCCTTCCTTTAATTTGATTAACTTAAATCTCGGGTTGAACAAAAATACTTTAAGTCCATATTTTTTATATATTTGGCTCCCATAAGCCACGAATTGATATTGTTGGCCATTTGGGGTATCGTGTCAAAAAAGTCGCTATACATTTGTTTTATTTATAACTGCAATACATTTTTCGTCATTTGACTATGGATGATAATTCTTTAAAAGTGCTCGTTATAGATGATGATGAGGACGACATTTATTTGGTTAAAGAAATGTTGAAAGAAGGTTTTCCAGAGGCTTCATTGAAAATGGATTATGCGACAAAGGATGATGATGCCATTGTTCTTATCAATAATGGTGAATACGATATCATTCTACTTGACTTAAAATTAGGAAAAACAAATGGTATTTCCATACTGAATCATTTAAAGGAACTTAATCTTTCTACCCCAGTAATAATATTGACTTCACATGGTGATCAACAGAAGGCTGTAGAAGTGATGAAGGCTGGTGCAACAGACTATATTACAAAATTAAGCCTCTCTGTTGAAGTGTTATCGAGTTCTATAAGATCTGCGATAAAAGTTCAAAATGAAAAAACGCAAAGAGCTAAAGCCGAAAAATCACTTAAAGCTCAAGGTGAGTTATTACTGGGTGTCTCAAGAGCTACTCATAAGTTATTGACGGTTACAGACTTTGACTCAGCTGTCAATCAGGCTCTTGAAGAATTGGGAAAAGCCGCAAATGTCGATATGGCATTTATTTTTAAACATTACCAAGATTCGTATAAAACTCCAAAATGCAGCCTTGAGTTTACTTGGGCTGATAAAGACGAGTTCAAGGGAACGGGGTTAAGGATTGAAAACTTGAGCTATGCAGAACTGGGCATTGAGGAAGTATATCCGCCTTTGGTTAAGAAGCAGTCTGTTAAGATTTGTGAAAAACAGGGGTCAAACTTTCCTGGAGAAATCTTTAAAAAATTAAACATAAGATCATTGTTTTTAATTCCTTTGGATATTAATACTAATTATTGGGGTTTTGTCGCTTTAGGCTCAAGGAATGTTGACCGAATCTGGCTGGAGTATGAAAAATCTATTTTAGAAGCCGTTGTTGCCAGTATCGGTGGTGAAATTAAACGTCAGATTGAGGAGGATGCCTTTAGGGATATTGTTGAAGGCACTTCTTCAAGGGTAGGTGATGAGTTTTTTCGATCCTTGGTGCTGCATTTAGCAAAAGCTTTACCGGTAAAATATGCTTATGTTAATGAATCCATTGATATCAAGGAGCTCGAGTGCTCTACTTTAGCGGGATGGGATAGTGATAGTTTTATTGAGAAACAGATTTTTAACGCGATAGATACTCCAGGGGAGGAGGTTTTGGCTGGAATGTTGGCATTTCATCCAAGAAATATTGCAGATGCTTATCCCACGTTTCATAGACAGTTAGATTCTAAAGTTGTTAGTTACGCTGGTGTTCCTTGCTTTGATGCTCAATTTAAAATAATAGGTTATTTGGCGGTTATGGATGATAGGCCCATGCTCGATAAAAAGCGGACCCTTTCTATCTTAAAAATATTTGCTGCCCGGGCCGGAGCTGAGATGGAAAGAAAGAGAACTGAAAATGCCATGAGAGATATGGCTTATCACGATGCTCTTACAGGTCTTCCCAATAGAATACTGTTACATGACAGGTTGGAAATGTCATTAATTCAGGCTCAACGAAATAATAGCCTGGTTGGTTTGTTATATATCGATTTTGACCATTTTAAACAAATAAACGACACCTTGGGACATGATGTTGGAGACAAATTATTGCAGGAAGTGGGATCTCGTTTGAAGGGTTGCATACGCCAGCAAGATACTGTGGCGAGATTAGGTGGGGATGAGTTCATACTGCTCTTACCTGAAATCTCTAATCGTGATGACGCTGGCCTTTTGGCTCAAAAATTACTGGATGTGGTTCGACCTCCTGTTTGTATTGATCAACATAAGCTCAATATAACACTAAGCATAGGTATAGGGTTGTATCCTAAAGATGGAAAGGACTCGAAAAGCTTGATAAAATGTGCTGATGAAGCTCTTTATGCGGCGAAGAAGAATGGTAGAGATTGCTATCAATACTATAAAAACCCAAATTAACGCAACAGGTCAGTATTAACCTACCTGCTTTAGATTTCTCAATATTCAGATTTCGGGATGTGAAACTTTGAAGATAATTTCTATTAATATTGCGGAAGCTACACTTGTTTCTTTAAGTGAAGGTTCTAAAAAAACCTTGTCGGGTATATTTAAGAAGCCAGTTTCCAAACCCCTTTTCTTGGATTATATAGGTTTTGAGGGTGATGGGGTGGGCGATAGGCGTATCCATGGTGGAAAGGATAAAGCTGTATGTGTATATTCGGTAGATCACTTTCCATATTGGAGTGAAAGATTTAATCGAGATATTTTGCCCGGTTCTTTTGGTGAAAACCTGAGTCTGGAAGGTATGCTGGAAAATCAAGTCAATATTGGTGATATTTTTGAGATAGGAATGGTTCAAGTTGAAGTCACACAACCTCGTCAGCCTTGTCATAAACTGAATAAAGTTTTTAATGATCAAAGTATGGCATGCAATCTTCAATCTACAGGGTTTAGTGGATTTTACATGAGGGTTCTTAAACCTGGAGTGGTTGAACCCGGAACACTTTTAAAAAGAATTCATAAAGGCCAGTTTTCAGTTGAAAAAGCCAATGCTCTACTGCGTAAGGGAGGAAAAAATATTGAACATATGCAGGAGTTGATTTCTATCAAGGCATTGTCTGATGAATGGAAAGATATGTTTCAAAAACGTTTGGTTAAAAGCTTGCCTCACTGATCTTGTCAGAACAATTAATCCCCTTAATTACAAGATCCAAAAGGATGTTTGATGGAAAAAAATTATTCGAGCAAAATGGAGTTGCAAGAGTGGGTTTGTTTTTTCATGCAATATATTGTCTCTGATGATTTGGGAGAGGAAGTTGCTCAATCTTTTTTAAAACATCTTGCCGATCTTGAAATTTTATTTCCCATAGATGGGGATATTTGGCAGTGGGGTAAGGACTTTATTGACTCAAAAAATTTGACTTCAACTGTGCAGTCTGACCTTGAAATTCTGAGTAAAACTGAGTCCGGATTCGCACTGGCGTATTTTATTTCTTATAAAAACTTAGATAAAAAGCCCCTTTTTACCGATAGATCTGATACTAAAATTGAGCGACAAAAAGGTGATGATTGTGCTTCTTCAGGAAAGCCGGCTTCAGACCTAAGTAATCTTCAAATTGTGAAAAAAGTGGGCAGGCAATTACAACCTTTTATTGAGATCGAGGAGTCTGTGATCAGAAGGCTTGTTGGTAATCATGTTGACAGGTCTGATGCGAAAAGACTTTTCCATTATATGTTTAGCAAAGTTGGTTCAAAAGCGGAGCCCAGGGTTTGGGAACAGCTCAGCCGCAAACGCCATAGATAGAAAATCAGCTCATATGAGTAAAAATGTTGTTGTTCTTGGTGCGGGTCCCGGTGGATACACAGCTGCTTTTTTAGCTGCCGATCGGGGTATGAACGTTACCTTAGTTGATGAGAATTTAAAGGCAGGTGGTGTGTGCCTTCATAGAGGATGTATTCCTTCCAAATCTCTGCTTCACCTTTCACGGCTCATTGAGGAAACCCGACATGCAGAAGTATGTGGCTTGAAATTCCAGCAACCGGAAATTGATTTGAAACGGATTCGCGAATGGAATGGTGAGGTTATTAATAAAATGGCTAATGGTTTGAGTTCTCTTTGTAAGCAGCGTGGAATCAAATTTGTTAATGGCAAGGCAAGATTTATAAATGGAAGGAACCTTCTTGTTAACGATAATGAGTCTATTAGCTTCGACAACTGTATTTTAGCAACAGGGTCACGGCCTGCTTTCCCCTCATTGTTTTCAAAAATTGAAAATAAAACTCTTACTTCTACTTCAGCTCTTGAACTGCAGGAAGTCCCAGGGCGTATGTTGGTGGTTGGAGGAGGGTATATTGGGCTTGAATTGGGAACAGTGTATTCTACTCTGGGCAGTCAGGTGACAGTGGTTGAAATGACTGGGGATTTGTTAACCGGAGTGGATCGCGATTTGGTCCGTCCGTTACAGGCCAGATTGAAATCACAGTTTCAAAATATATTGTTAAATACTGAAGTCACAGCCTGCGATTTGGAAGGTGATAAGGTTTCTATACAATTTAGCGATGGCAAAGGTGCTGAACAATTTGACCGGGTTTTAGTTGCTGTAGGCAGAAATCCCAACTCAACAGATTTAGGCTTGGAAACGACAGGAGTCAAGATAAATAATCTCGGCTTTATTCAAGTGGATGAACGATTTCAAACAGATGAACCTTCCATTTTTGCTATCGGTGATGTGATAGGTGGATCAATGTTGGCGCACAAAGCATCTGCAGAAGGGAAGGAAGTTGTCAGAGTTTTAGCCAACGAGCAATTTCCCAGTAAATCACAATGCGTTCCTGCGGTTGTGTTTACAGATCCTGAGATAGCCTGGTGTGGATTGACCGAAACAGATGCACAAATCAATAACATTAAGGTTCAAATTGCCAAATTCCCCTGGATGGCATCGGGAAGGGCGCAGACTCTTGGCAGGCCGGAAGGTATGACAAAACTGATTCTTGATCCTGATACTGAACAGGTTCTTGGAATGGGGATAACAGGAGTGGGGGCTGGCGAATTAATTGGGGAAGGAGTATTGGCAGTTGATAATGGTTTAAAAGCTAAAGATCTGGCAAGTTCAATTCGCCCCCATCCAACACTTTCTGAGACTATCATGGAAACCGCTGAAATTTTTTACGGTGAGGCAACACATATCTATAAAAAACTCAGAAAATAGGCCGCTATGATCGTCCTGATGGATCAGATATCTATTATGTCATCGTCTTTGCCATTTCGAGGCGAAGAATAGGGTCGTGTTTGAAAATCGACTGTCGGGTGAGGAATTTCGCTGGTCTTGCTTTTCTTCTGAAATAAGTTGGTTGCGAATAAAACCAGGCCTACCATCAAGGCAATAATAAAAACTCCAAAGGCAAAAAAAGATAAAAGCGCCAAACTCAAAATTATCCAGAAAATCAGGGCTAATTTGGTTGTAAAAGGGATTTTTTGGTTTGGACCAATTTGCTGGAAAAAAAACATTTTAAAAATAAATTAAGAACCCTTTTGGTTTAGGGTGTCTGTTTGTTAAGATGTGTTATGACTAATTCAAATCTAGCCATCATACCTTGTCCGCAATGCGGAGTCAAAAACAGGGTTGGAAATTTCAATCCTGACAAAACACCTGTATGCGCTCGATGCCGGGCAAAGCTTATGGGCGAACAAGAACATGAAGCCTTTCAGAAGTTTCAGGATAACCTTAATCAGTTCAAAGACTTTCCGGATATTGGTCTACGCTCCAAACCCCCTAAATAAAAATTTATAAATTATAAAAAAAACTTTAATTTCATATGGATACTATACAAATCATCGATAATAACCTTAAGGAAAAAATTGCCGCAGAACATGTCGAAATTCTGGATGAAAGTCATCTTCACCGGGGTCACAAAGCTGCCGGGGGCGGTGGTCATTATTCAATCATTGTTGTATCACCTAAATTCGAAAATCTTAATGTAATGGACCGGATCAGGCTGGTTCACACGGCATTGGCCCAGGAAATGACCGGAACCCCCAAGCTCATTCATGCTTTGCAAGTCAAAACCTTCGACACTGTTGAATGGAATGAAAAGAGTGGAACCGTTAGCTAATTATTCGCGATAGACTTCCAGTTCTTCACAGTTTTTCAGGTTCTCTGATTCTGTTAGAGCTTTATAGCCGATCTCTGAATACTGGTTTTTATAGAGATCCAGTTTGACGTATTTTTTGCTATTAGGCGAATTAGCGAATGCCTGAGCACCTATATCTCCTACTACATTGCCAAACATTGTGATTTCTTTAAGATTTGGTAGATTCTGTGTATTTGCCAAGGCTACAGCTCCATCATCTCCAATTTCATTATGATTTACGTTGAGCATTTCCAGGTTTGTCAGATAAGGCGAGTCGCAAAGTGCTTCCAGTCCTTCATCTGCAATCTGATTTCCTGGAAGAACCAGTTGTTTAACAGTTTTTAGTTGTTCTTTTGTAGCAAGCTCCATGCAGCCACGAATGCCTATATATTTATCGCGAAGATTTAGGATGGTGCCACCGTCAAGCAGGTTATCTTTTACGAAATCGTCAATTTTACTCATTGCAATCTCCAGAGAGGTCAAACGAAAGGAAGTAATATTCTAGCAAAACTATACTTGCTTTGTCGAACAGGCAAAAATAAAGCCGGCTCCGTTAAACGGAACCGGCTTTAGTAAATTCTATTTTATAGTAATGGATCAAGGAAAAGCTCGTTTGTTTTCCAACTCTCAATTTCTTCTTTAGTTGGAATAGGCGGTACAGGCCTTTTGGCTGTACGCTTATCGAGAGGATCATGAAAAGTCCGGGCATAGGCCTCAGCCTTCCAGAGGTAAAGATGGTTAAATATCATACCCCAAGGTGCCATAGGTGTATTTGGGACACCACGTGTGACTCTGCGATACCAAAGGGCATCAGGCCAGTCTTTTAAAAGTTTATCAGTATGGTCACCTTCAATTTTTGTAGTGTCCTTGTTATTAGCATCCCTGAAGTCAAGTGCTCCAGTCATCATGGGAATACCATCTTTGCCGTGGCAGACAGCACAGCTAAGTCCTTCTGTTGCAGGATGCACACCTTCAAAAACCTGCTGGCCTTCAGCAATAACATCTTTGTCGTCCCACCATGTCCATTGATTGCCAAACTTGCCTTCAACAGGCATGTGGGTGGGATCCCGAAGGGTTTTTAAGTAAGCAACCAGTGCTCCAAGGGAATCTTCATCCAGGTCATCACCATAATAGGTGGGCATCGCTTTGACAGATTTGGGATCTTCAAAACCCGGAGACTGTTTTTTACGAGGATCGAGAATTTGCTCCTTAATATAATCTTCAGAATAAAGACCAATCTGCTTGGTTCCGAGATTTGGACCACGGTCTGAGTTTCCTTCCCAAAATACTTTATGACAGTTAAAACATTTGTTATTTTCAAAAACTTCTCTTCCTGCCGCAATAACCTCTGGCCCTGCCAGCCCACTAAGTTTAACAGGAGGTTTATTCAATTTAGCCAATTCAAACTCAGGATCAAACTGAGGAAGCTGAGCGGTCACTCCAATGAATATTCCCGAGGCCAGTGCGTAGGTAGCTAGAAGCCGCTTGACCCAGTCAAAATTAGACTTTTCAAGAGAAAGTGTTTTCCAATCCAGTAGTGTGAAGAAAAGAAACCCTACGCATGCAAAAGAAACAAACTCGATTTGCCACCATACAGGAAAATTAAATTTTCCGGCAACAACCCAAACGATTCCAGATATGATGATGATAACAGGAACCTTGAATCGAATGTTTTTGATAAAAGACTTTTCTTCTACTTTGCGTGTTTTGACCTTGAGAAGCAGGGCATAGGTAATCATAACTGCCAACCCTGCACCAGCACCCATAATTCCAAAAGTGCTGTAAAGTGCGTACAGGCCACTTGCAGCGGCAATAATTCCAATAATGATCAAGTCAATATTCATTACCTACTTGCTCCTGAAAATTCTTATTCGGCCATTTGCGGTGACGCTTGCGTAGGCGCGACTTCTTTCTTTTTGGTTTTAGGATACTTGATTCCTATCCAGATTATGGCTGTCATCAGGATGAAAAATGTCCAGACAATTGTTGTAACGTGGAATCCTGACTCAGCCAGGGTCGGCGCGAATTTCTCCGGTGTTACATCTTTGAATACCTTATATACATGCCAGTTCATCCGTGAAAGTTCGCGAATGGTGCCCATCCAGCTCATCAGCCAGATGTCAGCAAAACCGAGGAAAATGAGAACATAGGGTCCTAATGGATTAACTTTTCCATAATGTACTTTTCCGGTTTTTGTGGCGATGGTGTAAAAAATGTAATTGATAAACGTTACCGTTACCAGACAGAACGCAGCTGTATTTTTTGAAATCATCAATGCCAGAAAAGCCAGATTATCCGGCAAAACCATATCAGGGTTCATTCCCGGCTCGGGCAACATGGTTGCGAAAAATCTTCTGGGAGTGAACCAAATGGTTGCAGAAATAACGATCAATATAAATCCGAATTTCATGGCTGGGAAAAACCTTTCGGCATTTTCAATACGCTTCATACTTACCCACATATAGATATTACTGGCACTGAACATCGTACCAACCAGGAGTCCCTGCACCAGCATGAACATGGATTCTCGATCTGACATGATGTACATGCCGATTGTTGCGTCATACTGGTAAATTTCCCGGACAAAAATATAGCCCATTGCCGGGAGAGGAATCATGATCGCAACACCGATCAGGTTTCCTATGTAACCAACCCAGTCATAATATTCACGCTCTTCTTTTTTGTCTGACCACAGGTACATGTAGGCACCAATGATACAAACCATATAGCCGCCAAACGTTCCATTTCCAACCAATCGGTGATAGTTCAGAGGCATCCAGGCCATGTTGGCGATTCTATCCCACTCACTTATATTCAAGAGCTGGTCAAGAGGTTTCGGCGGGGTTTGCATGAATGTTGCCGGCCCATCCAGGGCAACGAGAAGTGAGAGCCCTAGTATGTTCAGGATGACACCTGTAACAATATGCCTTCCCTTTTTGTTGGATTTGTTCAATGGGTCCCATGAATAAACATAAATATACATGACCACTGTTTCCAGAATGAACAGGGTGGGGTAGGCCACCATAAAAAGTACTGGAAACGATGATATGAGATAAGTGATGAAGTCCTGATAGGCAACCAGCATAACAAAGAGGAAGAGCCCACCTGAAAGTGCTGTGAAACTATAACAAATGCCGATTACTTTGGTGATTTCATGGGCCAGACGCTCAAACTTGTAATCAGACTTGGCGAACATGATGCCATTGGAGATTACTCCGCCAACTGCTCCATTTATGACAGCGAGAATAATACCGGAGACTTCATAGTGCTCAACCGGCGTCAGTGACATGGACAGAATAGCTCCAAACACTGCCCCAACGAATGCAGAGGCCCGGATATTCATCAAACGATGAAAATAATTCAGGAAACTGACTATGAGCGCTCCTAAAGAACAGGCCCAGAGTCCATACAACACACCGTGATGGATTCCTACTATGATTTCGCCGGTGATTCCTATAACGACACCTATAAGAACCCCTAAGAATACATTTGATAGAATGATTGCTTTTCGAACCCCTTGTGTCCTCCGGGCACCCATAACTTCCATGATGACCACGAACATGGGGCAACCCAGAATGAAAGAAGCAAATAATATATGTAACTGAGCTGCGGCCCAGGTAAACTTGCGGTTGCTCATTCCGAGAAAAGAGAATTCTTCAAACTCGTGATCAGCGGCAGGACCGATATCCGTTAGATAGGAAAGGTCTTCTTCCTCTTCGCCACCACCTTCCTCCTCTCCTTCTGCACTTTCTTCACCACCTTCATCGCCACCTTCCCCTTCTTCATCCTCTTCTTCATCCTCTTCTTCGTCATCTTCATCGGCATATGCCAAAGACTGGAAACTCAGATTTGTAAATGGGGAAATTGATGAAGAAGGAAGAAAAGGGGTTAAATGCCCCAGCATATAAATAAAAATGAGGCAGATAAGAGATTTGAAAAAGATGCCAGAGCTTTGAGATTGTTTCATCATCGTTTGAATGAAAGGCCTGAAGACGGCGGTAAGTACCCGTTTTCCTAATAATGGAAAACCTCTATTCCTTAAGCTTTTAACCTGTTTTTAGGTTGAAATGACTTAAAGAATGTAGAGAAATATCATACGGGTTGGGTAAAGTCAAGAACTTTCAAAACTATTGCTAACTAAAGACTTTTCATACTTTTATAACATGAAAATACGATGGATTTTGTGCAAAAAGTAGATCTATTCAAGGGTGGAGTCATCTTCCTGCATGTCCATTGGCATTATGAGAAGGGCAAATCCCATGGAGGTGCTGAAGACAGAGAGCAAACCTACGAAAATCTGCGGCCATTCTGACTGAATGTACTTTACTGACCAGACAAAAAGGAAAGCCCCTAGAACCATAAGAAAAAGGCCTGTTATTCTGATTTTCCAGCTACTCATTATCGGCTCCCACTGATGCCATGGATTTTCGTTTGCGGTCAATGAGTATCAGGTTTCGGATATAGACAATGCTTCCAAGGCTTTGGCCCACTATAAAAACTGGATCCTGTTTATAGATAGCATAAGTTAAAAGAACCATTGCCCCGCTTATGCTGCAATACCAGAAGGCCATGGGAATGGTGCTTTCTCCCTTTCTTTCAGAAACGATCCATTGGATGATAAACCGGGCTCCGAAAAGGGCCTGACCAACAAATCCTACGATCAACCAATGGTTGGGTGTCATTCAATCCTCCTTGATAATATCATAATTAATCTGACGCTTTTTCATCCAACGGATAGCCATTAAATCCTGAAAAGAAGAAAACAGGCGGTTTCGGATATTGTACTTGGATTCACCATGTAGGCGGGGGTGGTGGCTGACCTTCACCTGGGTAACCCGGAATCCTTCCATCTTCATCAATGTGGGAAAAAAACGGTGCATTCCTTTATAAAGTTTAACATTGTCGAAACACTCCCGGCGAAAAGCCTTCAAGGAGCAGCCCGTATCAGCGATGTCCTCTTCACTCAACTTATTACGTACGGAATTTCCTATTTTTGAGGAAATCCTTTTTATCCATGGATCGTTTCTCTTATGTCGCCAACCGCACACCACATCATTGTTTTTCATTTCTTCAAGGAGCAAAGGGATATCAGCCGGGTTATTCTGCAAATCCGCATCAAGCGTCACAAAAATTTTCCCCTTTGCGGCTTTGAAACCGGCTGCGAACGCCGCTGACTGCCCATGATTGTGGCCAAACTGTATAAGCCTGATACGCGGATTGTGCTTTTGCATAGACTTGATCAAATGTGCACTGCCATCATTACTGCCATCGTCAATCAAAAGAATTTCATAATCAAGATGCAGCTTGGCAAGCTCTGTTTCAAGCTTGTCTTCAAGAGGTATCAGGTTGTCCCTTTCGTTATAAACAGGGATAACAATAGAGAGCTCAGGATTGTTTAAATCAGGACTATTCATCGAATATTGAAAATGGTTAGTTTATTGCTTAACGCTGCAAGCCGTAGCCGGAAGGAATTATCAAGACACATTCAGGTTACACTCAATCATTGTAACATTACGGACGCTTGTAGTCTTGGCAGACTTTTATTCATGAATATTTAAATGTTTGTTTAACACAGCTTCTTTCTTTTTGTCATATTCTGACTTGTCAATCAGCCCCTCGTCTAAAAGTTTTTGCAGTATACCCAGCTTTTTCTTCAACTCTGTATTCTCGATACTGGATTGTGAATGCTTTTTTGTTGCTGAACCAGCTTGAGACCTTTGTTTTGGAAAAGGCAGATCGATGTTGGCAATGATTCTATTCTTAAAATATTTTTTAAAACCGCCTGTCTGTTGTATTTGATAGGTTTGACCATGCATCCGAACCAGTTTCCAGGTAGGTTTCCTGATTCTTAAAGGATCGTCGGAATAAACTTTATTATTAATTTTTAAAAAGCGCCAGTGTATTTTTTGGTCCGTAACAAAAACCTGACCCTCAATGAAACCTCCCGAGGATTGAAATTCGAAATGAAGGTATTTCCTCGGTTCTACTTTTTTTAGAGCCGTTCTGAAAAGAGGGGCCAGCATTTTTACATCTTCTTTTGAAAACAGCGGTTTGGGTTTGCCCGGTGAAACGATATTTTGATACCAGAGGGATAGAAGGTGATTCTGCAACTGTCGTTCAGTAAGGACTATAGGATAGCGAAATTTGATGCTTTGAATATCGTCCAAAGCGTTGAGGCTACGGAATGTGACCTTCAAACCGTTCTTGGAAAATGTCCTCTCCTTTTTTAACAAAGCACAGGATGATAAGAGAAAAGCCAGAAAAAATACGAAAATTTTCCAGCTTAAAGAGTATCGAACGATCATGAATATATTGAAAGTTTTAGCCTTCAGGATTGGTCAGCATTGTTGAATTATATTTTACTATGGCTGGCTGTGCCTGCAAGAGAAACTTGGAAAAGGGCGTGTAAGGTGATTCCACTCCGTAATATTTTTATAATAAAAAAAACGGGTCTTGAGCAAAAGCTCAAGACCCGGTTCCCTGTATTTGCATGCATCAAACTCTTGGAGGAGACTTGTGCATGTGTCTTACAAGCTACAAGCTGAATTCCAATCCCGCCATCATCTGGAACGGCAAGTTTGGTCGTGGCCCCGCAGGTTGCCGGGATACGATGAATTGGGAGTTGGTGATATTTTTGAAATTCGAAAATAACCGCACCTTGTTGTTGATCTGATATCCCACTGAAGCATCGATTTGATACTGGGCATCAATTTCACCGAATCGTTCAGATGGAGTACCACTGGTATTAACATTCGTGCCATTGTTTGAGCCGTCTGCATACGCAGAAGAAGTGTAATTGGCATCAAAATTGACATTGAGCTTTTTATAAATCAGACCTACTCCCAAACTGACAACATAGTCTGAAATATACGGAACCTTGTTGCCGTCTGCGGCTCCAGCAAAAATTGGTCCTGCACTCGTAGTACCAATATTTGTTTGGAAAGAAGCATCGGTGTAGGTGAATGAAATATAGGTAGGAGTTTGAATTACCCAGTCTTTGGCCAGGCCGTGATCATAGTTTGCCTGAAATTCAAGACCCAAAGACCGTACTTCACCACCATTGATAGTTTGGCCGCTTGAGGTATCTCCAATATCCGCCCTAACGATCAAGTCTTCGGTGTCCGTCAGAAAGAAAATGGCCTCGGTAGAAAATGCTTTGGGGGCATTTGCATAGCGAACACCTGCTTCGTAACCGATACTGGTTTCTTCGCGGAGCCCATTTTCAAAGGCACTTTTTGGATCTGGAGGAGAGAATCCTCTAAAGATTCCTGCGAACAGATCGATGTCTTTTCCACCGGCGTTATACATGTCGTATTTCAAGCTTCCGCCACCAACAAGTGCAATATAGCCCTTTGTCCCGGTTCTACCGTTAGCATAATTTTCATAAGCACCAACGATATACTCCGTTCGGATTCCGGGAGTGAAGGTGAATTTTCCCCACTTGATGGCGTCTTGAATATTCAGAGCTACGGCATCGGTTTCCTGCAAAATATTTCCATCTGCACCACCATCTGCAATGCTGACGGCAGTAATATTTCCGTTTATATCTTGCGTAAAGTCTTCGTCCCTTTGAAAACGACGAATCTGGTCATAGTGATAACGAAGACCTACTTCGATATTATGCTCTGTTTCTCCAATGTGGGCCTGATGTTTTAAGTTGCCTTGTATCCCATAGAGGTAGTAAGTCCGGTTGTTATTACGGAGTGTCAGAGTACCGTTGCTTTCTCCCTTAAGAGTAGCCAGGTCACTGGGATTGGCTAAAGCTGTATCCAGGCTGTTACCATTTACTTTGTCAAGTTTCTGCCAGTTTCGATGGAAGGTGTTTCCATAGACTGTGGTGACTAAACTTGTCTTCGAATCGATTTCGAGAAAATGACGAATATAGCTGCGATGATGTTCAGAATTGATTTCATCGAACCGGGATGCCGCATAACGGCGATTAGGATTCTCTTGAAAATCAAACGTAGATAGACCCAGATAGGTTTCGTTTGCATCAAGGTCTGTGTGACCATATTTGAATTCTAGCCTCTGGTACATGGATGACTTGGGTTCATAAGAAACCTTAAGCATGGGTTCAATTCTTCGGATTCCGGTGTCTGCTTCACCACGAATAGACGCGACAGTGTCATCCAATTTTTTGAAACCCGTGTTGTTGCGTGTGTAGTATTCAACCAGGTAGCCAAACTTACCTGATTCGCTCTGCTCGGTATTACCAAAATATGAATGATTACGAAGTTCATCAAAACTCCCGAAAGTTGACTTCGAATAATATTTTTCGGCAGTGGGGATGGGCGTGGACTGAAAGTTGATAACACCACCTGTTGTGCGAGGCCCATATTTAACCTGACTGGAACCCTTCAGAATTTCCATCCCAGACATCCTACCGGTCGCGGGTGAATAATAGGCATCGGGCGCAGAATAGGGGGCTGGGGCTGTTAACACCCCATCTTCCATGATTGTTACTTTGGCACTACGGGAAGGGTCCACACCACGTAGGGAGATATTGGGAAACAAACCAAATCCATCTTCCTGACGTAAAGTTATGCCGGGAACCCGCCTTAATAGTCGGTTGATATCTGTCACACTATGCTGGCGAATATCCTGCACATCCAGATACGCGGCCGATCCGGCGATATTCTTGATATTGAACTTTGAGCCGATGATAGCGATCTCATCCATCAATACCTGATGCGTATCAGACATTTCGATGGTTGTTGCCTTCTCATCAGCGGCAAATGCCGGGGTCGCTGACATCAATAATGCCAAAGCTCCCAGCCCGATTTTAAACAAACTTTGTTTCATCCTACTTCTCCTCTATAAAGTGGATAGGTTGTCTCCGTTTTTTCTAATATATTTCTAACAAATACATATTTATTTGCGCTTATTTAGATAATGAGAATTATTCTCATTATCATAAAACCGGCCAATAATATAAAAAAGACGGTTATATGTCAACAGTTTATTGACAAATTTAGTTATTTTTTTTGGGTGAGGTCGATTTTTCCATCGAAATTTCGGTCCATTTCGATTTTAACCAGCTTGCCGGAAGAGTTGAAGTGTTCCCAGCGGTCAGGGTTTCCATCACTGTTAGTGTCATAATCAGCTTTTTTCAAAGTCTGGTCATCATGATAAAATTGCCACTGGTCTGGTTTTCCGTTCCCATCCGTATCGAAGGCGGTGCGGTCCAATATAGAATTGCCTCGAAAATGGCTCCAGCGATCTATTTTGCCATTCTGATTTGTATCGGACTCTATTCGGGTCAACTTGTCGGAAGAATCATAAAACTGAGTGGTATCGGCGTTTCCATCGCCATTCTCATCAATGGCTATATGTGTTAACTTTTCACTGGAGTTGAAAAACTCTTTCCAGTCAAAATTGTTGTTAAACTTGCTTGATTTTTCTACTCGCGATAGTTTGCCACCATTTTCATAAAATTGAATGTGGTCTTTTTTCCCATCTTTATTGCGGTCAAACTCAACTTTCACCAGAACCTTATCTCCGGTAAAGTATTCGGTTTGATCAACTTTGCCGTCAAAATCACCATCATGTTCAATTTTTTCAACTTTTCCCTGGCCATTGACATACTGCCACTGATCAATTTTTCCGTCAAAGTTTGAATCAACCTCATTCACTTCAGCCAAACAGGGCAGGGTACTAACGCATAAAGCCAGCGTAAAACTGCCTAAGAAAATTCCAATTCTCATTTAAGTAAAACCTCCCTAACCATATGTCATTTCTTCAAGAATTAATATCAATTCAATTCAAACCTGAAAGGTAAAATAACCTGCACTGATTGCTCCGTAAGGCTGGCAGGAAATCCAGAGAAAGGCGCGGCCCTTCTGATAGCGTCCATGGCTTCCCGGTTCAAGTTTGCGTATGGCGTTTGTGTCAGCAATTTTATGTTATCCACTTCACCGCTGCGGAAGATGGTAAATTGTACTTTCAGTTTACCTTGCCGACCTGCTCTGCGTGAAGCCTCTGGATACTTTTTTGCTGCTTCAATAATGCGTTGAATCTGGCTGATATAGCCCCTTAAAGCACCTCTATCAACAATGTTTGGCACTCCCCTTGGGCTTGGCAAAGAAGATAATGACGCCAGTTTCATTCCTGTTTGTACAGGGGAAACCCTTTTGGTTCCTCTGGAAGTCGAAGAACGGCCTGATGATCGTGCGATTGGCTTCGGCAAATTGCGAGGTGTAAAAGAGCTGGAACCTTGAACCATGGCCATTTTTGTTGTGGCTTTGGAAGAAGATTTGCCTGTATATGACCGCGGGATCAGTTTCGGCAGGTTGTGAGTCTTGAAATGTCTATTTCCTTGGATCATGGCCATTCTTGTTGTGCTTTTTCCTGTAGGGGTATTGTTGACTGATGTAAAAGACCTTGCCACGGGAATATTACGGGTTACCCGTTTGCTCATGTTTGAGCTGGAGCTGTGCCTGGTAGCGGTTTGAAGTATTGGGGCCCTGTGAGTTTGAACTTGCCTTGGCGCAACATTGGAAATTGTAGGTTGTGCCATAGTTGTTTGTTGTACCATTGTTTGTCGTATCACCGTTTTAGGTTGTACAACAGGCATTGGTTTGGGTTGAATACTTGCCACTTTAATTTCCTGCCGAACGATCTCCTTGCGAATTTTTTCCTTTTTTACGGGTGGGGGTGCCTTTCTTTTGACGAATTCCAGTTTATAAGTTTTTTGTTCAATAATACTTTTGTTGAGATTCAACAAAAAGCCTCCTGCACCCAAGGTGAACAGAACATGCAGCCCCAGTGAACCAACTAATGGGTACATCGAAGATTTTTTTTGAATTGTGGTTGCGTTCATCTTTATGAATCCGTTTCTGCCTTCTCGGTAGCCAGCATGAAATCTTCAGCACCAGATTGTTTGGCAATTGCTATTACCTCTCCAAACACATCAAACTCTATGGCCTTGTCCGCATGAATAGAGATCACGGTGTTTTTTTCTTTATCAACTTTTTTCTCTAAAAGCCCTGAAAGGGAATCAAGCGTGACGGAGATTCCATCCAGTTTCACATCACCATTTCTGTCAATGGTCATCGTTAAGTATTCTTTATTGCTTTTTTCAGCAGTCTTGGCCTCGGGCAGTTCAATTTTTCTGCTGTCTTTGGTTGGGGTTGTGGCGGTCAACATAAAAAAGATCAGTAACAGGAACACAACATTGATCATCGGGATCATGTCGAGTTTGAACGGTTTTTTTTCTTTATATGGAAGTTTAACCATTATTTTATGATTGAAAAATTTTCAGCGCCCGCTTCGCGTGAAACATCCAGTATTTTCGCAAACAGTCCATATTTAACTTTTGGTGCTGAATCGATTATCACAAGCTTGTTTGACCTGTTTTGTAGTTCTGTGGTTAATGTGTCTCTGAGAGAATCGATCTGAATCGGTTGGTCATTTAGCCTGAGGTTGCCATTCATCTCTATGTTTACAATCAAGTCTTTTTCCGCATTTTCCTGTTGGGTTTCTTCTCCTTCCGGGAGGCTGAGAGCCATCCCCTGGCCTTGAATGGCAAAGGTCAACATGAAAAAAATCAAAAGCAGGAACACAACATCAATCAAAGGAGTCATGTCTACATCGAAGCGCTTGCGTTTTGATGCTAAATTGAGCATGACTGGAATTTAAACTCTTTGTCTGGCCAGTTCGGGTTGATTGCCTGCTTTCAAGGCACCATTGCCATTAACCGGGCCGTCTTTATCTTCATGCAGATGATGTATCAGGTACCGGCCGTATTTCTCAAGCAGGAATGAAATGGCCTCTACTTTTCTTTCAAAATAATTAAGCATGATGACAACGGGAATTGCTACGGCAAGACCCGCGGCAGTCGTAAGAAGCGCTTCCCAAATTCCTCCTGCCAAAAGGCTGGGATCTACCTGCCCCTTGTACTGGGCAACCTTGTTGAATGCTTTAACCATTCCCATTACGGTTCCAAGTAATCCCATTAGGGGGGAAATGGTAGCAATGACCTCAAGACCTCTGAGGTTTTTTCTCAAGCCGTGTATTTCTTCCTGACCATTAACGGTTAACTTCTCTTCAAGTTTCCAAAGAGGCTCATTACGAGCATCCACACCAACGGCCAACATTCTTGATACAGGTCCGTCTATGAATTTGCCCGAATCGATTTTGCTGGGTTGTTTGTCATCACTGACCAAATCCTTGATCGCCGCAAAAATGTCGTCAGGATTTTCGTTACTTTTTTTGAAATAAATTAATCTTTCAATAATGATGGTGACAGCAATGATAGATGCCAGGAAAATGGGGTACATCATGATGCCCCCTTTGCCCATCAATTCAATTCCAGATAAAAATGTATCGACCATTTTTTTACTTTTGAGTTTGGTTTATAACAGACAATACGAATCCTTAGGAACCGTATTGTCTCAGTTCACTTTAAAAGTGAACATTTGGAACCCTTTTATTTTTGAAAATGATTTTCAATACTATGCAGTATATGGAAAAATAATGAGTTATGTCAATCTCTTAATTAGCGGCAGTGATTTTTTTTTTGATTGGTAAAGAAAGATAAATAAAGTGATAAGCTATTGATAATAAATGAGCTATATGTTCTGTCTAAATAGCAAGATGATTAATACAATAAAATACAAATTCATAAAAATTGAGAAACTTTATCAATTTGTCATTCAAGAACCCATAAGGCTCATGATTGAGCGGCTAATTGGCCACAAGCTCCCAGAATGTCGGTAGCGCGGTTTTCGCGGATGAAGGCAGAAAAATTGTGTTCGATAAGATAATTTTGAAACTTTAAAACTCTTTTTCGTGAAGGAGGTTTGAACTCGGAGGAATTAAAATAATTAAATGATATCAGGTTAATTTTGCAGGGTACTCCTCTTAGTAATTTAACAAGCCTTATAGCATCTTCATCTGAGTCATTGATACCTTCCAGCAAGACATACTCAATGGTGTGTCGTCTTTGTGGTTTGAGAGGATAACTTTTAAGGCAGTCTATTAACACTTCAATGGGGTATTTTTTATTGATAGGCATTAAACGGTCACGAGTGGTGTTATCAGAAGCGTTGAGAGATATTGCAAGATTTATATGAATATCTTCTGCTTGAAATGTCTTGATTTTTTCGACCAGCCCGGAAGTGGATACAGTGACTTTTCTGGTTGAAAGTTTCATGGCTTCAGGAGAGGTCATGAGACGCAATGCATCGACAACCGGACGGTAATTATCTAATGGTTCTCCCATCCCCATAAAAACAACATTAGTGATTTTGTCTTTGTCTTCCAACTCCTGGTTGATGGCAATGTGCTGTCCTAAAATTTCGCCTGCCGTTAAATTTCTTTTTAGTCCCAAACTTGCTGTTAAACAAAAAGAGCAATTTAAACGGCAACCAACTTGAGTGGAAAGACATAAAGTTTTTCTGGAGTCAGAAGGCATCCATACACTTTCTACAACCGCTCCATCCTCCAGCTCCAACAAGTATTTAATAGACCCATCTTTCGAGTGAGTTCGATGTTTGATTTTGGGAAGTGAAAAATGAAAATGCTCAGATAGTTTTGCACGAAGCGATTTGGAGATATTACTCATCTCGTTAAAGTCGCGGAAATTATTGTGGTATACCCACGTAAACACCTGCTGAGCCCTGTAAGGCTCAACTCCCCAATTTGAAAAAAATTCTTTAAGGACCGTTTCAGTGGTTCCAAAGAAATTTTGAGACTTTAATTTGTGAGGAGAATTCATATTTTTCAGATTAAAAAAACTAAAATCTACTTACAGTAAAATAAAGGAAAGTTTTGCCGGGATAAACCTTCATAACTTTATAAGTCAATTTTGTTTAACCAACATAACTCATTGAAAAATAAATAACTAGGTTTTTCAGAAGACTGAGATTGTTTTTTCCCGGTTGCAACCCCTATGAAAAGGCGATATTTTTATATCTTCTTGATATTTAAGGCGTCCACATACCTCACTGGGTTTGGCTTAAAACCTGAGGGCAGATGATAATATGCAATTAGCAGAATGTTATAAAATTCTGAATGTGCTTCCGGGAGAGGAATGGCAAAAAGTGCGCAAATCCTACCACTCTCTTGCAAGAGAACTCCACCCTGATATTAACCAATCCAGATCGCATTTAGATGATTCCAGGTTGAAGCAAATCAATCAGGCTTTTGCAAAGCTTGAAACTTATTATAAAGCCAGTGGTCTCCCTGTCTATCAGGAAACGGATGGTCGAGAACAATCTAAATGGAAAACCTGGGTTAAAGTTTTAAACAATAATCCTACTATTCAATCAGCGATTAGTGCGGGTTTGAATTTGCTTGAGAGTCTCGATAATAGAGTTTTTCAATTGGATACTCATAAAGATATAAAATTATCGAAGTCAATCCTTCAGCAAGGCGGAAGCATTTATTTGAAATCAGGCAAAGAGCGAATTGCAGTCAAAATTCCTTCTGGAGAATGGAACCAGATGTCCCTCAGAATTGAGGGGAAGGGAGAGAGCAGCTTATTTTCTCATCGTAGAGAGGACCTGGTTTTGAATCTTCATGTACCTAATTCAGTAACCACAAGTCTTAAAAATTCATGTTTTTCTTACGAAATGAGAATACCGTATGATCAAATAGCAGGTAAAAGGGTTTTGACATTGAACTCTTCTGAAGGACCCATAAAGTTCATTTTGCCTGTAGACACTCAAGACGGTCAGATCTTTACGCTCAGGTCAGGCGCTAGCGATCAAGTTCTTCACAGGCTTACTGTTCGACTGGGTTGAGTGTTCAGCTATACATTTTAAGAATATAGCCCATTACTCCGGCACTCAAAAAAGAAATTAACAGTGTGCAGGCCAATAAACTTATCAAGGGGGCAGGGGGGTGAGTATCAATATTTTTCTTTAGCCAAAAGCAACCTAGCCCTAATGCCAACAACGCTACAATCAGATTAACCCAGGTTACCTGTTCAATAGTGCTGGTATAAACAACATTACTCTCCATATTTGAAAGCAGTGCTACTGTCCATCCCAGTGTGGGCAGGCATAATATGTAGGACCAAATAGCTGTATTGTTTTCGGGTGATCGATAGCGTGAAAAAAAGCGCAACCCCAGAAACGCCATACCTCCCATCAATATCCAGCCGACAAGTTCATTGAGGTTTTTTTTATGTTTTTCATCGCGGATGTGTTTCAAAGCTCCAAGTACATAACGTGAAACTTCGTCTTCATCCATTTCATAAAAACCACCCTGGTCGCTGTCATATGCGAACACTCTTGCAGTGGTTGATTCGGCAGGAAGGGCAACAGCGCGGTAACCATCCTTCCCGGCTTTTTCTATTTCGAGGTAGACAATGCCTGAGTGGTATTTCAAGTTGTATTTTTCTATTTCAGCGTGACCGGTAGCATACCTCTGGTTATCCTGATAAAACTTGTCCTGTATTTCCATCAGGTCAAAAAGAGCTTGTCGAGCCTGCACATCTGAGTCCACCTCAAAAACCTGACTGCATGAAGTGATAAACAAAAGAAAAAATAAATAAATAAAAAATTGTTTTGCAGAATCCATCGATTATAGTTAGGTGGAAAAGTATGGGGAAAATGTCAATGTATAACAAAAGTACTATTACTCGTCAATACCCCTTTCAGTACATTAAGTTATGCAAATATATGGGTGGGGACTATCACTTTTGGAGTCGTTATTTTGAAGAATTATAAATTCGTGACGGGTAATCCCAACAAGGTTCGTGAGGCGTGTGAAATTCTGACCCTTGATCTTGAGTCGGTTCAAATTGATGGGCTTGTTGAAGTCCAGTCTCCGGATCTGGATGAAGTCGTGAGACATAAAGCTCTTCAGGCCTACTCAACTTTAAAATGTCCAGTTATGGTGGAAGATTCTGGGCTATTGTTCCATGCATGGAATGGTTTGCCCGGCGCATTGGTTAAATGGTTTGAAGAAACGGTAGGATGTGAGGGCATGTTGAAAATGGTTGAAGGATTCTCAGAGCGTGGAGCGACTGCGGTATGTTGTTTCGCGATTAATGATGGTAAGGACATCAGAGTTGCGCGAGGAGAAGTTAATGGAACGATTGCAGACCGGATTCGTGGGCAAAACGGATTTGGCTGGGATGTCATTTTTGTGCCGGAAGGCCATGAGCGAACTTATGGAGAAATGTCTCCTCAGGAAAAAAATGCAATCTCTCATAGAAAAAGAGCATTGGATGAACTAAAAAACTTTATATGTTAATATCCGCCTAGCTATATTCTGGAAATTTATAACGGGAAAATTTTATGGCGCGAATGAGCAGGAGAGAGTTTTTAATTCACTCGGCAATTTTATCCGCTGCCTTAGGCCGGGAATTATTACTCCCTTCTATTACTCCTGCTTGTAGTGGATCCTCATGCGGTTCAACATGGGGTGAATTGGATCCTTCCGTGTGGTCCGGTCTCATTTGTCCAGATGTCAATATTCTTGAGATCTATTTATCGGGTGGGGTTGCTCCTTTCGACTTATTTTATTTCAGGCCTGATCCCTCATCGCAAACACGTGGTTTTGATACGGATTTTAATGGTCTTACTTGGAATTCAAGTTGCTCCGGAGTTCCAAACCCAAACCTTGAAAGCATGCCTTTTGCCCATGATTCGATGGCAAAAGAAGTACACCTTGGTCCTTTCAGCAAACCATTATGGAAAACCCATATTCTGGACCATTTAAGGGTAATCGTTTCAGCGCACGATTTATTTCCTCATGAAGCAGCTATTCCTTATGCCCTTACAGGATTGACCTTGGGTAATCCACGTCAGGCAAGTCTTGGGTCACCTATTCAAAGACGGTTCCGATCTCTGGATTCAATTTGCGGTATAAATCGTACTCTCCCATATTCATATGGGCTTTTGCCCTCAACGGTTGACGACAAAATTCCGTTGTATTTATCTTTGATAAGTTCTGTCGGGAAACACCCCGGTAATGCTCGCCCACTGGTGATAAAGGTGGATGACCAATTCAGTAATTTTGTGAGTCAACTAGATCGTAAACAAATGAGTTTTACGGCAAACAATCTTCTTAAAGAATATAAGGCACAATTTGAAAGACAGTTGACATTTCCAGCTACCGGGGAAACTGTCAGGTCAAAAGGTTTTTCGGACTATGAAACTGCGCTGGAGAACATGCTGAATTCTTCTGAATTGTCCTCTCTTCTGTCAGATGCCCCATCTGCTATAGGTACTGAAAATGGATGTCTGGGATTTAATAACCGCTCAACGGTTGTAGGGACAACCCTGGAAATGGCGGTTTTTTTGTTAACACGAAATACCAATCAGAGAGCACGGTATGTATGTATGGTTGATCCAGGATTTACTTCAGCGACAGGAGGACTTTCCTATGATGTGCATGATAACGGTTATCCGACAAGGACTGGTAGCAATCTCTGGTTTCTTTTAGATCGTTTGCAAAGCCTTATTCAGGATCCATCGGCACCTGATCCAGACAAACTGGATTTGAGCAAAACCATAATTTTGATCAATACGGAGTTTGGGCGTACCCCATTTAGGAGTTCTAACGATGTAGAAGTGCCTACATCAAAAGGAACGGATCATTGGCCGGAAGCGTACGCTCAAATATTAATTGGCGGTGGAATCCCGAAAGGGGTAGTGGGCTCAATAAAGGATGGAACGGGGCTGGATAAGGTCAATATTGGAGTTGCTGATGAAGCTTATACGCCTACCGACGTCAAGGCGGCTCTTTTGGTGGCAACAGGAATCAATCCCTTCGAAGCAGACATCTTTCCAGTTGGAGATATTTCTAGTTCGTTACAAGGCTCGGACCATGTGGCTACATCGGTGAATTTAAGGCAAAGAATATTAGGTCTGTAAATGAATGTCCGCATAAATACAAAAAATAGCATTCCCGGCAATGGAAAGCTATTTGTCCGTTTGATGAACCTGGTGATTATTTTGTTTGTGCTGTCTGGTTCTAGTTGTCAGATAACGAAGATTCCACAATTTCCATCATGGCCTGAGGACGATGCTGGCCAAGCATCCTTTGTACGGCAAATCATACCTGTTTTGTACGGTAGAAAAGTTAAAGGTTTTGGAGAACTAGCACCACTCATTTCTTATGCGAACAAGTATGGTAGGAAAACCTTGGTTCAGGCCTTGATGAGAGATGTGGAGTTTGTAGACCATTGGTCAGAAGTGCTGGTTGATGATCTTGAAGCTCACCGCAGTGGGACTCTGGAACAAAGCGATTGTTTTGGCGACCCTATGCTTACAAGTGCTGATAGTCCAGATCTTGCTAAATGGGTTAGAGACAATGAAGCATGGGAAAGCTCTATAGTCCCTGGCCCATATAACATGAGTGATTTGATTCGCTCATCGATTAAGTTGGATAATTTATATCCCATCTACCGTGGCAATTTGTTTACCTGGCTGAATAAACAACCTGCGGCTGGTGATAAATGGTTGAGAAGGCAAGCCCTTGGTCGTGTATTCAGTAGGGTTTATCTGAATCGCGACATGGACTGTCTTATCTGCCATAACAGTGATAGTTCTACTACCGATTCCAGTTCAGGCTGGAACCGACACTATCCTATTCATGGTTCTTTTGAGTCTGCATTATATGGTTCGAGTCAGGGAAGAGATCAGGATGAAGTTTTTGCGCTATTTCGTTGGGATGTGTTTTTTAAAAATCCTGCTGGAAATCGTCTAGAGCCATGGGGTCTTTCAGGTTGCGGTGAATATAGAGACCCAACAGATCCGCTTTACCAAATTGTTGCCGACAAAGACGAAACTGGAAACTCGTTGCAGACTTATTTCACTGAAGCATTGGGAGACAAGGCTACCGTTTGGAACCTTGATAAAATTTTGCATAGTGGCTATGAGGGATTAAAGGATGGTTTGGAAAGAACCCGTACACCTCTTGAAACAGAAACCTGTAACCTTTGTGCTTCGAGCTGCTCTGGAACGTCCCTTGATATTTCGCTAATTGCCAACAACGCTGACAATGCTGTAGACGTAAAGAATCTTTTAACTGGTGGGTCCTGTGGTAACAGTTCCTGTCATGATAATGGAGCAGCTTCAGCGGGTGGGTTGTATATTCCTCATGATGACGACCATTGGGTTGATCACTTGATCAACAAGTTAAACAATGCGGGAACGGAATTTCGCGTCACACCGGGAAACTCGGCAGATAGTTATCTGGTTAAAAAACTCGAAGGTGTCCCCGGAATTACAGGGAGTTCCATGCCTCCTGGTAGCTCAATTGGCGATGTCCAGTTTGTCAAAGACTGGATTGATAGTATGCCAGAGACTACTGCGTGCAGTGCTTGTAGCACAGTCAAATGTGCGGAGTTACCAAAAGTTCTTGAAGGACCTGAGGCATCGACTTATCTCTTGGCAGCTAAAATTGTGGATAATGTTTGGGAAGAGGTGATGGGCACTCGGTTGACCATTGCCAACTATTTTCCGCGAAACTGGGTGCAAAGAAACTTGTTGTGGAATTTAACGGACCAGATCTTTATACCTTCTGGCTGGTCTTTAAAAGAATTGTTAACTCATATACTGGTTTCTCCATACTTTAACCGGAAAGCACCCGAAATAACTCTTAGAGTACAACCTTATAACTTGCCAAATATTTTTGATCCATGGACGGTGATTGACCCGAGAAAACCTCCGGTTACGTACCCTGGATATCAAGTGGTTGATCATCTTGAGAACCATTTTAATTCAATAGGTGATGGAATTCACAGATACTCACCGAGAATCCTGTTGAACTCAGTGCATAAGGCTCTGGGTTGGCCTGCACCAAAAAGATTCCCCGATAGCACCAGTTATCCTAACGAAGACTTTATGAAATCTATCGGTCAGTACTTCAGCGATGTTGAACCAGGACTGGATATTGTCGATTTTCAAGGATTGCTCTCTTGGGAGACCACGCATGGTCAATGTGTGAATCCTGGTACAAGCCCGGATTGGATCGATAGATTTATTTCACAGATTCACTCCCCAGTTAATGGTTTGAATTTAAAAGATGCCATAATCATTATGCGTGACTGGTTATTGAGTGAAGGGAGAATTGAAACGGCTGTTTTACCTGGACAACCTGATTCCGAATGGAAGATTCTGGAAAAACACTTTGGGGCATCCTTGAGTACACCCATGAGTTCTCTGGGTAATAAAGAAAAAGAATTTCGCCAATATTGTGGAGTTTTACTGGAAACTCCACAATTTTTCCTTGCCGGTCTTGCCCAGACCAAACTGGATCCTCATCCTAAACTGGCAATATGTAACGAATCTCCTTGCACATTTCAAGAAGTATGTGAGGTATACCGTCCAGCATTTGAGGATTTGGTTTCAGGGGCAAGCATCACGTGCAATGGAGAAAATATAACCTTTTCTCCTTGAACAAATTGCAGTAAAAATGATTTAGGTTTCTGCTATCTGGATAAACTAGATCGAGTTTGTTAGCCTTGTATATAAATACTTAAAGGCTTTTTGATAACGAGGCAATTTCTGGTAAATAGCTTCAGTATCCTGTTGTGGTTTTTTATTTATAGATTTGTAGTCCGCATTCATTTCCTGCCATTGCAGGGGATCTTCCATCCATCCACTTTTTGAGGCCAGTTTAATACATTGTTCTTCGTCGATGGAGTCCTCTCCAGCTTCTACAAATCCCTGTATGCTCTTAATCGCCATGGTATAAGTATGACCAAACCTTTGCAGTGCGGCACTCTTAAAATAATCAGTTTTTTCTTGTTTCAAGGCTTCGTCTAACCTTTGCAGGTTCCAGTCGAGGTGAGTTAATAGAACTTTTTTCTTGGATTCTGGTGTTTGAGACACGTTAATATTCCGCTAGATGTGAGGACAGCTCGAAAAGGCTCGTTAATCTTTCAATTCTTTATTTTTAAAAATATATTTGCTATTTCCATAGGTTCTGCCCTGAAAATTAGATGCTAGTTGTGTTATTTTATCTTAGTTTTTTATCTTGAGTTGATGTTTATATCATTATGGATTCTGATAACAATACTTTTATTGATAATGGAGATGGCACAGTCACCTCCAAAGCTCATAACCTGATGTGGGGTAAAACCGATTCCATGATTGATTTGAAGAAGTGGGTCAATTATCAGGAGAGCGTTGATTATGTTAGAGGGTTGAACGACAATAAGTTTGCCGGATATGATGATTGGAGACTTCCAACCAAAGATGAAATGGCAACTCTGTTTGATAAAAACTTTGAAAATACGGACCAGTTTGGCAAAACCATCCACATTAGTGATCAGTTTGCCTCTGGTGGTGGATTTTCCATGATTGCTCAACAGGTGCCTGGCCGTATGCGTGTTTTTGTGCTGAATATTCGTGACGGAGAATTCAGTCATCCAGATGGACTGTGGACTTTGACCGAAGCGGCAAGAGCTGTTCGCTCTCTTTAAAACCATACACCGTTTTTTTAAAGGAAAAATTGGAGAATTAAAATGACTGAGGAAATCTATAATCCTCCAGACTCTGTTACTTCCCGGGCTTTGATTTCAAGCATGGATCAATATAGGGAAATGTATGAACGTTCGGTCTCTGACCCTGAGAAGTTCTGGTCGGATGAAGCTGACAAGTTTACCTGGTTTGAAAAATGGAATCAGGTTTATGACTATAACTACGATGTCAGGAAAGGAGATATCCGCATCGAATGGTTCAAAGGCGCAAAAACCAATATAACGGTTAATTGTCTGGACCGTCATTTGGAAAAGCGAGGAGATCAAACAGCCATATTGTGGGAAGGAAACGAGCCAGGAGATAATCGTAGTTTGACTTACAAGCAACTCCATGAAGAAGTTTGTAAATTCGCAAATGTTCTTAAACGCCATGGGGTAAAAAAAGGAGACCGAATTTCAATTTATATGCCAATGGTGATAGAGCTATCTATTGCCATGTTGGCTTGTGCAAGAGTGGGAGCCATTCATTCAATAGTATTTGGAGGTTTTTCTCCCACGGCCCTGGCGGACCGTATTGTTGATTCCAACTGCACGGTTCTTATTACCACCGATGGTGGGTTTCGTGGTGCCAAACCGGTGCCGTTAAAAACTAACGCTGATGAAGCCATGAAGCTGGCCGAAAAAGAAGGCGTTGTGGTTAATACCTGCATTGTGTCTAAGCGTGTGGGAGATCTGGTTCCTTCCAAAATGCAAGAGGGACGCGATTCATGGTGGCATGATGAAATGGAAGACGCCAGCCCTGTCTGTGACCCTGAAATTATGTCTGCCGAAGATCCACTATTTATTCTCTATACCTCTGGTTCTACAGGAAAACCCAAAGGTGTTCAGCATAATGTTGGTGGATATATGGTTTACACAGCATTGACCCACAAATATATTTTTGATTACCAGGAAGGTGATATCTGGTGGTGCACAGCCGATATTGGCTGGGTTACCGGGCATTCATATATTATTTACGGTCCTTTGGCAAATGGTGCAACAACGGTCATGTTTGAAGGGATACCTACTTATCCGGATTGTGGCAGATTTTGGGATGTTGTGGGGAGGCTTAAAGTCACCCAGTTTTATACAGCACCCACAGCAATTCGGGCATTGATGTCTCATGGAGAAGATATTCCCTCAAAATATGATCTTTCTACTTTGAGGGTTCTAGGCTCAGTCGGTGAACCCATCAACCCTGAAGCCTGGCGCTGGTATTATAAAAATGTAGGCAGAGAGAAATGCCCTGTTGTTGATACTTGGTGGCAAACTGAGACAGGCGGTATATTGATCACTCCTTTACCCGGTTGTACTCCTGCTAAACCGGGATCAGCAACCTTGCCTTTTTTTGGTGTTGTTCCTGTAGTGATTGAAGCTGAAACCGGTAAAGTTCTGGAAGGAAATGGAGTAGAAGGTGTGCTTGCCATATCCGAACCTTGGCCAGGGCAGATGAGAACGGTATTTGGTGACCATAAACGTTTTGAGGAGACTTATTTTAAACTTTATCCAGGATATTATTTTACCGGGGATGGTTGTCGACGTGATGAGGATGGCTATTATTGGGTTACCGGCAGAGTTGATGATGTTATTAATGTTTCCGGACACAGAATGGGAACGGCTGAAGTGGAGTCGGCTCTTGTGCTCCATGAAACTGTAGCTGAGGCCGCTGTGGTCGGGTTCCCACATGATATTAAGGGGCAGGGGATCTATGCCTATGTTTCTCTTATGGACGATGTACAACCGGATGATGCACTGAAGAAAACTTTGGTGCAGTTTGTAAGAAATGAAATCGGCCCAATAGCTGCCCCAGATGTTATTCACTGGGCTCCTGCGCTTCCTAAAACCCGTTCTGGGAAAATTATGCGAAGGATATTAAGAAAAATTGCTGCTAATGAGGCAGATCAATTGGGAGATGTTTCAACTTTGGCTGATCCATCCGTTGTTGATAATCTCAAGGCAACTTATGTCGATATGTTTTCAGGGAATAAGTAACAGGGATGATTTTAAATAGATAAAGCAGGACCGGGATCATGGAGTCGAATAATATTCAACTCCATGATTTCTCACCCCTACAGTGAAAAGAGAAAGGTGCCCCTCCCTCCCCAAATGTTTGAGCGTCTTTAATTTTTAACAACCAGTGGGATAGTAAGATATTTTAAGCGAAATATATCAGCTGTCAATCGAAAGTTTTGATTTTTCACAGATAAATCGTTAATGAGCTAGTTCGGACTTGTTTCAAAAAAGTAAAAATTAGTGTCAGCTTTGGTTTTCAAGCGTTCCCTGGTAATTGCATACTTTGCCTTGAGTAATCCTTTATGTGCTGAATTATTAAGGGGTTCCAGCCGAGTTGCGGTTGTAAATGCGGTTCTGGCTTCCAAAGTGCGACCTTGCTTAAGGTAAGCCCATCCCAGTCCATCATATGCATCAGGCTGACCTGAGTTAAGGCGGATTTCTTCATTATATGCGGTGATGGCTCCAATAATATTGCCTTGGATAAAATGGGCCCTTCCTAATTTGGTTCTAGCGGTCGTTTGCATTTTGTATGGGCTGATAGCGTTGGAGCCTGTCACTTGCTCAAATACAGGGTTTGGTTCTGGGTTTAATGCAAGACATTGTTCTAACATAGTTATTGCCGAATCATATTTGCCCAACCTGAAATAGATATAACCCATACCTTTACGAGCCTCAGACTTATTAGGTTGGATTTGTATAGAATATTTGAACATTTGCATGGCTTTGCCATACAAATGGTTTTGATAATACGTCCAACCGAGGGAATTATAAACCTGCCAGCCGAAACGCTCTTTTGCAAGCAATGCTAAAAATTCCGGTGTCATGGCGAAGTCTGGGTCAAGCGATATTGCTTTCAGAAAATATTCAATACCCAGATCAGGATTTTTCCAGTTGTAATGAATCCATCCGAGAGCCATATAAGGGGATGCTCGTAGCGGGTGATCTTCTATAATCTTTTCAAAATATTTTTGGGAGAAACTTAGAGACTCGCTTCTCAGGATGCTCCAGTCAAGTTTATATGCCAGTTCCTTGTTTTCGGGGTCATGTTTAAGAGCTATCTGTAAATAGGGGATAGCATCCTGGTAATTTTTTATGGCATACAGTGAAAACCCAAGTCCTTTGGCTGAAGAGGCTTCATAGTCATCATGCTCGATGGACTTTAAAAACTTGTCAATGGCATACTCGTATTGTTTCTTGTAGTATTGACTCCAGCCAAGCCCGTTATAAGCGTGGGAAAGGTTAAATTTGGGAGAAGGCCATGTATCTTCTCCTACATAATCGTGATAAATAATTGTCGCCAACTTGTAGTCACCCTTCTTGAAAGCCTGGTCAGCCTTATACAATTGTTTGTTCAAGGCCAGTTGTACCTGCTCTAGTCCCAACTTTGAAACGCTGTCGTTGGGAGAAAACTTTTGCGCGTCTAAAAAATATTCGCGGGCTTTTTCATATTTTTTCCGGGCGAGAAAAATCTTGCCATACTGGTTATAAAGGTGAGCCCAGTCATCGTATCGATCGAGTAAATCATCCAGCTTGTTAGCTGCAAGTTGGTATTTGCCCATATCTATGTAATTTTGCACATAAACAGCCTGGTGCTTTTTAATTTCTTCAATTTTCTGCAGGCCTTTGGAAGCTCCTATGAACTTCGGATAAAGCTCCAGAATTTCCTTGAAGGTTTTTTCTGATTTATTAATTTGTTTGGCGTGAAGAAGGCTCCAGGCAAGTCCGTTTACAGCGTCCAGGTTAGGCGAATTAGAGCGGGCCAGGCTTTCAAAGAGGCTGGAGGCCTTGGAATATTTGCCTTGATAATAACTTTTCCATGCAGAGTCTAAATCGTTGATGTCTTCAGATGGCATCCCTAAAAGAAGACTGCGGTATCGTGGAAACTCGACTGATAAGGTAAATATTGAATTGGATTCAAAGTTTGATGGAACCACCTCCCAACGCTTAGTGATGTCGCCCTGGTTAGCTGCTTCCCACTCTTCCAGCAACTTGTTAACATTTTTTGGGCGCAAGATTTTTGCGAGCTCTTCTTTGGCAGGTTGTATTCTTCTTTGTTCTAAATGAATAAAAGCTTTTCCCTTATGAACTTCATATGAATGAGGGGAAAACCTCTCAGCACGCTCAAAACTATCCATGGCCTGTTGATATTGTTTCAGACTAAAATAGCTCCACCCCATGCCCAGTAAAGGTACGGGGTCTTTTTTGTGAAGAGTGTGAGCTTGTTTGAAAGACTCTAATGCCTTGTCAAAACGCTTTTGAAAAAAATATGCCCAGGGTAGAAGTTGGATGGCCTCCCTATTTTCCGGTTGATTAGCCAGAGTTTTCTTTAAATAAAACTCAGAACTCGCATATTCTCTGCGGTTGAATTGATGTTTGGCAAACTGCAGATCAATATCTTTGTCCAATCCCAGGGCAGGGCGATAGGTGTCTTCAATGGTATAAACAAGTTTGTAAAAAATCTCTCGCGTATTATGATAGCTTTTTTCCAGTGTGCTACATCCAGTCCCAATGGATATCAGGAGGATAAAGCAGGTGAGTTCTTTTGAAAATCGCAAGGCCCAACTCCATTTCAGGATGTCAAATATCTATTAATTTATCGGATTTTATAGAAATTATTTAAGCTATTTATTGGTAAAAATGTGATGTTATCCTCGTTTTTATGCAGATTTAAGTAAAAATCTTTGCATTTTGTAAAAGACCAGAATTTTTTTTGTAAAAGCCAGGTAAAATGTTATGATCCAATCTTTTCCCAACTCCTGCTAAAACAATGCGTTTATATAAAATATTCATTATCATCAGTGTTTTCTTCCTGATTTCAGGTTGTGCGGATAAGGAAGAAAAGCAAAGTAGTGATGATATCCACCCTAGCTTTTCAGAGCTTCCTGAGGTATCGCAAGAATCAACTTCTGATTCGATTGAAAGAGTTGTCCCGATTCAAATTGCTCCTGAAGATAAAGCAAAAGCCAGCAAGGCTCCTGAAGGGATGGTATTCATAAAAGGTGGGTGCTTTATTATGGGTAATGATTATACCCAGGAAGATGAAAAGCCCGAGCACGAGGTTTGTCTGGATGACTTTTATTTGGACAAATATGAAGTGACACAAGCTCGATGGGAGAAAGTCATGGGATTTAACCCTTCCAAGTTTGTTGGGGCAGATCTACCTGTTGAACAGGTAAACTATTTGGATGTCCAAAGATTTATCAAAAAATCGAATGATGCCTGTCGCTTGCCTACTGAGGCCGAGTGGGAATACGCGGCACGAGGAGGAGCTACAACCCGATATTTCTGGGGGAATATGGTTCATGAAGATTATACCTGGTATGAGGATAACTCAGGGGGAACAACACACCCTGTGGGAAGTAAAGCCCCGAACCAGTTTGGTGTTTATGATTTGATGGGAAATGTCTGGGAATGGGTCAATGACTGGTATGAGCCTTATTATAAAATTCGCTCGAAAAAAAATCCTCAGGGTCCGGAGACGGGAGAATCAAAAGTTGTTCGAGGCGGTTCCTTTGATTCATCGGCGGGAGCATTGCGCATAACAAACCGGGTCTGGCTGCACCCAAAAAATAAAGTATTTCCGAAAGTGACCACTTATGGCCAAATAATGAATGAAATCTTCAACTATATTGGCTTTCGTTGCGCTCTATCAATCCCTGAAGACTAAGAGTAAATAGAAAATACTTGGTGCGGATAAAGACATTTTAGTTTACCAACTCTTTTGACCTCTTCCAAAATGCTTCCAGAGTCCTGTCATGTTCTATTTGGGCTGTTTGGCGAGTTCTGTTTAATTCATCGTAATTTTCCAAAAGGGTGTCTGTAACTGTTTGGTCGATTTTCCCTTCAGAAGTTAATGTAGTAAAAACTTTTATCACCTCTTCTTTATTCATTCCTTGTCGATATGGCCTGTCTTCAGTAAGGGCCGTAAAAATATCAGCTACCGCCATGATTCGTGAGCCAAATGGAAGATCCTTTGCGGAACGGTGAAATGGGTAACCTTCTCCAGTCAGCGTTTCATGGTGAAATGATGCCCAGGTTGCTATCTTTTCAAGTCCTTTTACTTTTTTTAAGATTGAATACGTGTAGTAGGTATGCGATTTGATAACTCCTCTCTCAGCAGTATCCAGCATTCCCTCTTTTTCTATAATTGTTTCGGGCACAGCCAGTTTTCCCAAGTCGTGCAGGTACCCTGCAATTCTCATTTCATGGCATTCTGATGGGCTCATATTTAATAAACTTGCTAGTTTAGTGGCAGAAGCTGAGACACCCATAGAGTGGTTGGCGGTAAAATGGCTTCGAGTATCAATTATTGTTGAAAAAAATTTGGCCAGTTCTTCTATTCCATTAAGGTCCAAAGGTATTGCAGGTAGTTGTGATTTCTCTTTGAGGATATGATCCAGATTATGGGACGCAATATCTAATCAGAATGCTTCATTTTGAGATAATCTAACAAAAGAATCTACGTATTCGGGTATAAACTTTTCATCTCTACCCAATAAGATTTTATCTACAATAGACACCACTTGATTGGATACTGGAGTTTTTTGATTGACTAGAACAGCTATTCTATCAGCAAGGTGAATTAAATGGCTCAATCGAGGAACTTTTTGATTATTAAATACTTCCCCTTTGCCTTTGTTCCAGGGAACATGGTGAAACCTTACCAGCGATGCAAAAAAGTTAAAAGGAGGAAAGCTTTCTAATAACAATGCACCTAGTTCAGCATGAGCGTGCGGAGAATTATCCTCAAAATCCATTAATTTATAACGGTCAGTTAAAACAATAGCCCCTATGTCATGTAAAATTGACGCCAAGAAAACAGTTCGTACAACTTTAACTGGAAACTTCAGTTCGTCTGCCAGGGATGAAGCGATATAACAGGTTCTCTTATGATGATCATTAAGCAATGGGTTGATAATGTCCAGTGCTGTTGACAAGGCTGAAATCATATCCAACATTTCAACAGGAACAAAGCCGTCATCAATCTCATGAGTTTTTTGTGTTAAAGGGAAGTCAATACTTGTATTGGATTCTGAAGAAGGGACATGTTCAAGCGCATTTCTTATCGTTTGAATAAAATTGTCTTTTTGTTTATTTTTTTTTCAAACTCCAAATAAGCCTCATATTTATCAACAGCCAGTTGAATAGTTTCCAACATAGTATCTATATCCACAGGCTTGGTTAAAAATCGAAAGACCTCGGCTTTATTAATGGATTCTTCCATCATTTTCGCATTTTGGTAAGCTGTGATCATTATTCTGGGGGTGTATTGAGCTAATTTTTTTGCATGTTCTAGAAAATCTGTCCCCCTTAAAATGGGCATTTTATAGTCCGAAATAATAACTGAAAAAGGCCTGTCTCTTTTAAGTTCCTCTAGAGCTTTTTCTCCATCAAGACAGGAGACAACCTTGTATCCTTCTTCAGAAAGTAGGCTTTCCATTAAACCCAGGAATTCTTTTTCGTCGTCGACTACCAGAATCGTATGTGTTTTTCGACTCATAAAAAAATCCTGCTATAATTCCTTTTTTTGACAATCATCTTATATAGATCGTTTGAACACAGATAATATTCTAATATTTCATTTAATCAGGGTAAGAATATCTTGATCGTGAAACCTTAATGAGCTCATTGATCAGACGATGTTTTTTGGCAATACACTTAAATAGCTTGCAACGCTAATCCTGCTGGTTGGTCAATTAGTAAATATTATGCTTTCGCTTCCGTTAATTTGCATTTTGATTGCTAAATATGGAGAACAGTGCAATGGATAAAGTAAAGGTTTATATGAGTGACCCTTCAGTGGTAATTGATGCAGGATGTTCAGTGTTGGAAACGGTAAAACTAATGAAAGAATCAAAAGTGGGAGCTATTCTTGTAACAGAAAAAGGGGAAATAACCGGAATATTCACTGAAACAGATTTATTAAGAAACGTAGCGGCGGAAGAGAAATCCATGGCTGAAATTAAAATATCAACGGTCATGACTAAGCCATTGGTTTCAGTAGATGCTGAATCAAATATGCTGAACGCATTTTATGAAATGCAAAAACGTAACATCCGTCACCTAACGATTAAGGAGGGTAAAAGCGTAGTCGGTGTCTTATCTATTAAAGATATAGCTAATTATTATATAGGAAAGTTTGGGCAGAAAATTAAGAAAGTTCAAACTAACCCATCCAACAATGTGAAGTGATATTTCAACTTTCTTGTAAGCTTACGTGGAGTTTGGCTGCTTTCCCAAAATTATGTTTTTCACCAAACGAGAGTCTATCTACATTCGCTGCAAAGGCCAAACATATCAAGTTTGTGCGAAGTTATGGTAAATCCGTTTCGGCTGGCTATTTCTTCCTGTAGCTTTTCGATTAAAGGATGGTTGAATTCGATTATCTTTCCGCACTCAGTGCATATCATGTGGTCGTGATGGCCGTGCATATATTTATGTTCATATCTTTTCTGACCGTCACCAAAATCGAGATCTGATGCCAGTCCGCTCTGCGTGAGTAATGCCAGTGTTCGATATACAGTTGCCAGGCCAACTTTTGGGTCGGTTAGGATGACTTGATTATAAAGTTCTTCGGCACTGACATGTTTTTCACATTCAAGAAAGGCATTAAGAACTGCCCGTCTTTGTTTGGTTATCTTCAGTTTGTTCTGAACTATATAATCTTCAAGAACTTCTAATTCTTTGCTAGACATAATTCTATCTATTTAATTTTATACAATGGTTAATCTAGCATGGTCACTTAAAACGGTCAATCATCTCACTAAATATAAGATGCCTGGTTATAGAAAAAGTTTTGTAAAATAAAGTTATTCTGAACTGGAAGATAATCTCATTAATTCCGCTACCAAATCTGAAGCGGGACATTCCAACTGTTCGCCATTTTCCATGTTTTTCAATACATATTTGTCAGACCGGATTTCGTTTTCTCCAAGAATCAGGCAAAACCTACACTGGGATTTATTTGCCTTTCGCATTTGGCTTTTCATGCTTCCAGCTTCATAATCTCTTTCAACTCGAAATCCTTTCAAGCGTAATTCGTGGGCAATTTTAAATGCCACTGTTTTTGCTTCTTCCCCAAGGCAAACAAGAAAAATATCAGGTTTTTTTTGCAATGTTTTTGTCTTTTCGAAAGGCACCAACGATACCAGACGTTCAAGGCCAAGTGCAAAACCAAAGCAAGGGGTTGATGGACCATCCAGTTCTTCAACCAGAGTGTCATAACGTCCTCCACCACATATGGCATTTTGTGCGCCAAGGTTTTCCGATGTGACTTCAAATGCGGTGCGATTGTAGTAATCCAATCCACGCACCAGATTCGGATTGACAGAATAGTGGGTATCAGCAGAATCAAGAAGTGAGCACACTTCTGAAAAATGATCGGCACTGGCTGCATCAAGATGATCGATAAGTTTTGGGAGACCTTTTGCTATTTCACTGCATCGTTCCGCCTTGCAATCAAGAACCCGTAAAGGATTGCGCTGATATCTGTTAGTACAGTTTGAGCAAAGTTGATCAAGGTGCTTTTCGATTTCTGTTTTAAGAAGTTCGCGATATTGAGGTCGACACTCTTGGCTTCCCAGGCTGTTTATCTGTAATTTGATGTCTTCAAGACCGAGTTTGTTGAAAAACTCCATGAGCATGGTCATCACCTCCACATCAACTATGGGACTGGGAGAGCCCATCGCTTCGACTCCTATCTGATTAAACTGACGTAATCGTCCCGCCTGAGGTCTTTCGTAGCGGAACATCGGCCCGATATAAAACATCTTAAGAACTGAGGGAGGGTTATACATTTTATGTTCTACATATGCTCGAACTACAGATGCAGTGCCCTCTGGGCGCAGTGTGATGGAGTCACCCCCGCGGTCCTGAAATGTGTACATTTCCTTTTCAACGATGTCTGTGGTTTCACCGATACTCCGGGAAAACAACCGTGTGTCTTCAAAAATGGGTAGCCTTATTTCTATGAATCCATAGCGAGGAAAAATACTATGAGCAATGGACTCAATGTGCTGCCATTTCCAGATTTCGTCAGGCAGAATATCTTTAACACCGCGTATGCTTTGAATTTTCATAAAAAATTGGTGACTTGGAAATAAAAAGGCCGGTAAAGCTGATTCTTTTTGCAAAAAATATGAGTGTCAATGTTTGTCAGGAAGCTCAGGTCATCCGCTCAACCATTTAAACCAACCATCTTTTTTTACTGTAGAAGCCAGACGTTGTTCTGCCAATTCCACATCTTTTTTACTTCCAATAAACAGTGGAAGCCGATCGTGAATTCCGGTTGGCGTAATATCCAGAATACGTTGTTTTCCTGTAGAAGCTTTCCCTCCAGCATGCTCAACAATGAACGCCAGTGGTGCGGCTTCAAAGGAAAATCTTAATTTTCCTTTAGGGCTTTTCATATCATGCGGATACATGAAAATTCCCCCCTTCAATAAAGTTCTATGAAAATCTGCAACCAGTGACCCTATATAGCGTAACTTGTAAGGTCGGCCTGAAGAAGGTGAATCTTCTTTCAAATACGCGACAAGATCTTTTTGTGGTTCATCCCAAACGACCCAGTTCCCTTCATTGATGCTGTAAGTCGAGCCCTTATCTGGTATTACCAGATCTGGATGGGAAAGAAAAAACTCACCCAAAGCTGGATCAAGAGTGAACCCATGAACGCCGTTACCCGTTGTGTAGACAAAAATTGTGCTGGATCCATAGGCAATATATCCTGCGGCAATTTGTTCATCTCCTTTTTGCATCAGGTCTTCATCTGTAACCTGGTCTCCCGGACTTTTCTTGCGATAAATTGAAAATATAGTTCCAATACTTACGTTCACATCGATGTTGGAAGATCCATCCAAAGGATCCATCATAAAAATATATTTTCCCGGATTATCTTCAGGAGGGACGATATAGGCGTCTTCCCTTTCTTCTGAAGTGATTGCGCATACTGTGCCTGATTGTCCAATGATTTTGGTGAATGTGATGTCGGCAAATTCATCAAGTTTTTTTACTTCTTCTCCTTGAACGTTAATTTTTCCGGTAAGTCCGAAAATATCTTCCCCTATTCCTGCGTTATTGACCTCTTGGGAAATGATTTTTGCCGCTACCATGATTTCATTCATCAGGCTGGTAAATTCTCCGGTCGCACCGGGAGTGGCCTTTTCCTGTTGCCTGATGTGTTGAACCAAGGTTGTGTGTTTCATATGGAGTTGATTCTTGGATAAGTGTTTATCTTGTTTTAACGTAGGCTTGCTTGTCGAAATTGTCTGAAGGGATTGAAAAACAAAAAGCGTATTTCGAAAAACCCCATGACATTTGAAAGGTGGCTGATTCTACAACATTTCAAATATCAGGGCAATGAAAATGGAATTCAAGATGTTGAAACGGGAATATTATTCCGTGTTTTTTCATATCTCTTCCGGTCATTTTCATTCAGTATTTTCTTGCGTAAGCGTATGCTTTTTGGTGTGATCTCTGCAAGTTCATCCTCATTAAGAAAACCAAGGATCTGTTCGAGGCTCATAATTACTGGAGGGGTTAAAATGATATTAACATCAGACCCGGCTGCCCGCATATTGGTCAATTTTTTTTCCTTGCAAAGATTAACCACCAGGTCATTGTCTTTTTTGTTTTCCCCTACAATCATTCCTGCATAAAGCTCTTCGCCAGCCTCGACAAACATCGAGCCTCTATCTTGAAGATTGAAAAGAGAGAACCCAGTGGACTTGCCATCTTCCATGGCAATCAAAGCACCATTTATGCGCTGAGCTATTGCTCCACAATGAGGAATAAATTTGTGAAAGGTACGATTGATGATGCCTGTTCCCTTGGTCAGGGTCAGGAACTCAGAACGAAATCCAAAAAGGCCGCGAGTTGGTATGACAAACTCAAGCCTGGCTGTGGTTTCACCTTGAGTCATATTTTGCAGAGTACCCTTGCGTTTTCCCATGGAATCCATGACGGCGCCCATATAAGCCTCATCAACATCAAGAATGACAAATTCTTCCGGCTCATGTGGAACTCCGTCAATATTTTTGACCAATACTTCGGGGCGAGAAATTGAAAACTCATAACCTTCACGGCGCATGGTTTCTATCAAAATAGTTAAATGTAATTCACCTCTCCCGGAAACCTTGAAGGTATCCTGAGTGTCTGTTTCTTCAACTCTGAGAGAAACATTGGATCGGGTTTCCCTGAACAAACGATCTCGTACCTGCCTGGATGTGACAAACTCACCCTCCCGGCCAGCAAAAGGAGAGGTGTTGGAAGAAAAATGAATGGATAATGTTGGTTCGTCTATTTCAATGACTGGGAGTGGCTCCGGACAATTGATGTCCGCAATGGTTTCACCAATCTCCACTTCCTTCATCCCCGCTATACCGATTATATCGCCAGTGGTTGCCGATTCAGATTCAACTTTTGATAATCCCTGATAACTATATAATTTTGAAAGGGAAAAGTTTTGCTTATTCCCTTTACGATCGATCTGTGTATAGCTGGTTTTTGCCTGGATTTTTCCACGCGTGATTGTGCCTATTGCTATTCTTCCCACGTAATCATCATAATCTATAGATGATACCAGCATTTGAAAAGGACCTTCGGAATCACCTTTACTAGAAGGAACTTTTTCGATAATCATATCGAGAAGGGGGGTGATATCGCTATCCGGAGCATCCGGATCCAATCTGGAAATACCTTGCTTTGCAGAAGTGTAGATTACCGAAAAATCCAATTGTTCATCGTTTGCACCAAGTTCAACGAATAAATCAAAAACTTCATCGACAACTTCTTCTATCCGTGCTGCTGGTCGATCAATTTTATTAACAACAACAATAGGTTTTAAACCAAGTTCGAGGGATTTTTTCAATACGAAACGTGTTTGAGGCATTGGACCTTCCACCGCATCAGCTAAAAGCAATACTCCGCTGACCATTTTTAAAATCCGTTCTACTTCACCCCCAAAGTCAGCATGCCCAGGTGTATCTACAATATTGATCTTGTATCCCTTGTAATTTATCGCCGCATTTTTGGAGAAAATTGTAATTCCTCGCTCTTTCTCCAGTTCATTACTGTCCATGATGCAGGTTTCTGAGAGTTCACTATCCCGGAACATACCGCTTTGTTTTAGAAGGCAATCGACCAAGGTGGTTTTCCCATGGTCAACATGAGCAATAATTCCTATGTTTCTGATAAATTCCTGATTCAGCATGGTTGTCTTTGTTTAGTTGTTAATAAATAGATGTGTGACTCAGTTTGAACAAACGGGAAATAGAAAGCGACCTGCAGAGAGGTTAAACAATCCTAAGCTTGTGGAAGGGTAAAATCCAATAAAGGGCTAGTTTCATTGCGCTAAAAACTTCAGTCTTGATAAATCGAATAAGTGAGTTTAGCAGATTGGTTGCCATTAACCTAGAGGAAAATAATAATTGTAACTTATTGAATTTTATATCATAATTTTATTATGGATCCCTTAATTCAAGAGTATTCCGATTATTTGCGGATTGAAAAAAGGCAATCGCCCAATACAATTGCGGGCTATTGTAGAGATTTGAAACGTTTTGCAAGATTTTTTTCAGATAAGGACCTTTGTGACCTGACAACAGCAGATATTCGCAGTTTTCTTCTGACATTGCGCGGTGAGGAGTTATCACCATCCTCCATAGCGCGAAGTTTGTCATCGATTAAATCTTTTTATCGTTATCTTTGTCAGGATAAACAACTCAAAGTTAATCCCGTAGAAATTCTGGAAACTCCTAGAAGGTTAAGAAAACTCCCTCATGTATTGTCGCTGTCAGATGTTGAGAAGCTTCTAAACTGTCCTGATGTAGGGACAGTTATTGGTCTTAGAGACCAGGCGATGCTGGAAGTGTTATACGCTAGTGGAATGCGAGTGTCGGAACTTGTGTCTGTGAAAGGAAATAATCTGGATTTGGTTTCTGGTTGTTTAAGGACCATGGGGAAGGGAAGTAAAGAAAGAATCGTTCCCATAGGCATGGTAGCGAGAAAGACCTTGGAAGACTACTTATTAAATTCCAGGCCTGCACTTGCAAAAGGGCACAAAGTTGAAGAATTGTTCCTCACTCGGCTAGCAAAACCCATGACAAGACAAGGGTTCTGGAAAATATTGAAGGGCTATGTAAATCAGTGCAATATAAAAGCTAATGTGTCGCCTCATACATTGAGGCATGCTTTTGCCACTCATTTACTTGATAGAGGAGCCGATTTAAGATCTGTGCAACAGATGCTGGGACATGCCGATATCTCCACCACGCAAATTTATACCCATGTGCTTGATAAAAGAATGCTTGAAGTTCACGACCGGTTCCATCCGAGAGGTTCGGGAGTGAATTAAAAAGTCATCCTCGCCTCAGGGCGCAACCGGCGGTTTGCCGGTCTTTTTTGGCCCCACGCTCAGTGGGAATTATTTTCTTGACTGAAATTACTATAAAAGCTAACATTCCTTTTTGTTATCCCTCCTTCTGAACTTGGCTTCCGGAAATGTAAAGGGTTTGATTTCAAAGGTTTTTCGAGCCATGATTTTTGACATTGAGCAAATATATGAAGAGGGTCTGGATTTTGAGATTCTTGAGCCGAAAGAGCACTTCAATTTGGAGAGTGGTTCTTTAACGGAAGATGTCAAGATTCAAGGAAGATTAGAAAAAAGCGGTTCGGAAGTTTTGTGTCAGGGAAGGGTTCAAACGGGGCTCTCTGTTACCTGCGCCAGATGCCTGGAAGGTTTTAACTTTGCAGTAAATGGTAAGTTAAAAGTTCATTTTATTCCCAGAGTAGAAAATAATAACCTGCCTGATGAAATTGAACTTACCGATCTGGATGTAGAACAGGAATTTTATGGTGAGGGTCAAATTGATCTGTCCTGTTCGGTTCGAGATTTGATATTATTGAGCCTGCCACAAGTTGTTTTATGTCGGGAAGATTGTGCTGGATTATGCTCTGAATGTGGAGCAAACCTTAATGAAAATAACTGCGGTTGTGAAAAAGAAGGATCTTTTGATCCCCGTTTGGCCGTATTACAACAATTAAAAGACAAGTTGAAATAGGGAGATATTATGGCTGTCCCAAAGAAGAAAACATCTAAATCAAAACAGGGAATGCGTAGGTCTCATGATGGACTGAGCGCTCCATCCTTCATCGAATGCCCTCAATGTCACGAAATGGCTCGTCCACACCATATTTGTGCACATTGCGGTTATTACAAGGGCAAAGAAGTGATGGAAGTTGAATCTGTATAATACCTTACTTATTTCAATAACTGGACATTAGTTTCCCTCTAGATAATTCCCAACGCTCGCCGGAAAGGAGCCACACCCAGAAATGAAAATCGTGGTTGACGCGATGGGGGGCGATCACGCTCCAGAAGCCGCTGTAGAAGGTGCGGTCATGGCGGCGAGGGAATATGAAACGGAAATCATTCTTACCGGCATATCTGATCAGGTTAATGCGGTTTTAGAAAGGCTTGACCCCGATCACAACCTTCCGATTCAGGTCGTCCACGCCGATGAAGTGGTGGAAATGCATGACAGTCCGGGCAAGGTCTTGCGCTCGAAGCGCAAATCTTCAATGAAAATTGGTTTGGATCTTGTCAAGGATGGTACCGCATCGGCATTTTTAAGTGCCGGTAATACTGGTGCGGTTCTTGCTTATTCTACGTTAATATTGAGGCCGCTAAATGGAGTTGACAGACCTGCTATCGCGATTCAATTACCCACTTTAAAAGGCAACACGATTCTTCTTGATGCTGGAGCAAATGTAGACTGTAAAACCAGCCAGTTATTTCAGTTCGGTATTATGGGGCATGTTTTTGCTGAGTACATTTTGGGAAAAGAAAAACCCCGGGTTGGTTTGCTCAGTATTGGGGAAGAAGACGGCAAGGGCAATGAAATCGTCAAAGAGGCTTTTCAAATGCTTAAGTCCAGCCACATCAACTTCATTGGCAATGTGGAAGGTAAGGAGGTATACAGGGGTAACGCAGATGTGATCGTTTGTGATGGTTTTACTGGAAATGTGGCACTCAAAATAAGCGAGAGCCTTGCTGAAATGATTGGAACAAATCTCAAGCGTATGTTTCAAAGTAATTGGCTCAGCAAGTTAGGATACCTGCTATTAAAACCACAGTTGGATCAGTTTAAGAAAAAGGTTGATTACTCAGAGACGGGGGGAGCCCCCTTATTGGGTGTGAATGGGGTTGTTATCATTGCGCATGGTAGCTCTTCTCCTAAAGCCATAAAAAATGCTATCAATCGTGCACGAGAATTAAGCGAGAAAAATATCAACGCGCATATTCGGGAAGACATTGAATCCAATTTGATGGATGTGGAAGCCGCTAAAGGAACTATTTGGAAACAAATCAAAAATATGGCTTTCGGAAGTGATTCTGAAGAGCCTCGCAAAGAAGAGCCATCTACTGACAAAAATAGTGATAAAAGCACTGACTAAACCTGACAATTTCTTACTCTAATGATTAATACCTTCAAGGCTGTAGTCGTGGGAACGGGTGCTTATCTTCCGGAAAAAATTCTCACCAACAAAGATCTGGAAAAAACCCTGGATACAACCGATGATTGGATCGTTGAGCGGACAGGTATTCGTGAACGAAGAATTGCGGCAGAAAACGAATCGGCTTCAACGATGGCGGCAAAAGCCGCAAAGCAGGCTTTGGAAGAAGGTGGAATTGGCCCAGATAAGGTGGACCTGATTATAGTCTGTACTTCAAGCCCTGATGTATTATTTCCTTCAACAGCCTGCTTTGTGCAAAATGAGTTGCAAGCGTTCAACGCCGCTGCTTATGATATTTCCGCTGTATGTTCGGGCTATGTTTTTGGGCTTTCGGTTGCCGAACAATATTTAAAAAATGGACGTTACGAAAATATTTTGCTTATTGGAAGTGAAGTCAACTCCAGAATTGTCGACTGGGCGGACAGATCCACCTGCATTCTATTTGGAGATGGTGCAGGAGCGCTATTACTGAAACGGGTAGAACAGAAAGAAGCAATCGGAATTTTGTCCACTCATATTTATTCGGATGGACGGTTGTCAGATCTGATTTGTGTTCCGGGAGGAATTGGGAAAACGGGGGTAAACACGCAAGATATCGCAGATAAAAAATACTTCATCAAAATGTCCGGTAATGCGACTTTCAAGGTCGCAGTTAAAAGAATGACAGATGTGATACGTGAGGCCTTGGAGGCTAATGAGTTAGATGCTGATGACGTTGAACTTCTTGTTCCACACCAGGCCAATCAAAGAATTATAAGCGCTGTTGCTGAAAGGTTGAACTACCCTATGGAAAAAGTATTCATGAATATTCATAAATATGGCAATACCTCGGGTGCTTCAATACCCATTGGTCTTGATGATGCTAAGCGGAACGGACGGATTAAGTCTGGGGATACAACCATGCTGGGAGTGGTTGGTGCGGGGTTGACCTGGGGATCGGCGGTGATCAAATGGTAAAAACAGCCTTTGTTTTTCCTGGTCAGGGTTCCCAGTTTGTTGGGATGGGAAAGGACTTTTATGACCACTTACCAGCCGCTCGTGAGTTGATGGAAGAGGCTAATGATGTATTGGGGTTTGATCTTGCAAATATCTGTTTTAATGGGCCTGAAGAAACATTAAAGCTGACTGAAAATACTCAGCCAGCACTGCTGGTGCACAGTACAATGGCCTTGAAAATATTAAGGGAAAATGGTATAGATTCGGTAGTTGCTGCGGGCCATAGTTTAGGTGAGTTTTCGGCTTTGGTTGCTGCAGGCGCCCTTCAATTTAAGGATGCGGTAAGATTGGTCAGATTGAGAGGCCAGTTCATGCAGGAAGCAGTTCCTGTAGGGGTAGGGACAATGGCCGCTGTTATTGGGTTGCCGATTGACACCCTTCAGGAATTATGCGATCAGGTTTCTAAAGATACTTCTATTGCCCAACCTGCTAACTTGAACAGCCCGGTACAAACCGTTATCGCGGGTCACAAGGAGGCTGTTGAACAGGTTTCTGCAAAAGCCTTGGAGGCTGGTGCAAAAAAGGCTGTGTCCTTGCCGGTGAGTGCCCCGTTTCATAGTGTTCTTATGAAACCGGCTGAGGTCAAGCTTCAAAAAGAATTGGAACAAACTGAGTTTTTCGATTTGTCCATTCCTGTGATCACCAACATTGAGGCCCAACCCATTACTAAAGGAAGCGATGCAAGATCAGCCCTTGTTAAACAGGTTTGCTCTCCTGTGCGTTGGTCGGAAACAATGCAGGTTTTGGTTGATCAGGGTATTGAGAGAGTGATTGAACTTGGTTCAGGTAAAGTATTGTCTGGGCTGATAAAAAGATTTAACAGGGATATTACATGTTTTCAAGTGGGTGATCGCGAAAGTTTGTCGCAAACCCTGGCTGCCATAAACAGTAATTGATTTAATTGTTCAAGTGGGGTGCTAAATGGAGCTGCAAGGCAAGGTGGCTTTGGTCACTGGAGGAGCCCAGGGTATTGGTAAAACCATTGGTGAAGAGTTGTCCCGTGAAGGAGCTCATGTCGTTCTTGGTGATGTGAATCTGGAAGGAGCCCAGGCTACAGCGGAGTCGATCAGCAGTGGCGGAGGTTCTGCTTCGGCTGTTAAAATTGATGTGTCAAGCGCAACAGAGGTTCAACAGGTTTTTGATTCGATTTCAAAAGATAAGAAACCGGTAGACATTCTGGTTAATAATGCCGGAATTACCCGTGATGGTTTGATGGTGAGGATGAAAGAAAGTGACTGGGATTTGGTTCTCAATATCAACCTCAAAGGAAGTTTTCTTTGCAGCCAGCAGGCAGCAAAACAGATGATGAAGCAAAAATCTGGAGCGATTGTTAACATAGCTTCGATTGTTGGGGTGATGGGTAATTTTGGACAAGCTAACTACTCATCATCCAAGGCCGGAGTAATTGGTTTGACAAAAACACTGGCTAGAGAGGTCGCCTCCAGGGGAATAAGGGTTAATGCCGTAGCACCCGGTTTTATAGATACAGAAATGACACGGGTTCTGGATGAGGCTGTGCGTCAGAAATTGATTGAGCAGATTCCACTTGCAAGACTGGGACTGCCTGAAGATGTAGCGCGTTGTGTTGCTTTTTTAGTATCTGACAGGTCTAGTTATATTACAGGGCAGGTCATTAATTTAAATGGTGGTATGTTGATGTGATTCCAACAAGGAGCTTTTAAAATTATGTCAGTTGAAGAGAAAGTTAAAGAAATCATTGTCGATCAGTTGGGTGTTGATGAAAAGCAGGTTACTGCAGAAGCTTCATTTATCGATGACCTCGGTGCGGATTCCCTGGACACGGTGGAATTGGTAATGGCTCTTGAGGAAGAATTTGATATCGAAATTCCAGATGAAGAGGCTGAAAAAATAGCAACTGTTCAAGACGCAACAAGTTATATTACCAGCCGGACCAACTAATTGGTCTTCAATTAATCCCCCGGGTGCATGAATGAAAAGACGCGTTGTTGTAACTGGATTGGGGATCGTATCACCTCTTGGACTTGGTGTAAGCGAAAATGAAACGGCTTTGTTCGAAGGCCGTTCGGGGGTTGATTTCATTGAAACCTTCACTCCTGATGAAAACTTCCCTGTTAAAATTGCTGGAGAAGTCAGGGGGTTTGATCCAGAAAATTACATAGATCATAAAGAAGTTAAAAAGATGGATCGGTTTATCCATTATGCTGTTGCCTGCAGCAAAATGGCTATGGATGATTCTGGTGTTGTGATCAACGATCAGAATGCTGAACGGGTCGGAGTTATGATTGGAGTAGGCTTGGGAGGATTGCCTACTATTGAAAAATACCACGATATTGTCCGGGAACGTGGTGTGAAAAAAATCACTCCATTTTTTATTCCCATGCTTATTGCCAACCTGGCATCAGGTCAAGTTTCTATATTAATGGGAACAAAAGGGCCAAACTCCTGTGTGGTTACGGCTTGCGCCACAGGGACCCACTCTATTGGTGAAGCCGCTCGCCTCATCCAGTATGGAGATGCAGATGTGATGTTTGCGGGTGGTACAGAATCTGTCATCACGCCTCTTTGTATTGCCGGTTTTAATGCTTCCAAAGCATTGTCTCATCGTAATGATAACCCTCAAGGGGCCAGTCGCCCATTTGATAAAGATAGGGATGGTTTTGTAATTGGTGAAGGTTGTGGAGTTCTTATTCTTGAGGAGTTAGAAATTGCCAAAAAACGTGGTGCCAGAATTTATGGTGAAATTGTTGGCTATGGACTCAATGGTGATGCGCACCACATCACAGCAACTTCGCCAAATGGGGAAGGTGCTTCGCGTTGTATGAAACTTGCTCTGAATAATGCAGGAATCAACAAGGAAGAGGTGGACTATATAAATGCCCATGGAACCTCGACCGCTGCCGATGCAACTGAAACTCAAGCTATCAAAACCATGTTTGGAGATCATGCTTATAAGCTGGCAGTCAGTTCCACTAAATCCATGACAGGGCATTTGTTAGGAGCTGCAGGCGGTGTAGAAGCAATTTTCACCCTTCTTGCCTTACAAAAACAAATGATCCCCCCAACCATCAATTACACAACCCCGGATCCTGAATGTGATTTGGATTATGTGCCAAATGAAACTCGCGAGAAAAAACTGAATGTGTGTGTGTCTAATTCTTTTGGTTTTGGTGGAACCAATGGGGTTATTGTTTTCAAAAAATTCCAAAGTTAATTTCAATCATGATCGAAGTATCCTCTGATCGTAGAAATGAAGTTGCACCTCTTCAGGAAACCCTTGGTTATCAGTTTTCTGATTTGAGACTCCTCAATAAAGCCCTCACTCATAAATCTTATGTGAATGAAAGAAATGGCTCTCTAAAACATAATGAAAGATTTGAGTTTTTAGGGGACTCTGTTCTTGATGTTTTAGTAAGTGATTATTTGGTGTGTAAGTTCAGTGACTATGCCGAAGGAACCTTATCGAAAATTCGTGCAAGTGTGGTCAATGAAAGTTGTTTGGCTAAACTTGCCCGGAAAATAGATTTGGGTAAATACCTTCTTTTGGGAAAGGGGGAGGACCTGTCTGGAGGAAAAGACAAGTCTTCTATCCTTGCGGATGCTTTTGAGGCTGTTGCTGGAGCTTTGTTCAGAGATGGAGGGTTGGAAGCCGCATCAAGGGTATTTCTTCCTCTATTGGAAGTGGAAATATCTTCTTTGGCGCACTCAGGTGACTTCAGAGACTTTAAAAGCGAACTGCAGGAATATACACAGGAGAAATGGGTTTGCACTCCATCATACAAGGTGATTAACGAATTAGGTCCAGACCATGCTAAGAAGTTTGAAGTTGCTGTAATGATAAAAAGCGAGGTTAAAGGACAGGGGCTGGGTAAGAGTAAAAAAGAAGCTGAGCAAGCAGCTGCAAAAATGGCCATAGAAAGCTTTTCGGACATTTCTAAAAGCTGAGAACAATTTTAATCTCATCTTTTTAGCTTGGCGTGATCTAAAACTAGTAGAATTGGTTATATAAATTGCCAAGAATTAAACTTTTAAACTTTTTGAGATCATGCTGGAAGAATGGATTATTAAGAAAAAGGAAATTGAGGAGTCAAAGCATAATCTGGAAGGAGCTGATCTCTGCAATGCCAAATTAATGCGAGCACAGCTCGATGGCGCAAATCTAGCTCATGCGGATTTGACAGCGGCTTACTTAATACGGGCAGATCTCAGCAAAGCAAATTTAATTGGGACAGATTTGACAGGTGCAGTATTAAGCGAGGCCAACCTTTCATATGCTGATATGGAAGGGACAGAGCTTATGGACAGCTACTTACACGGTGCTAATTTGAAAGGAGTTGTCAATCTGACCTGCGATCAGATAGAATTGGCCAATTTTGACAAACAGACGATTTTCCCTGATTATATTACTATAAATTGGACAGAAGATGGATGTTGTGAGTGTCAGGAAAAGTAACTGGTGCTTTAAAAATATTTTACCTTTAATAGTCTGTTAACGTTTTTTCAGGACGCAATAATGCAAAATCAGGAAGCCCTAAAGCTGATCAAAGGTATTTCGTTTTTCAAGCCTTTCACACCAAGTGAAAAAAAGACTTTGGCAAACCTTGATAACCATATTATAGAGCACAAAAAAGGTGATTATGTAATACGACAAGGAGAAAAAGATTCAACAATCTTTGTCCTGTTGAAGGGAACACTGGCGATAACCAAAAATGAAGTGCCTGATGCAGAACTTAACACATTAAAAGCTGGTGCTCTGTTTGGTGAGGTTCCTCTGATTACTGGCAAGAAAAGATCCACTAATGTTGTGGCAAAAAATAAAGTGCTTGTTTTGAAGATGGATAGTCATTTATTAAAATCACTGGACCCCTCTATTCTTAATAAATTCAAGGACCACTTGTTAAAAATTATAATAAAAAGACTGGATGAAATGAATTCCAGTATGGCAGCATTCAAACTCGAATTTGAAAAAATGTATCGACGATTATAAATTTGAATTGAACGCGCCATGGTCAATAAAAGACTACCTTATGAAAGAGATCCTATTCCACAGGACAAAGAGCCTCCACGATTTGAACCGGAAACTATAGGGTCAAAAGTTGTTTTTGGTTTCAGTATGGTGTTGGCGGTTTTTTTTCTGACTCTTGTTTTAATAGGTATATGGAAATCTTTTAACCAGTTCCTCAATTACCTTTCCAGTTTATTTTGAAGATCTCTGTTTATATACATCTCATTTCGTGACAAATAAAAATCAGCAAATTATTCCAGTATTTATTCCGCATGAAGGTTGCCCTTACCGGTGCTCTTTTTGCAATCAGGTAAAAATAACAGGTGCTGAAAAGAAGTCAGACCGGAAAATGCTGAGAGAAATTTTACGTACCCACTTTCGAGAAGGAGCCGGGATAAATTGCCATGAAAAAAGGGAACTTGCTTTTTATGGCGGTAGTTTTACTGGGGTTCCAATTGAACGTCAGGAGTATTTGTTAAGTTCTGTTCAGCCATGGATTTTATCTGGAGAAATCCAGTCATTAAGAGTTTCTACCCATGCTTTATTCATTGATAATACCCGACTATCAATGCTGAAGAAATATAAAGTTGAAACTGTTGAATTGGGTATTCAATCCACAGATAATGAAGTTTTGAAATTGGCGGGTCGTGAATGTCCATATGATGTTGTTCAGTCTGCTGTAAACAGTATCCGAGAGATAAAGTTTCAGTTGGGATTGCAGTTGATGCCTGGACTTCCGGGAGATAATGAACAAAAATTTCTAAAGTCTGTTATGGATGTTATAGAACTTAGGCCGGATTTTGTAAGGATTTACCCTACATTAGTGGTTAAAAATACGGCCTTATATGATATGTACCGGGAGGGAGTCTATACTCCCTGGAATTTGGAAAGGATGATTGAAGTAGTCAAAGAAGCTGTAATCAAATTCAATCAGGCAGGCATCAGGATTATAAGGGTGGGCTTGCATCCTGACTCATCATTAATGAAGAATTTTGTTGATGGCCCTTTTCACCCGTCGTTCCGCTATTTGGTCGACAGCCGAATTGCTCGTGAGCGAATGATAGAAATGATCAAAAAGCTAAAACAGATTCCTTCGTCTGTAACGTTCAAAGTTCCAGCAAAAAAAATATCCCTTTTCTTGGGGCATAAAAAGGAAAATGTTGCCATTATAAAAAACATTTTTGGATTGATCTCAATCAACTTTGAACAAGATAGCGCAAGTAATAATTTGGAACTTGTAGCCGGACTTAACTAATTGTTAGTTTTTTTATAAAGGAGATAAATGTGGTTACTATAGGAATGAATTATAAAATGATACCTGGAAAAGAAAAGGTTTTTGAAGACGCTTTTGATGCTGTCATAAAAGTAATGAATGAGATGGAAGGGCATTCAAAATCTTTTTTGTATAAGGATGTAAATGATGCACAGTCTTACTTAATTGTGTCTGAATGGAACTCTGAAGAAGCATTCAATGATTTTATACAGTCTGATAAATTTAAAAATGTAGTGAACTGGGGAAAAGAAAATATTCTGGCAGGGCGCCCATCTCATACTGTCTATAAGCATTAAACTCAGTCAGGTGGGGTCTTGGGGGTGTGTTCATAGTATCCGTCTCGAACACATCGCTGAACCTTTTTATAAAAAAGTTCTGTGTCATGGGGCAGCTCGCCAGGTATATACCAGCGAACTTTAACTATCTTTCCATCTGGATGCTCTATGATGGAAGTAATCTCTCCAGTATTTCTGGAGAATGGTTCATAAAGACTATCGCCTGCTCTTAGTTTCATAATTTTCAAGGCATCAAATGCGTTTATTATACTGTTTAATTTTCTTGTGAAAAACTAATTTTTAATAAATTCTATTTAGATCTATAGCTTGGAGGAAATCCAATGGTGGAATATATTGTTATGGCCGCCATGTATAACACCATGACTTCTGGAAAGGTTGATAAATACCTTGTCCGAAAAGGGGATAAAGTAACACCTGGCACCCCCGTGGCTGAAATTATTTCTGAAGGGTATTTTACCCTTTTATCAGAGGTTGAAGGAATTGTAACTGAATTTTATGTTATGGAAGGAGACTACGTAGAAGTAGACACCGCTCTAATAGAGGTGGAAATTACAGAAGAAGAATAACTTTTCACAAAATTGAAAAAAAATAAGCCGCTGTAGCAAGATAGATTGCCAGCCCGAGGATATCATTGATAACGGTAATAAATGGTCCCGTACTAATTGCAGGATCGATATCCAGATTTATGAATAAAATTGGGGCTAACGAACCCATTAGTGAGGCGACAGAAACAGCAAGAATTATTCCTGTGCCTACCACCAAACCTAAAACAGGATTTGTTTGTAAAATTGATTCGGAGGCTAAATGGACAAGGCCCCCACACAACAATCCAAAGATCACTCCATTTAGTATTCCTACCGAGAGTTCACTTTTGACCACTGTGGCAATATTTTCTTTTTGAATATCACCTGTTGCCAGTCCCCTGACTATGACGGTAGCACCCTGTATTCCTACATTACCTGCAAGCCCAATCACAAACGGAATAAAAAATATGACTGCCGCAAAATCTGCCAATGTGGTCTGATAGATGCCAAGCACCCATGCGCTGATTAGTCCCCCAATAAATGTTGTGAATAGCCACGGTATCCGGGCAATAATTTTATTGCTTATTTTTTTTGCAAAGGGGTCAACCTTGGCTGTGCCTACCATTGTATATATATCTTCACTAGCACTGTCTTGCATAGCTCGTATTACATCATCATAAGTGATGATTCCCTGAATTACATTGTCATTGTCTACAACGGGCAAGCTGCTTAGATGTTCCTGTCCCATTATCTGAGCAACCTTTTCACATGGGTCATCCAGGTGAACTTTTGGAGTTTCAGGACGGATAAATTCTTTAGCTAAGGCAGAAGTTTGAATGTTTAATAGATCTCTTAGTTTGAAAAAACCGAGCAACTGATCATTTTCATCAACAACATAAAAGTATGGAATTGTTTCCTTGCTAGATTCTCTTCTAATTTTTGTGAAGATATCGCCTGCTCTATTATCATAATGAACTTTATTAAAGTCTGGGGTCATTAAACCGCCAGCAGTTTCTTCTTCATACTTTATTAAGTCCTTGATTATTTTTGCATCCTCAGCCTCCATTTTGCCCAGGATCACTTCCTGGGTCTGATCAGGTAGTTCCTGAATTATGTCAGTTGCCTCATCTTCTGGCATTTCATCCAAAAGAGCGGCCAAATAATCCTGATCCAGAGATTTCTGAATTTCAAGACGGCTGTCTATATCCGTTTCATAGAGGAGCTCTTGCCTTTTCTCATCGTTTTCAAGAAGATGAAAAATCTGTACTTTATTCTCAATGCTAAATTCGTGCAGCCTTCTTGCTATTTCAAAATGATCAAGATCAGCAATGAGAGCGCGCAAAAAAGACTCATTAATTTCCGGATCCTTTAATGCACTTTTTATTTTTTCTATATGCATAAAAATGTTACAAAATTGGTTGAAACTATCGTACTCTGAATTTCAGAGAAAGAATGCTATAATTCTGGAACGTTACATCTTTAATTACGAGGCAATATGATCCTGAATATGTCCCATGAGGACAAAAAAAAATACCAAAATACATTTGGGAAAAAAAAGACCCAAGTCCGTAAACGCAGATCGTTAATCCTATCAGATAAGACTAAAGATCTTCTATCAAAAAAATTTGAAGATGGTCATCCCGATACAGAAAAACAGGAGACTCCGCAGATTGATGAGCATGTAAAAATGAACGACAATTATCTGCGTACAGGGCCTTATAAGCCTAAAAGCAAATAAAATAATTAAATCAGAATAATATTTGGAGAAGGTTAGGGGGTGGGACTATCTTGATTAATCAATAATCTAGCCTAGGACTTTACTTCAGCTTCTGAACTTGCCTTTTCGCTGGCACCATTTTCGTGTCTTTCCTGATAAATTTTATAAACCTCTTTATCGATAAACAGTTCTACCAAATTGGGATCCAGTTCTCCTTTTTCAGCCATAGAGCGGAGAATTCGATAAACTGTTTCCAGAGGCATTGCCTTTTTATAAGGCCTGTCAGAGGCTGTTAATGCTTCCGCAATATCGGTGACAGCCATCAATTTTCCTTCAAAGGGGATCTCATCCCCAGCCAATCCAAGTGGGTATCCTTTGCCATTAATAAATTCGTGATGCGCCCCAGCAAAATTTGGAATATTTTTTAACTTCTTTGTAAAAGGAATTTGTTTTAACATTCTAAGAGTTACAGCAGCATGATCCTGCATTTTTTTCCGCTCTACTTCTGTTATACTTCCCCGTCGGATTGATAGATTTACTAATTCATCCTCTGTCAAAAAAGGCTGGTTTTCGCCCGCTTCATCCTGATAGGTTCTCTTAGAGAGATTCTTGAGCCTTTCCAAAGTTTCATCCTCAAGAAACTCACCCGGCTCATTGCACTTATTAACAAAATCCCTTATTTCTTCCATCTCAGCAATTTTTTCGAGAGTTTCTTTTTCGCAGGCTTTTATCTTGGCCGGATCATTTCCATTTTGCAATAACTCAATCTTATTACTTTGACCCTCCAATTTTATTTTTTGAATTATATAATCCATTCGTAAACGAACATAATGGATACGATCAAAAATTGTTTGTAGTTTTTTAGCTTTTTCAACAATCTCTACTGGCGTTGTAACTTTCCCGATATCGTGCATATAGGCCGCAATTCTCAGTTCATATAACTGATCCTGTGAGAAACTAACATCCTTAAATTGTCCTTCCTTTATTTCATGGATTACTTCTGCCATGGTCAGTGTCAGCTCTGCAACCCTTCGGATGTGACCACCTGTAACAGGTGATTTTTCATCAATCGCAGTCGCCATAACTTTTACAAATGCTTCAAACAAGTCACCCATATCAGAAATAAGCCTGGCATTTGTGATCGAAACAGCAGCTTGGGAGGCTAGTGATTCGCTGAGGTTTTCATAATCCTGTGAGAAGGCGATCACCTCATTGGTTTTTGGATTGGTAGCATTTAAAAGTTGCAGGACACCAATCACATCGTTTTCATGATTGCGCATGGGCACAACCAGCATGGATTTGGATCGATATCCCGTTGAACTATCAAATTTCTTAGGCCCGGTAAAATCAAAAAGGTCGGTGTCATAAACATCGGGAATGTTCACAGACACACCTTTTAAAGCAACGAAAGCAGAAACGTTGGACTCTTTCAGTTCAACAGGTGGAAAAGGGATGGTTTCCCCGGTTTTACCGCCCGTCCGAATTTTTAAGCTATCATTTTGTACAATTTGAAACCGCAGAGTATTATCTTCAACTATATATAAAGTTCCTGCATCGGCATTAGTGAAATTTCTGGCTTGGTCAACAATCATTTCAAGAAGAGTGTTTAAATCATAAACACCTGATAAAGCTCGTCCAATATCAGAAAGCTTTTTTATTTGTCCGCCCAGGCGTTCAGCGTAAACACTTACTTCATCGACAACACTGTTTAGCAGGGTATTCAGGTTTTCATCGTTAGAAAACCTGCGAGGTTTTGGTGCCTCAGTTTTCTTTTGTGTTTCTTTGATATCCATACTTCCTTAATGATAAATGAGAAAGCAACTTGTTTCACCACAATTGAATATATAATTATCAATTAAAAACACAGTTAAATCAATTGAAATGAAATGCTCTTATGCGAATACACAACTTCGGTAGCCTTTTCTATTGAAAAAACGTGCATATTTACAACAGAACATGAAACTTATAAGTAATCCTTAAGCAGTAAAGGGGTATCTGAAAGCCAAATACGTTTTCCACATACATTGATGAAAATAGCTTCTGGTGATTCAAACAGCTTTAAATGGGACTGATATAAATCATCAGCAGTAGTTCTGCAATCTCCATAAGCATCTTTTTCTTCGTTAAAAATTCCTTCTTCAAACTTCTGAATACCTTCTTTAGAGCTTTTTCCTTCAAAATAAGACCGGAGCAGAGGATCTTTCAGGTTTTCCGGATTTTTTGCAGTTTTTCTCAATAGCAGTTTAATACCTCGAGATGATTGCGACTCAAATAAGCCGGCACGAATACATACACGCCGAGATTTTCCTTTTTCCACTGTCCACTTCTCAATGGCTTCCTTGGAATGCCCCATAGCGCCATAAGTGGAAAGTTGATGACGGATCACGTAGAACGTAGAATAGGTTACGATGGTTTTTACATCTAATTCCGATTCGAGTTTTGGAATTGGATCAAATGAAAGTTTGTTGGATTGAGCTATTGATTCAGAGGTAGCCTCAGAAATAGGGACTCCTACTTCACCAAGGGCTGTCGCATAAAACAATGTGTCAAATTCGCTATTACCGAACGTTTTGATTTTATCCAATACTTGCGGATCATTTATATCCCCAAACAGGGTTTCATCAGCACCGTCTATGGTAAAACCGGGTTCTTCTTTTCCATACCAGTTAGCCAATATTCTGGCTGAATCTCCGTACTGTTTACGAATAGCTCGGATCGCCGCAGTTCCCATCACTCCTGTTCCACCTATGACTAAATAATTGCTCATTGTTCCCTCAAAATAAATTTTAAATGAATTCGATATATATAATGTTCAGGAGCCTCCGTAGTTTTCATCCCAGTCGGCATAAGGAATTTGGGAGTTCTCGTGAATAGCTTGTGCCATATATGGATCTGTTTCGAAAAAATTCTGGACCTGGTCTATCAGACTTTGTGCCTCCTGAACTGCAGAGCTCATGCCTTCTTTACGATTTATTTTTTTGGCAAGCTCTAAATATCTTTGCAGAAATGGATGGGCCAACTGAATGGAGTGAGAAATTTTTTTTGGGTCCAAGGCGCGGTGGCGGTTTGCAATGGCAAATCTGGCAAACTCAAACCACACAGCTATTTGACCTTCATTTTTTCCAAGATTGAGTAGCTCCTGCCTGAACTTCTCTTCTCCTTTCTCAGCCAGATTTACTGTTACATAATCTGATAATTCGTCAAAAGGGATCCCATCGATGGTATTGCATAAAAAATCCAAATTAAAAAGGATTGCGTTTATTAATTTATCTAAAGTAATTCCTTGGACAGAATTATCCTGAAGTTCTACATTTTTCTGAAAGAGTCCCCATATCCCATCATATTCAGCTACCTGTTCTCTCGGAATTTTCAAGAGATTCACTTGTTTAATACAAGCTGATTTTTCCATTGGGCTTGCCAATAACAATGATATTGGAGAACACAGAAAAAATGTGATTAATAGTGAGATTGTTTTCATATACTTAAATTGCTTAAATTATTGGCCGCTAACATGCTTTGACTCTGAAGTGGCACCTGAAATATGAGTATTTTGGGAACCGCTTATATGTAAGTCTGGTTGTTTTTTCTGAGAATTTGTAGGATTTGGGGCAGGTATGATCGAATGTTTTTTCTGAGAATTTGCAGGTGTTGATTTGTGGGATTGGTTGTCAGATTGGTCTTCCGAGCAACTTAAAGATATCAATATGATAATAGTAAAAATCAGGAATTTGCAAGACTTCATATATTCTGTCTCGTGGTTGTGTATATAGATATACTGTTCTTACTTCTAGAAAAGAGCAATTTATGGATTCATATTAAAAAATATTCTAGATAAATCTATACTTCAATTTTTTTCAAGTCAATATAATTTCTTTTGTTTAAAGCCTTTTATGAGGTCTTAGATTGTAGTCTTACCCAGTTTTAAAATAACCTGACTTTCTTTTTTTGTTATAGGCATAACAGAAAGGCGGGATTGTTTGACTAAAGCTATATCTTGAAGATCCTTATGAGCCTTAATCTCCTCAAGAGTGACAGAGTGATTAAGTGCCTTAACGGGTTTTAAGTCGACAACCAACCATCTCGGATCATCACTGGTTGGGTCAGGGTATGCCTCACGAGTGACTCTTGTGATGCCCTTGATATCCTTCCCAGTAACACTGTGATAAAAGAATACCAAATCACCTTTTTTCATAGCATTCAGGTTGTTACGGGCTTGATAGTTTCTCACTCCATCCCAGTATGTTTCCCCGTCCTTAACAAATTGCTCCCAACTATATTGCGAAGGCTCCTGTTTCACGAGCCAGAAAGATGTGTTTTTTGCCATAATTAGTATCCCAATATGAGGTTTTCTTAAGAAAAGCGAATGGTTTGGGGGTAATTTTTTGAAAACTACTGTCACATAAGGACTTTAAAGAATCTATAGAGAATTATCTCATTGACCCCCACCTATATAATAAATATAATGGCTGATTCCAATTCATTGAAATTTTTACTGAAATTCATTTTCCCCGTGGGACATACTGACCCACGTTAGGAGATTTAAGATCATGTACCGAAAAGAGATTAAAGTATTAGATTGCACCATTCGCGACGGAGGATTGATGAACAATCACCTGTTCAGCGATGATCTGGTCCGCAGGGTTTTTAACGCAGTTAATAAATCTGGAGTTGATTATATTGAACTGGGTTACAAGGCAGACGAGAGTCAGTTTAAACGTGGCGAATTTGGCCCTATGAAATTTTGCACAGAACAAGATCTTGAAAACATTGTCGGGGATACTGAAAGAAATTGCAAGATTTCTGTCATGGCTGATATTGGCCGTTTCGATCCCAATGCACTCATTCCAAAATCTGAGAGTTACGTGGATATGATGCGGGTCGCTTCGTATGTCAAAGATATTGACAAGGCGATTGATCTTGTAAATACACTTAACGCTAAGGGTTATGAAACCACCATCAATATTATGGCAGTGTCACATGCTAGGGAAAGAGAGTTGGATGAAGCACTGGAGCAGATAGAAAAGGAAAGTGCTGTGGATGTTGTTTATCTGGTCGATAGTTTCGGTGCTCTATACTCTGAACAAATTGCTCACCTGGCTAAAAAATATAAGGCGGCATTGCCAACCCGTGAACTAGGTATTCACGCACATAATAATCAGCAACTGGCTTTCGCCAACACCATTGAGTCAATTATCCAAAATATTAATTATTTGGATGGAACAATGTGGGGCATTGGTAGAGCAGCTGGAAATTGCCCTTTGGAGTTATTACTGGGTTTTTTGAAAAATCCTAAATTTGACATCCGCCCAATTTTGCAGGTTTTGCAAAGTGATTTTGTCGAGTTACGGGAAAATGTTGAGTGGGGTTATACAATTCCCTACGTGATCACCGGTATTCTGGATCTGCATCCCCGAGCAGCTATGAAACTTAGAAGTTCGGATAAAAAAGACGAGTATCTGGAGTTCTATGACAAGCTGACATCAGAGGCCAACGTCTAGGCCAATATGGCTGAATTTGACTTGTCTTTATTTGAACAGCAGCCCGTAATAGGCATAATAAGGGGCGTTGACGAAGATTCTCTGCAGGAGGTAATGCAAGCTGCATATGCGGGTGGTCTTCGTTTTCTCGAAATCACTCTCAACACACCTGACGCTCTTTATCTCATTAAGCAATCTGTTAAATTGTTTCCAGATTTTTGTATAGGGGCCGGGACAGTATTATCTACTGAATCCACTCAACAGGCAATTGACGCTGGCGCAAAATTCATTGTGGCTCCAAACCTGAATGAACAAGTTGCAGAATTTTGTATTAAAAATGAGCTGGCGTATTTTCCCGGTGCTTTAACACCTACGGAAATTGAAAAGGCATGGAGTTCTGGGGCAACCATGGTTAAAGTCTTTCCTGCTTCGCAAATGGGACCAGATTATATCAAGCTCTTAAAGGGCCCGTTTGATCAAATCAAACTCATGGCAGTAGGGGGGGTTACTCCTAACAACATACCGGATTATTTTTCTGCAGGAGCTTCTGCAGTGGCACTAGGGGGCTCAATTTTTTCCACAAAGCGCATGGCAAATAAGGAATATTCTGTGATTCAGAAAGAAATTGAAGAATTTATGCTTGCAGTAAATAAAATTTATTCTAATATGAATATTGTAGATAATTCAAACCATTCCAATTAAGGGGAGATTCGGGGATGTCCTTTGATTTTATGAAAGATTTTATGATGTTTGAAGACGAAGAGCGATTTTCAAATCTTTGTGAGCAGTTGGAAGATGTGATCCGTGAAATGGATGGTGGTGAAGCAAAGGTTTCTGAACTGGAAATTATGCAAGCATTGGATTATGTCGGTTTTAACCTGTTCAGAGATAATTGGGAAGAATATAAAAAAATGGATATGATTAATCGAGACCAGTCCTTATCCGCTCATACTTCTAATAAAGAAAAGCGTTACATCCATTAGTTGATTTTTTGAGATCCCCGTACGCAAGTCATTTCCAGGTCAGATAAATTTATTGGGTGCTGTTTAAAATGCCTGTGGATTTTCTATCTTTATTGATTCTCAATCCAAAGCTATAGATTCTGTTTCTATTTGTCTGCAAATCCCTTTTTAGCAAGCTTTTCATATTCATCCTGAAGTTGGTTTTCAACATGTTTTACATGCCCAACCAGCTCGTGAATCTTGATATCAATTTCCTTTAAATGACCTGAAAGTTCTTGCAGGTCTTTGTCTGGAGTATCTTTGAGGAAAGCCATACTTCGTTTGGCATGTTGGGAAATATGCTCGACAAGGTCGTGAACCGAGTTAATATTGAATTGTAATTGAGAGGTTTCCTCCTTTAAATGGGTGGAATCAGCCTCAGCTTTAATTATAAAAGTATAAATCAGCGCAAAAACAAAAGCTCCTAACAGTATTCCCTGCCCGATGAATGTTTCCCAGGTTGGATACATACCAAGCCATGAAATTGAGGGCAAATAGTTAGCCCCTGTCATAGAAATTTGTTCGCCCATTTGTAACTCATGAAGTCCTCGCCCCATGAAGGTGAATGCCATGTAATACAAAAGAACACTGGTAAAGCCAAAAAACCATTTAATCGGAATTCTCATTCCCAATGAATTGATTAAGTAAAAGACGATTCCTAAAACAGCACATCCGCCCAAAAATCCTGGTATTATTCCTCCTGTTGAATCACCTGCATATAAAAATAGGGCTTTATAAAAAAGTACGGTTTCAAATCCTTCCCGGTAAACAGATATGAATGCCACCGCACCCAGGGTGAGCGTATTGCCCTTAGATAAAGCACCAACCATTGTCTTGTTTATATAATTTTGCCACTTTTTGTTGTCAATTTTGGATACGAGCCAATAACTGACCCAGAACAGGACCACAACAGCGATCAACATAATCCATCCTTCAAGAAGTTCCTGGCTGGCCATGCTCAAGTGAAGAACTTCATGGACAATATAGGCTGTGGCGAAACTGGCAAGAATACCTACAATCACGCCAATATAGATGGTTTTTACACGTGCCTGATTGCGGGATTTGACCAAAAAAGCAATTAAGGCGGCGATAATGAGAATAGCTTCAAACCCCTCTCTAACAATGATGGAAAAGGATTGAAAAAACATACCTGTAAAACCAACTTTATTTTTGAGTAACTCCAAACCTTTTGCCAGATCCCGATTTATCTCTTCGTGGAGGGATTCAACAGTCTTAAAAGGGGCATTACTCTTGATTTCACCTCGGAATCGACTGAAGGCCGATTCCAATTTGATGCCAAGATCCTTGTCTTTGGTAATAAGGTTGGATTCAATTTTTTCATATACAAGATAGGCATCAAAAGCCATTTCTGCGGCATCTTCTACTTGCCCTGACTGGTATGTTTTCAGACTATTTTCAAGATGCCTGCGAACTTCACTAAACACTTGATCTGCACTTCCAGATTCAGAATCTCCCGCTGATTCCATTGCATCAAGTTCAATATTTACAGGAGGGAGTTTTAAATTAGTATTCGAAAAAGTTCTGAGATAGTAGGTAACATCCCAGATCTCAGTTTCTGTGAGTACACCGGACCATGCCATCATTGCTGTATTGGCAATTCCTACATTGATCACCTCAAAATTATCGTATGCGGTTGTGTTGGCGTCTCCTGTAAGCTTTGGGTCAGATAAAACTGCGGGAGGTGGATCAAACTGTCTTGCCATAGGACCATCTCCGTTGCCCTTAACTCCATGACAAACTGAGCAGTTCGACTCAAATATTTTTTTACCATTCCCCAGTGAAACAGGGGTAATGGGCATTTTATTAATTTCAATATTAAACGTTGCGAGTAATTCAGAGTTGATATTATTGACTTCTTTCCATACTAATTGCGAGTTCACCTTATCTTTGACCATAGTCACCATTGTGGTGAAACGATTGTTTAAATCATCTTTTTTTTTGGGATCATTGATTTCAGAAGAAACTCTTTCAAACCTTTCTATAGCCTGTTGTAAAAAAACCTGACTCTCCTCATATTCCGGTGGTACAACAATTTGACCATCCACCACACCTTCCTCAAATTCTTTGGCAGCTATGTTAAGCATCATGACAATTTTTTTAACTCTATCAATTGTCTGCTCGTTTGTAGCCTCAGCAAGTTTCGATAAGCAAAAGCACTGGCTAAAAATTAGAACCAGAATTAGGAAAATTTTTAATAAACCAGTTTTATGGTTCTGTGAGTTTTTTGCATACAGCATAGTGGTAAACCATTAGATATTCTTGAATGATTAATGGAGGATTTAACGTTGGAGGCCTTTGATTAAAATTGAGAATTGTTATCAATAATAGGGTAAGTCCTTTGGATTGTCAAGGATACACTAGGTGTTAAACATATATTTATGCGTTGGGCCCCATCAAAATGGAGGGGGAAAACAAAATTTGAATCTATAATTTGTGGAAATGATTAGAACGTAGATTTAAAGATAGATATTCTAAAAGATGTCTTTGATACCCTTTTCCCAATTGATAAGAAATATTCTAACGAATTTTATTTGACTAAAGAGTCTCTATATCGGATTCCATATACATCTATGGATTTGATATTATTAATAAGCGACTGCAAACAGGCTAATGTATTTCATTGTATCTTGTTGATACTAATTTAGATCGAGTCAAACCAGAGAATATTTAAGGAGTATGCAATGTGTAAAAAAATAACAGCTTTATTGATGATAATTCTTTTTTATAGTGTTTCTGGCTGTTCATTGCATTCTGGTTCCACCTATGATCGTACCGAAATGGGCTCGCCCCAATACTTTAAAAAGGGTGTTATTATTTCGGTTAGAGATGTGGAAATAAATGGAACAGAATCAGGGGCTGGTGCAGTGGCAGGAGCTACTGCTGGAGGTCTTGCCGGTTCAACTCTGGGAGGGAACACCGCAACGCGTGCCTTGGGCGCTCTGGGTGGCGCTGTTGTTGGCGGAGTAGTGGGCCATGCAACAGAAAATGTTATCACAGGTGGTGATGCATCGGAATTCATCATACAACCTGATGAAGGTGAGCCTTATGCAATTGTCCAAGTAAACGATGAGGATCTTAAAGCTGGTGAAAGAGTCCTGATCATGGATTCAGGCAAGGTGCGTATTGTCCGGGACCGAAGCCAAAAATAATTATTAATTCGATTTATGATACGTCAATATGAATAAAGGCTTAAAAGAAACATACTCTTCACTGGTACAAAGATTACAAGAGAACAACAGGCTGGGAGGGGTCATGGGTATCCTGCATTGGGATCAGGAGGTTATGATGCCTTCCGGTGCGGCGGAGTCTCGTGCCCAGCAACTTGGAACGTTAGCAGGAATCCTGCATGAAAAAACAACTCACCCTGATATGGGTAAATTGCTGGAGCAGCTTCCTGAGAAAAATGAAAATGAATTTACTGATTTTGAATGGTGCAATATTTGTGAGGCCCGACGGGATTTTGAAATGGCAACACGGACCCCAAAAGCATTGGTTACTGAGCTGGCCGAATTGTCTTCCCGGGCCCATCAGATATGGGTAAAAGCCAGATCTGAAAATAAATTTTCAGATTTTGCTCCATCTTTAAAACGGATGGTGGACTTAAAAATAAAGTGGGCAGGATATGTCTTCCCTGAAATGCAGGCTTACGATGCCAATATTGATGTTTATGAAAGAGGAACCGCTCAATCTGGTATCACTCCCGTGTTTGATAAGCTTAAAGCTGAGCTTATCCCCCTGATTAAATCCATACAGAACTCAGACTACAAGCCAGACGCTGCTATTCTAGAGGGTCAGTTTCCCATTGAAAAACAGGAAGCTCTGGGTCGCAAAATCAGCGAAGAAATGGGATTCAGATTTGACAAAGGCCGTATGGATGTTTCGGTACATCCTTTTTGTGGTGGTAGTCACCCGACAGACGTACGCATTACTACTCGTTACCGTGAAGATAACTTTGTCGAGTCACTTTATGCTGTCATTCATGAGACCGGACACGGTCTTTATGAACAGGGACGCATGCAGGATGGTCGTGACCTGCCTGTATCTGAGGCTCTGACCATGGCGATTCATGAATCTCAATCGTTATTCTGGGAGCGCATGATCGCTCAGGGAAAACCATTTTGTGTGCGGTATCTACCATTATTGGCCAAAACATTCCCAAACAATTTTACAGATGTCACTACTGACAAGTTTTATGAGGCAGTCAATGTGAGTCAGCCTTCATTGATTAGAGTTGAGGCAGATGAAGTGACATATCCCATGCATGTCATCTTGCGTTACGAATTGGAAAAAGGATTATTTGACGAGTCAATACAGGTCGAGGATTTGCCAGAGTTATGGAATGCTAAAATGGTAGAATATTTAGGAGTGATGCCGCCAACAGACACTCTTGGTGTTTTACAGGACACGCATTGGAGCGGAGGGGCTTTTGGTTATTTCCCTTCTTATACGTTGGGTGCCATATATGCCAGCCAATTTTATCAAGCCTTAAAACTGGATATACCTGATGTTGATAAACAGGTAGAAGAAGGGAACCTGGCTCTTATAAAGGATTGGCTGGGTTCCAAAATTCATCAGCAGGGCAGGATACTGTCAGTTTCAGCTTTAGTCCGAAAGGTTACAGGAGAAAACCTGAACCCTGATTGCTTTATCCAGTATTTGAAGAATAAATATAGTCAAATTTATCGGCTGAATTAAATTTCAAACTATGAAGCAAGGTAGCGTAACTTATCCTAATTTAAAACGTAGGCTCCAATATTGTGATGTATGCGGATCCCTTTTGCCTGCTCCTGGATTTTTTTGCGTCAAATGCGATCCACCTCAACCTCCGGAACCTCACCCCGAGAAAGGTTTGAATGCTTTCCAAGCCTTTATACGTATTACTTTGTTAGGTTTGATATTTATAGTGGTTGCAGTGGTAAAGCTGGAAATTAATCTGCAAGATCTCATACAAAAAGAAACGACTAAAGAAATACCACTTAAAATTGCTAAAGATAAGGATTTTAAATTGCTGTTCAAGGTAAACGTAAGTTTTGCTAATTTGCGAGACAAACCTAATACCAAGACAAGCAAAATCTTATATGTCCTTACACGAGGTACCCAGGTCGAAGTTCTGGATCAAAAGGGAAAGTGGTCAAAAATCAGTACCAAGCCGGAACCTGGAAAACCATCCCGTAGAGGGTGGATAGGTAGCAAACTCCTTGATTCAGAAATAAAATAATCAAACCAGTTTTTTACTGGCTTCAAGAATGGCTGCTTTAAATTCTTCGTAGGTTCGAGTTACTGGAAACTGGGGAAACTCTTGCACAACGTTATCTGGAGCCCTGAATAATATGCCGGCATCGGCTTCTTTCAACATTCCTGTATCATTATATGAATCCCCCGCTGCGATGACTTTCAGATTAAGTCCCTTCAATGCCGCTACAGCCTTGGTTTTTGCGTCCGGAATTCGTAAACGGTAGTCAGCTATTTTATCATTACCATCGATAATCAGATCATGGCAAAACAGGGTAGGGTAATCGAGTTGTGCCATCAAAGGTCCAGCGAACTGGTTAAACGTGTCAGAAAGAATAATGACCTGAAACTCACTTTCCAGCCAAGATAAAAATTCTTTTGCACCTGGAAGAGGCTCTATACCACCAATGACTTCTTTTATATCAGAAAGCTTAAGGTTGTTGTCATTGAGAATTTTGAGCCGTCCCCTCATTAATTCGTTGTAATCGGGGATATCCCTCGTGGTAAGGCGCAACTTTTCAATGCCAGTTTTTTCAGCAAAAGCAATCCAGATTTCTGGAACCAGAACTCCTTCTAAATCCAAGCAGGTTACGAGCATAGGGGATATCCTTTATTACATGTTTGTGAACAAAATTTTAGACGGGCATTCGTTTTTTCTTTCTCATTTCCAGAAGAAAATGCCATTCTTCGTTTTTTGTGAAATGAGAGATTAAGGCATATACCAATATTCCGACTGTTATGCAAGCAGTCAAAGCTATCAAGCGGATTAAAATTGAGTCTGCGGCATTGAAAAAGCTTTCCCTGCACAGAAAAGTGGCCCCACCCATGGCTAAAGATGCGGAAAACATTTTAATTGTTGAACGTAATATTTTTCTGCCACCCATCAGTCCCAGACGTTTTCTTAAATGATAGATCAACAAAGCAACATTAAATAGTGCCGCCATTGAAGTTGCCAGTGCCAGACCTCCATGTTGTAAAGGCCCCATTAAAATAAGGTTTAATACTGTGTTAAGGACCATGGCATAAATACCTATTCTGGCTGGAGTTTTAGTGTCTTGAAGGGAGTAAAAAGCCGGTGCAATCACTTTGATTCCCGAATAAGCACATAGACCAATGGAATAATAAAGCAGGGCAATGGCAGTACCCTCAGTAGTAGAAGCCAGAAATTCTCCGCGTTCCCATATTGTATTGATGATCGGTTCTCTAAGAATGATCAATCCAATTGTAGCTGGTATTGTTATAAAGAGGATAAGACGTATGCTGAAACCAATAGTCTGGACCAACTCCTTAAGGTCGCCCTTAGCAGCTTGACTTGATAACGTGGGGAGGAGGGCTACGCTCAATGCTACTGCAAAAATTCCTAACGGCAATTGTACAAGTCTGTTCCCATAGTATAGATATGATATTGACCCTCCAGGAAGCATGGAAGCAATCAAAGTATCAATCATTATGTTTAATTCATAAACGGCCAGGCCCAATATAACTGGCCCCATCAACCGGGCAATTTTAACAACTTCATCCTGCTTGAAATCAAAATTCATATCCAGCCGCATTCCTTTCCTAAATACAGCTGGTAGCTGAACAAATAGTTGAAGTGTACCACCAACTAAAACACCAATGGCCAGTCCCATAATCGGCTCATCCATTAGTGGGACAATGACAAGAACGGACACAATCATGCTGATATTTAGTAATATTGGGGTAGCTGCAGGCAGAGCAAACACTTTAAGGGAATTTAGTATACCCATGCAAAATGCGGCTAAACCAATGAAAAACAAATATGGAGCCATCCAACGAGTCAATCTGACAGTTAGCTCAAATTTTTCTGGTTCGTCAAGGAATCCAGGTGCAAAAACAGTAATAATTGCAGGAGAAAATACCAAAATTGATACGGACACAGCAGATAAGACTATAAAAAGGATATTGAACAAATTTGCGGTCAATTTCCATGCTGCGGCCTCACCTTTCTGGGTTAGAGTCTCGGTAAAAACAGGTATGAAAGCTGCTGTGACTGCTCCTTCTCCTAAAATTCTGCGTTGCATATTTGGAATTCGAAATGCGACAAAAAAGGCATCTGCAGAAGCGGAAGAGCCAAAAGCCATGGCAATGACCATATCGCGCAGGAAGCCGAAAACTCTGGACACCAGGGTCATTCCACTTACAGTGCCTGCTGCTTTACTTATTTTTTTATTGCTTTCCATTAAGTAAGAATATTGTTACGGGTGGGGATTATTAAAAGCGCGGCTTTTTCTTTGGGTAGTATAGCAAAGCTGAAGTTCCATGTAGCCAAAATATTTAAACAGTTGCTTAATATTCATCAGTTTAAAAAGTTTTTCATCTGTTTAATATGGAGACTCGTCGCATGTTATAATTAAGTTTGAAAATTTTTTTGCCAGGTAACACAATGCCAAAAATTAAAGTCAGGACAAAAGATCAAAAAGTATATGAAAAGCTCGTAGAGGCTTATGAAAAAACCGTAATTATCCAAAAACAAAAACGATTAACTTATGGGCGTTGGGATTTTGTTGTTTTTGGACAAACTGATAAAAAAGAGACAATACTTCGCGAAGGCTACGCGGAGCAGGCTTCCATAAAAAGAGTCCCTATTTATATTGCTTCGTTAGCTCAACCAGGACTCACCAATATAAATGGAATCCCCATAGAAGAGTTTGTAGATGAAGATATTCCTAAGCAATATCAGGGATTAGAAATTATTCACATTGACCCTCTTCGTCCATTAACGATCAAAAAGAAAGACACTCTTCCGGGAACAAGTCGGGTGTCAGATCAGATTTGCAAAGACTATGAGGATGAGAATATTGCCGTAATTCACTCTCCACATGAGTCAGACTGGATGATTGCTGTAATGAAATACCTCAGCGAATGTGACCGGGTATTCCCGGATGCTGTTCAAGAAGCTTTTTCTAGAAATACTGCGCTTCATCAAGACTTCTTGTCCTTGGAAAAACCCACCCAACTGAACTGAACCGTTTCAAACTATCAATCAAGAAAAATCCTCTTTTTCAAAAACGATATATCCGGAATCATTCATTCCCAGGCTCTTGTATGTGTGTTGACCTGTATTATTATCATTCATAACATATAAACGCAGTGCTTTAACTTGATGATGAGTTTTCGCAAGCTTTTCAACATGTCTGAATAATGTCCGAAATACACCCTGTTTGCGATATTCCGGATGAACATATACGCTTTGCATCCACCAGATTAGACCATTGCGCCAGTCGCTCCATTCATGGGTTATCATGGTTTGTCCAACTACTTTTCCAGCAATTACAGCAACGAAATAATGGCATTCGTCTTTATTCAAGGCTTGCAGGACACCTTTTCTAAGTATAGCTTCATCTAGATGCAAATCTTCTGTTTCTTCCGCTAGACTCTGATTGTTTTGTACCAATATATCCAAATCTTTTTTATGCGCTTTACGAATATGTATCTCTGAGGGCATATAATCTACAGGTCCTGGATAAATCGTTGTGCATAAGAGCGAATGTTTTTCCCGTTCAGTACATGGAATCGCCTTACTTTTTCTATGGTCTGATTGGAAAAACGTTTTAAAGGAATATGAATGATTTTTTTGCCATATTTTTTAGCCAGCCTTCTCCATGTAAGTCGTGGTGTGCAGGGAGAGACAACAGTTATATGTTTTTCTCGGGAATGAAAAAATGAGGACTCAAGCAGTCTTTCTTCTAGGGTGTCGGAGAATTGTATGCGTGGGTCTTTCCATATGTCTGGAATGGGACGGGGAGGGTAGATCATCATGCATCCACCATAAGTAGCTTGTCCTATACCCGGTCCAATCAAATTATCCATATACTGTGTGGCAAAAAAACATAAGGTGGATTCCTCATTGTGCTCAGCGTACCAGGTTTGGCACCATCTATATTTCTCTGGTTCGGGGTCAGGGTCAAAGAGAAAGACGATGATTTCAACCTGCCCCCTTGATGGAGGAACTTCTTTCACATAAATATCTCCGGTATACCAATGTCGCAGGGTGTCCCTGATATCTATGCCATCTTTTACGGATGAGGTGAATTTTTCCGTTCGTGCGAGATCATGGCTCAAAAGTAGTTTGGTTTGCTCACGTACATGGGTATTCAAATTTTCAATTTTTTCATCCTCCGGCGGCCAGGAGCATTGTCCATGAGGATCCCAATGATGTTGCCATTTTTCTCGGGTATGTATGTCGGGTTCTGGTTTTAAATTCAATGTGCGCCACTCGAAATGAGTTTCTGACAAACGGTTTTTCATGATGACCGGTTTGGTACCTTCTTCATCGGGCAATGCCTGATCAATTCCAAGAGAAAGACTATCAGGTAAGTTATTTGCGGATTCAAAAGGGTATTCTCTTGCCGCCTCCAAAACTGCAATGGCAAAAGGGTCGCCCCCAAACTGCTTTGCAGAGTTAACGAGGGTATAAAGATCTGGAAGAAGACGGGACTCCATTAAAGTTAGATTGCGAATATACTGCAATAAAATCTGGAAAGTCTGCGAATTCAGGTTGTGATAACGAATTTTGTGTTTTTTAATGAATAATTCACGGGCACGGAGGAGAATTTCCTTAACTCCGTCAATAGGAGCATTATTGTCAGGCCGCAAATCCTGACGCTTTTTTTCATATAAATAAGTTATATAGGGTAGTTCAGTTAATGCGAAAAATAAGGTCTTTTTTTCGACTCCAAATAAAACTGGCAAGCCATCAGCTTTTGCGGGGGGGCTTACTTCCAACCTTTCATCATAGGCTTCCTTAACCCAGGGCCAATCCAGAATAGAGCATATGAAAACTATATTATTGTATTCCATCTCCAACTGATGAAGCTGGTAAGCCATCCACCTAACCCTCCAGAAGTGTTGACTATTATCTGCAGGTCGTTTTTTGGTTAGAAGAAGGACACTGACTAATTTTTCATAAGACATCTTGTTTAAAGCAAAACTATCAGGAAAGTCAGCACTTCTTTTTTCATAGACTTCAGTACTCCAGTCTATAAAATGCCGTGATATTCCTTCCTGCATGGCAATGCGCAATCCCATGATTAACGGCTGGCTGGGATCAATGGGAACGTAATTCATTGCTCCATTCTGTTCTACTTGACAACTCAGGGAAATGCTTGGAAGAGTTTTAACTCCTTCCTCAACGGTTTGTTTGAATTCTGGAGGAAGCGCGACCGCAAGGCAATCACAGGGGTGTGATAATAGTTGATGACGTACTTCTCGTGCAAAACTCCCGCTTCCAGGTACCACAGGTAAAAACCGGATGCGATGGCTTAGTTTGAGAATTTGACTCATTCTTTTGTAGACCTATTGATCACTGTCAGGATGCAATGGGCTGTCATCGTTAAAAAAGAAGTCTCCCAGCCCCATTGGTAGCCTCTCTTCACCCAAGGCTCGTCTGTTTCTGGCGGCAAGAGCATCCAGATCGAGAGCTTCTTCTCCAAGAACTTTGCTTACTGCTTCTTTCCATATAGTATCCTTGGCTAAAGGGCTATCTTTATCCTGACTGATACGTTTTAAGGCATATTGAAGTATGTGGATACCATCTCTAGGTGAAAAATCCAGGTCCAACTGGTGAGATTTTTGCAGGAAGTCAGTCGTCATTATTAAAAGTTCTTCCTCTGAAAAAGGGAGATGATATCTAAGTATATCCAATTCATCCTGATAACTGGGCATTGTCATTTGCAATGTGGGTTGCAAGCGGGAAAGGATATAATCTGGTATCTCAAAAGTAGACTCATCGTTATTCATCGTCACACATGCACGGAATTCTCTATGGGCGTGAATCTGAATTCCAGCAATAATGGATTCTACATATCGCCGATGGTCAAGGAGTGGAGCAAGCGATGCCCAACTTTTCTCATTCATACGATTGCCTTCATCAAGAATGCATATTCCTCCTTCAATCATGGCACACACCAGAGGGGAAGCGTGGTAGGAAATTTTTCCTTGCTCCGACAATACTGGAGTGATTAAAAGGTCTTCGGGGCGTGTGTCACTAGTACATTGAAATATATATAGAGGCTGGTTTCTTTGATTGGCTGCCACCATAGCCAGGGTTGTTTTCCCGGTTCCGGGCATTCCTGTAATTCTTGGAGACAGGGGAAAGTCTTTTTCTGAAACAACCATCCAGCAAGCCTGAATTTGTTTTAGGACTTCACCCTGGCCAATCCATTCAGGGCGGGTAGAGTCAGGCTTGCTTAAATGCAGGGTAACACCATCAATTTCTATTGATTTCTTTGTAGTCGTATTCAATGTTTGATCCTTAACAATAGATTTTTCAAAGAACCAACACAGACTTATTGCGTTGGGCAACTTCAGGATACTTATGCTTTGGGCCTACTGTCAAGCAGGACTCTCATCATAGCTTGTGCTCCCGCTTTCATGAATATTATTGTGGTGATATAATATGGTTAAATTGATTACTGGAGGATGGAGTGGAAAACTTATTTTTATCTTTGGCAGCTTTCTTTGCAATAGGGATGGTAGTTTTAATGATCAAATACGCAAAATTTATTCATAATCAACCCAGAATGGAAGAGAATCGCCGACAGGGTTCTGCAAATGAAGACGATTCTCCTACAGGTAGCAATACATGAGATGACACTTCAAAACCAAAAGACCGATGCCTTTTTTGCTGATTATATCAGACGTTTTCTATTTGAAAACAAGGCGGCACGTTATCTGGCAAATGATCTGGATAATTGTGGTGTTGGCCTGATGCCTTTAATTGACCACTGTACTTTGAGGACCCTTGATGTTGACAAACGAGCTGAAGAACTTGTCTTGCTTGGTTTTTCCCAGGATCAATCTATAGGTGTGCTTGAGTTCGATTCCTGGTGGGCAAAAGTATATAGAAAACCAGGCTACCCAAGCTTGTTCGTTGACCAGGCCTATGAGGGAGAACGGGGTAAAACAAGCTTAATACCGGATTGGGTTGCCGCTCATGGCGATCAGTGTTTTCACCATATTGCTATTCTGGTTGAAAATATAGAACATGCCATCGATAAATTAAAAGGTCGGGGAATAAAATTTTCTGGCCAGATTGTTGGGGCAGCAAATACTGATCTTCGGCAAATTTTCACTCAGCCAGAAATGAAAATGGACACAGTCTATACAGTATTGGAACTTATTGAAAGACATAACGGCTATCAGGGTTTTTTACCACCTCAGGCAGACGGTTTGATGGAATCCACCCGCCTCTGAAAACTCAATGATCAGAAAAACTAAGCCCGAGTTTATTGCCCCTTATTTAAAGGATGCTTCGAATTATTCCGAGGGAAATGCTGAAGAAGTTATCATTCCTGAATCTTCAGAAGAGCTCAAAGATTTCCTGAAAACGGAAGTACGACCTATATCAGTATCAGGAGCAGGAACAGGGCTGACAGCTTCTCGCATTCCCTCCGAAGGTGTCATTGTTTCACTGGAAAAACTAAATAAAATTGAAATGAAGAATGAGGGGCTGATACAAGTTGGACCTGCCACCGCTTTAAATGAATTGAATAGTTTCTTAAGAACTACTGATTGGTTTTATCCACCCAATCCCACAGAAACATTGGCCTCTCTCGGGGGTACTCTTGCTACAAATGCTTCTGGATCGCGGAGTTATAAGTATGGAGTCACTCGTGACTTTGTGGAAGAAATAGAACTTATTTTGGTGGATGGAAGAACAACAACACTTAATCGCGGGTTGAAAATTACCGAACCATTGAAATTTGATGATGGTAGCCATGTGTTTTTTCCAGATATTTCTTATCAAAGTCCTCATTGTAAAAATGCTGCTGGATATTTTGTCCGCCCTGACATGGACTGGCTGGATCTATTCATTGGATCAGATGGCACTCTAGGTATCTTTGCAAACATTGTTCTTCGCCTTGTGCCAAGTCCGGAAGACTTTGTAAGTGGCATTTTGTTTTTTGAAAAAGAGAAGTTGTGTTGGGAGTTGATTCCAAAAATTAAGTCATTGAAAGGGATAAAGATTGATCCCTGCTCTTTGGAATACTTTGACCGAAATTCTTTAATAAGATTAAAAAGCAAGCATCCCAATATTCCCCCAAATTCCAATGCGGCATTATTTTTTGAACAGGCTGTGGTTGACCGAAAGGATTACGATTTGGTGATGGAAAACTGGTATGAGTTTTTGAGTGAAGAAAATGTAATGCTGGATGATTCATGGTTCGCCCAAGGGGAAAAAGATATTCAGAAATTCCACGATTTCAGGCATGACATACCAATTCTTATAAATGAAGAAAATAGTCGTGCGGGTAGGGTTAAACTTGGAACAGATATGGCCGTGCCCGATGACCACTTTTTTGCAATGATGGAATTCTATCAGAAAACGCTGGAAGAATATGATATCGATTATGTCATGTTCGGACATTTGGGGGATAATCATTTGCATATAAACCTGCTGCCAGAATCAAGCAAAATGGATAAAGCCAGGTTAGTGTATGATCAAATTGCAGACCAGATTTTAAAATGGCGGGGAACGGTTTCCGCAGAACATGGTATCGGTAAATTGAAAAAGAAATATTTTGCAAAAATGATAGGACCTGAGGGCTTGAGTGATTTAAAAAAAATTAAAAACTGTCTGGATCCAAATAACCGTTTAGGTGCAGGTAACATTCTATAATAAACGCTTTTGTTTCTCTTACTATTGACAGTATCAAGGTGTAAGGGTAGAATTTTCCGAATTATTGTGGGTTTGGCAATACAGTTCAAACAGCTTTGCGAGGTTGGGAAATATGCTCGATTCGTTCAAAAGCCTGGTTTTGAATTATTCATACGAACCGCTTCAGTTTTGTAGTGCACGCCATGCTATTACAATGGTCTTTGGTGGTAGAGCCGAGGAATTGGATAGTGCTGGATATACGGTTCGAACTCCCTCCACCAGTTTTCAACTTCCTACTGTGATACGTGTTTTGAAAATGGTTCGGCGAAACCGTAAAAAAGGATTGGCATTTAGCAAAAAAAATATCCTTAGGCGGGATAATTACACTTGTCAGTATTGCGGAACATCTAATCATCCTCTAACAGTGGATCATGTGGTTCCGAAATCACGCGGTGGAAAAACCAACTGGACAAATATTGTAGTAGCCTGTAAAACATGTAATCTTAAAAAGGGTGACAGGACTCCTTTTGAAGTGAACATGCAGTTACTTCAACTCCCTAAAAAACCCGAACATCAGTATATTCCCTTTGTCATCCCATCTGGCCCAGATTCCCACATTGAGATCTGGCAAAAATACCTTCCCAAAAAATTCTCAGTTGAATCTGTGGCCTTTTAACTCAAATTGTATACAGGTATACTATATAAATTGTGATATACCTTTGTGAAGCCAAATCTTTCCAGTGAATTGAAAATCATATGGAAGCCAAATCCCTTATCCAGATTATAACTGAAGAAGAATTTTTACATATTGTTCAGGAACCCTCCCGGTTGTTTTTTAAAGTAAGTGGTTTATTTTGCGAAAAATTAGACAATAGCAAAGAAATATCCCGAAAGTTTTACTCGAGCATGATCCAGGAAACAGAATATCTGGAAAGCGTTCTTGATGAGCATGGTGCCAGAGAAAATAAGACATGGTCTTTTTTCTCTGAATATGTAGCATGCATGCGGAACCTCTCCATAGCCGCTTTTTATATCAAACATATTTTGGATAGATATCCTTACTATAGTCTTGGGGAAGCTGAAGAGAATGTTGTATCGTTCAATGAATCGGCTTACAAGGCTCTCGACTTTTTAAATTCTTCAATAAAAGGATTAAGGGCAGAAGTTGTAAAAACAGGAGAGTTAAATGGCCTTCAAATATGCCAGGAACCATTTTCTATGAATGAGTTCTCCGATATTGAGAGCAATAAACGTCTGCCTAGAACTGTTCTGGAAGACGAAGTCAAAGGCGAAACAGAGAGGATATTGGACCTGTGCCAGAAATATCGGAAGGTTTCAAAAATGATCAGTGAAATAGGCCTTCAAAAGAGTGACAACCTTGAGGACTTTCGCCACATTATTCCTTCAAAAATAGATGAAAAACTTGTGAGAATGTTTAAAGAACTGGTGCACAGCGTACAGTCTGAATACGATACATATGTAAAAAATACGAAGATAGAACAATCTCATACAGACCTGAAAAACCTACGTGGTTATATATCCATGCCTCTACATCTCCTGGAGGTAGTTCTTTGGCTTTGTCATTTTTATGAGCGTCATGAAGATGATATTCGACATGGAGAATGCAAACATCAAATTTCAAAGTTAGTTAATAAAGAAGCATTATTGGGGCAGATTTTCAATTTTGGTTTTCATTACAGCAAATACTATCTTCACGAGGGTGATAAGCTAGTTAAAGAGATTTTAAAAGGGTTTGTTGAAATTATCAGGGCTGAAGTGCCGGTCCCGCAGCCTTTAGGGTTTCATGCAAGACCATCAACGTATCTTTCCTTAATCGCCCGCCATCATGAAGGAGACTTGTTCATGCTTATTGATGACGAAAAATTTAATGCTAAATCTGTCATGAGCTTATTGCAGGCAGGCGGACTTCTGGCTGATAAAGGGTATCTTAATGTAACATTGGAAGGTTCCCGGCAGGCTATAAACGATGCCAAGCTGCTAGCCCAGAATAATTATTGCGAAGAAGGTGAGTTTCCACGCCAGTTGAGCTATCTGCGCCCTGACCAAAGTTGAAACCAGTTTATCATGAGCGTTGACCAAGAGATTTATAATATTGTCGATGAAAATGATTGTATAATAGGTAAGGCCAGTCGCAAGCATATTCATCAAAACAATTTATTACACCGTTCCGTTCATATTTTAGTCTTTAATTCCCAAAAAAAATTATATTTACAAAAAAGAGCTCTTAGCAAAGATGAAAACCCGGGATTGTGGGATACTTCATCTGCAGGTCATGTCGATGCCGGAGAATCTTATGATGATTGCGCTTGTCGAGAGCTTTTAGAAGAGCTTGATATAAAAGCAGACTTGACACCTTTTATAAAAATTGCAGCTTGTCATGAGACATACGGTGAACATATTCAAGTTTATACCTGTGTCACAGATGATGAGATTCGGATCAACCCTGAAGAAATTAGCGAGGGTGCGTTTTTTGATCTGTTACAAATTAAAAAAGATATATCTGCAACCCCTGGTCTGTTTACATCATCGTTCAAATTACTCTTCAAACAAATTTTGATTGACGAAACATTTTTTCCGAAAGAAAACTAAAATTAGGAAATAACCTTAATGACCTTTTTTGATATTTTCGTTTTCATTGTGCTGGGACTCAGTCTTGTTTTTTCACTTATGAAGGGACTTGTGCGTGAGATATTCTCTCTCTTGGCTTATGTCGGAGGATATTTGATGGCTGTGAAATATCAGGAAACATTTGCCCGGGTTCTAATGGAAAGTATACCCAGCAAACCAATAGCTAAATTGATTGCATTCGTGGCTATTTATATTATCACTGCAATTATCATTTCTTTAATGGGCAGGATTGCGAAGGGAATGTTATGGTCTGGAACAGACCTCTCCTTGTTTGACAGGATTCTGGGTGGGATTGTTGGTTTAGCGAAAGGAACGGCTATTTTAGTGGCAGTTACATTTCCTTTACAGTTTTTCCCGGAAGTCGCCAAAAAAGTCACTGAAGACTCTTTTGCCGCACCGTATTTGGCAAAGGTTTTAAAATTTGTGAATCAGAATCCCGACACTCTCAACTTCAGAAAAAAGATTTCTAATTTTGACATAGAAGGTGCCAAAGAAAAGTTTCAAGAATTAAAGGAGTTAAAAAAACTGAAAGATACTTTTGATGATTTAAAAGGCAAGTTGCCGGATAACGGTAAACCGCTTGATCAATATTCTCCGGAAGACAAAAAGAAATTAGAAGATATTCTAAAGTCTGTTGGAAAATAATTATGGAAGTTAATAACAGAAATTCAATAAACAGGTATGGCTACAAAAATTAATTTTAACGGTGAAATTCTAGACCAATTAAACATATCCATTATGGATCACGGTTTTTTATTTGGAGACAGCGTGTATGAGGTTGTGAGTACACTCGATAATAAACCCTGTTTTTTAGATAAACATCTTGATCGACTTCACACATCTGCTATGGCAATTTCATTAAAGATACCCCGCGATAGAGAGTGGTTCAGAGAACAACTAAAAAACACATTGACTGCTGCGGATAACAAAGAGTCTTATATAAGAATTATTGTTACTCGTGGAGTTGGCGAGCTTAATATTGATCCTTCATCATGTGAGCATCCTAATATAATCATGATTATTATGGGCTCAACCGAATATTCAAGATCATGCTATGAAAAGGGTATTGGTGTTGCGTTGGTATCGATAAAAAGAAACTCTCGTGATTCCTTGAACCCTAATATAAAAACCGGCAACTACTTAAATAATGTTCTGGCTATAATGGAAGCTGATAAGTTAGGGGCACAGGATGCAATAATGGTTAATCCCTGGGGGTTTTTGACAGAAGGAACAACTAGCAACCTTTTTTTTGTTTGTGATGGACATATTCTTACACCGTCCATCGACTGTGGTATTCTTTCGGGAATCACCAGAGAAATGGTGATTCAACTGTCTAAAGAAAATGGATTTCATATAGAAGAGGGGATGTGGCCCGGTGAAGAGCTTTTGAAAGCAGATGAGATATTCCTGACAGGAACTATTAAAAAGGTAATGCCTGTTTCTCACCTGGATGGAAGGCCTGTTGGATCAGGGAAACCAGGGCCTATTACTCAAAAACTCATGCGCCTTTATGATGATCTCGTAAAAAAGAAAGTATAACGCTTGTGTCTTTACTTGTAGGCCTAACAGGTGGAATCGGTTCAGGAAAAAGTTTGGCCGCAAGATTTTTCAAGGAACTCGGTGCTCATATTATAGACGCTGATAAATTATCCCGCGATTTAGTTCGACCTGGCCAACCTGCTTTAAGAGAAATCATCGAAATTTTTGGCGAGGACATTATTGATTCAGATGGAAATTTAAATCGGGGGGAATTGGCTAAAATCATATTTAAGGATGTCAAAAAGAAAGCTGCCTTGGAACTCATTCTTCACCCGAAAATCATTAAAATGGAGCAGGAAGAATATGCAAGAATCAGCAATAGTGACCCCTCTGCTATCGTAATCATTGAGGCTGCTTTACTGATTGAATCAGGTAATTACAAGAACGTTGATAAAGTAATTGTTATTCAAACTAGTGAGGAACAACAAGTAGCGCGTATTTTAGCTCGTAGTAATGTAAGCCAAGATCAGGCAATTGCTCGAATCAAAAATCAAATGAGACTGGAGGAAAAAAACAAGTTTGCAGATTTCTTGCTGGAAAATATGTCTACTCCTGAAGATCTAAAGAAAAATGTTCATGAACTATATAAAAAAATTCGAGAGATCAATAATAATCAATAACTCAATGAGTTAATTGTTTAGTTCTTATGTTTTTTTACCGTTATATCTTTAAGGATCAAATATATTTGTAGAAATAAAAAATGGCAGAAGACCAAGAACAAGATGCGGAGTTATCCAACGATGAGACTGCAGAACTTGAACGTCTCTTAGATGAAGCGGGCGGTGAAGAGGCTGCAGCTGAAGGGCTTAAAGGGAAACTCCAGAAAATCCTTGCCAACAAAAAGCTTTTAATGATTGGTGGTGGTGTACTCCTTATTTTGATTATTGGAGTAGGCTTTCTCTTTTTTCGGGGTGAAGAGCAGGAGAATGTGGTTCCTGTAGAAGAACAGGCTGAAGAAGAAGTACAAGAAGAAGAGGAAGTGGCTAAAATAGAAAAGGTTAATATTTATAAACTTGATCCTTTTTTTCTGCCACTTTTGGATGATGGAGAGGAAACAGGGAGGTTTATATCTGTTTCAGCAAATCTTTTATTAAGTAATCGTGTGCTGGATCGCGAACTTGATAAAGTACTCCCTCTCTTACGAAAAAATATATATGGAATATTGAGAAGAAAAAGACCTGCTGAATTCACTCTTAAACGTTCACGGACTGAAGAAAGAATCAAAAAAGAAATATTGACGGCCTCTAATGCTCTACTGCTCAGTGGAACAGGAACAATAACTGATGTGTTTTTCTCTCAATTCATGATTAAATAAAGTATTCTTCTCTCTTGACTTGCTCAATCAAGGACCTATATTTGACAAGTAATATTAATTGTCCTGGCCTTAAATATGCCTACAACACCTCCTGTTAATACGCAGCAGGTCCTGCAGATGGGTACACATACCGAGAAACTGCAGCAAACCCTTCAATCTTTACCCAACGTAACAGCCCAACAAGTTGATAAGGAACGGGAAAAAATTGATGAATTAAAGCGCGTCCAGGTCCAGGACATGGATCCTTCCTATCATGTTGAAGAAACAGACCCAAAGACCCGTGGAAAAAAACGTGTTCGGATTCGAAAAAAAAATCAGCCTTTTGACGACAACCCCAACCCCGAACCACCCCTCCCAGAAGACCCTTATCGAGGCAAAATAAATATTGTAGCCTGACACCTCCATCCCTCATAAACCTCTATAAACAAATAACTTTATCGAACAACCATATTTCACCAAAAATTTGATTGTGAATATTAAGCAAACTTCCGATAGGGTTATAAGGCCTCGCTGAGGATAAAGTTTACAGGAATATCCTTATCATACCCAACTAACATGTTTGAAAACCAAATCGCCATTGACAAGATAGCTTCAAAGAAGAATTTGATTACCCAGATAATTAAAGTTCTTTCTGGGGAAAATTCTAGTCCTGCAACTCTAAAATTCATCAGTCAACTGCAAACGGGGAAAACATTTGATGCTGTATTCACTGGGAAAACTGCTGGGGGAAAAGGAATACTATCTATCGGTGGCAAAAAAGTTGTTATTGAATTGCCCAAAGCAGTGTCTATAGATGGAGACATAAAACCTGAGGAAAAAACAAGGATTCCTTTGAGTAAAGGCCAGGAAATTAAAGTTCATGTAGAAAGTTCTGGGTCAAAACCTTCTTTAAAAGTTTTGCAACCACAGCTACAACGTGAAAAGCTACCCGATACTCCTGAAACAATCACAAGACTGACCAACAGGGGAAAATCAATTTCCAGGCTTTCAGATATTGATGAGTTCCATCAAAAATCAGACTTTTTGAGTCGTCCAGTGAATGCTCGTATCACACAAATACTGGACTCAAAAACAGTGTTGGTTAATACAGGAAGCAGTGAAATTCCTGTGTCTGTGAAAGAATCAAAAAGTCTGAATCTTGGATCGAAGGTCAACCTTGTTTTTGAAAAAACAGTGGAAGGTCCTATCCCTACCTTGGTTAATATCAATACTAATAGCTCTCAGCGAGTGATCGATTTTAATACTATAAAACCATATTTGCCAGCTCGTATGCCTGTCAGCAATATGGCACAACTGCTTATAGATAATGTTCTTGAGTCATCTATCCTGAAAGAGTTGGATCTAAAACCTGATATGGTAGCTCGATTCCAGGACACAATTAAATTGCTGATTCCCCGCGAAGGAGAAATTCCCAATGAGCAACAGGTTCGGCAGCAGGTAGAGTCTTCGGGGATACGTTACGAGGCCAAAGTTAAGCAGGCACTTTTATCTGGTGGCCCAATTCACAGAGAATTAACGAAGGATTTAAAAGGGCTATTATTGGAACTGTACGAAGTTACGAATAAAGAAATTGCCAAATATCCTTCAAAACCCCCGAAACCTTTTATTGAGTTTCGACAAAATATTAAATTTGCTATCGATAATATAGAATTCAATCAGCTATCCTCTCAAATTTCCAAGCAGGAAAACCAACCACTAATGATTCAGATTCCTAATCCATTAAGTTCTGATAATAAAACTTTACAGTTGTATGTTCGAAAAGAGTTCTCGGAAGATTCAGAGAATGAAAGCAAAAAAGGCAAGCATAATGTTGCCTTTATGCTGGATCTCTCTTTTCTAGGTAAAATTAAGATAAATGCGCAAATTGATCCAGAACACCTTTCAGTAAACATCGATACAGAGAGTGAGGAAATAGCAAACTTTATCAAAGAAAGAGCCAGCGACTTTCAGAAAAAAATGGCAGAGCAAGAAATAGAAACTTCGGTGACATGTTGTGCAATTAATAAAGTCAAACCTGTCAAAGATAGTCTCATTGAACTTTTAGTGAGTCAAAACACTTCATTGGTAAATATCAAAACATGAAACAAAAAAGAGAAAAGACTTCCGCAGTATCTTTGCAATACAACCGAGATAGTGATCGTGCGCCTAAAGTTACAGCTAAAGGGCAGGGCTGGCTTGCTGATAAAATAATTTCCATGGCAGAAGAACAAAACATTCCTATCAAAAAAGATAGGGACCTTGTCGAATTGCTGGAAAAAATTGATGTTGGGCAGGAAATTCCCGAGACACTTTATAAAATAGTTGCTGAACTACTTGCCTGGGTCTATCAATTGAATCAGGAGTATCCAAAAAATAAACAAGCGACATAAAAAATAGAACTTATTAATAAAATGATTTGGCAAAATCAAAATATATAGATGCCCGATTTGTCTTGACCTGCAGTTTTGGCTTTGATATCCTTTTATTTCAAAGCGTTACCGGTTTTATAGGTTTTTTTAAAACTGTTAATTTCTTTTTTGACGCTTTTAAATACGGGCGTACATAATTTTCCAACAAAATCATTTTTAATCATAGAAAGTCGGCAATTGCGAGAATCTATTAAGACCCTCATATTTTCCCTTGTCTTCTTATCGGTTACCTGTTCTCCTGGTATTTCTTATGCCAGCATTCCACATCAGGTTCATACCCTAAGCGAGTACCATTTCACAACACCTCGTGGTCTTCAAAACAAAGTAGAGTTCTGGAAAAAAATATATTCAGAATACAGCACTAAACACGCAGTGATTCATGATATTGAAGATCTTGATATTGTTTATGAAGTAGTTTATCTCGGTGAAAAGCAATTATCTAGAAGGACGCGTGAACGCAAACTGGAAAAGATCAAAAGAAAATATCGGAATATTTTACGCAAGATAGCCAAGAGTAAAAACAAATCTGCTTTGAAGGGAGAAGAGAAAAGAGTTTACAACTTGGTCAAAAACGATTTTTATAAGGCTTCTAGAAAAATTCGTGCTCAGCTTGGTCAAAAAGATCGCTTTCGAGAAGGAATTGAGCGATCAGGTCTTTATATTAAAAGAATCAAAAAAATTCTCCGGCAATACAATCTGCCAGAAGAGCTGAGTGTTCTTCCCCATGTAGAGTCCTCTTTTCAAATAGGTGCCTATTCCAGTGCAGGAGCTGCTGGTATTTGGCAGTTTACAAGAGGAACAGGTCGCTTATTCATGCGGGTTGGCTATGATGTGGATGAAAGAAGAGATCCGATTCTTGCTACACATGGTGCCGCGAAATTACTTAAAAAGAACTTTGAAACTGTGCGTTCCTGGCCCCTGGCAGTTACTGCCTATAATCATGGATTGCAGGGAATGAAGCGTGCTCAAAAAAAATATGGAAGCAATATTGATACAATTTTGAAAAAATATAGAAGTCGGACTTTTGGTTTTGCTTCGAAAAATTTTTACGCAGAGTTCCTTGCCGCGTTACATGTTGTTAAGAACAAAAACAAATATTTCCCCAATCTAGTCCTGAAAAAGCCTGTCAATATGGCTTCCTTCACTTTACCTGACTATATCAGCATTCAAACTGCTATGAATTATTTTGGCATGTCTCGTGAAGAAATAGCCAAGACAAATCCTTCTCTCAGGCGACCGGTTTTAAATGGAGAAAAACGTATTCCCAAAGGATTTGTTTTTCAGGCACCCGCTAATAGGGTGGATAGCTTAATAAAACGCTACAATAAAATTCCAAGAAAAGCGAAATATTCCGGTCAACTACGATCTAAATGGTATACAGTGAGAAGGGGAGACACTCTTTCAGGAGTTGCCTTGCGTTTTGGGACAACCGTGCGCTCATTGAAAAGCTTCAACAACATAGGCAGACGTAATCGAATATATATTGGGCAAGTACTTCAATTGCCAAGAGGTAAATCCCGTCGTAGACCTACAGTTCAGTTGGCCAAGCTTGACTCTCGAAATGTTTCAACAAACCTTGTTTCTTATAAAGTTAGAAGACACGACAACCTTTATAAAATTGCAAAGCGATTTGATACCAACATAAATCATCTCACGCGTATCAATCGATTTAGAAACCCTGATACACTTTATCCCGGTCAGCGTATAAAAGTTCCTGGGCGCGAAATCGATAATACAAAAGTTAAACCAGCATATAAAACTGCAAAATCTCGCAAATTCAAATTGTCAGTAGATAGGTCACAAGTAGCAGGGTTATCGCAAAAAGGGAAAAAACCAATATCCGTTAAGACTGAACGAGCGGTTCCTGCTGGCACTCTAAAGGTAGCGCAAAATACCAATAAAAGTATTAACAGAAATCGCCCTGCCTTTACACCGGTATCATTTTCTACCGATGAAAGTTCTGATTCTAAAATTGGGACAATTATTGTTGATTTTGATGAAACACTTAGCCATTACGCTGAGTGGTCGTTACTTTCTGTTCGTGAATTAAGGAGAATCAATAGAATCGGGAAAAGAGGCAACATATCTGTTAACGATAGACTTCGTGTTAATTTTGCTAAAGTCCGTCCCGACAAGTTTGATGAAAAGAGGCAGGAATACCACAAGGCTATTCAGGAGGATTTTTTCAATAACTTTGAGATCAGCAAGTTGAAGATCAGAAGTGTTGAAAAAGGTGAAACCCTATGGGAAATTCGTAATGAAAATTACACCATTCCACTCTGGTTAATAAGCAGTTATAACTCTGATAAAGATATTCATTCGCTTTCCGTTGGAGAGCCTATTGTTATTCCCGTTATAATTCCAAAAGATAAAAACGCCTGAGTTTTACAAATTTTCTGAAAAATAATCCAAAGCGGTATTGATGGCAACAGAGTGTGCCTTCACACGTGTTTTCATTGGAAACCTGCTAGCAGTTTCCAATGTCAGACATATTCGGGTACCCTTGGATATTGAATATAAGGCCATTGGCCACCAATCCATAGAATTTAAATCGCTATTCTGAACTATAATTCCTCTCCGGGCGGAACACCCGTCAATCTCTTCTTCCGTATTTATCGGCATATAGCACTTTACAGCATTGAGTACTTTTCTACCTAACTGATCATCTTCTGGATTAATACCTTGTTGGTATAAATAATATCCAGAGCTCATATTGTCTTCATGCAGTTCGATAGACAGATCATAGTTTTTTTCAAAGACAGATTGTGCAAACTCAACCTCAAAAGGCGGAGACACATGCTTGAATAAGCGATTCAGATCCTTACCATCATGATTTTCCCTTTTTTCGTGTTCGTAGCCATATGGATTTAGACATGGCAACAAAGTTAATTCCCAGTTATCAAAAAAATCATATTTGTTCTCAAGCAATGAATAAATAGTCTCAACACCACTGGGCTCATCACCATGAATTCCGGCGGATATAAGGGCCTTGAACCGATTCCCTTGTCCTAAAACAATCTTAATCAATGAATATGTCTTTTTAGAGGTTTTAAGAGGAGAATAGTCAAATCCATCTTTCCTGGAAAATTTTTCACGCAAACTGGAAAGTATTTTTTCAATATCATTCGGAGGAGGTCTCATGGTTTATTCATGAATATACTTTTTCTGTATACTCACATTCTTTTTTGATTACACATTTTTGGCAATCAAAATTCTTAGCTTTACAAGTATATCTTCCATGTAAAATAAGATACCGGTGTGCATTTTTTAACCACTGTTTAGGTGTGATTTCCAAAAGTTTCAATTCGGTTGCCAAAACAGTTTTCCCCGTAGCTAACCCAGTTCGATTTGCAACTCTATATACATGTGTATCCACTGCAATAGTAGGTTGTCCAAACCCCTCATTCAATACTACATTGGCTGTCTTGCGGCCTACACCTGGTAGAGATTCCAACTTCTCCCGATTTCCAGGGACTTGTCCTTCATATTTCTCCATAATAATTTTGCATGCACTAATAATATTTTTTGACTTAGCAGGGGCAAGCCCTATAGGTTTGATTATTGTTGCAAGTCGAGATTGTCCCAAAGCTAGCATTTGCTCTGGCGTTGGACATTCGGAAAAAAGCTTAGGCGTGACTTTATTGACTGTTTTATCTGTGGACTGGGCACTAAGTATCACAGCAATCAACAGTTCAAAGCGATTTTTGAAAACTAGTTCTGATTTAGCCCCGGAAAGGTTTTTAGCAAGCTTTTTATATAGTCGGTTTATGATGGTAGGAGACAAGGTGTATCCAATCAAGGGGACATTGCACACCTGACACCAACCCAATAGCTGTCTGTTGGATCCGACATACCTCTATGGCGGGATGTCACGCGTAAATGCTGTTCTTCACTCATCCATGAATTGCCACGAATCACTCTAAAGCTTTGCCGGGCTGGACCTTTTGGGTTTTTAGAAGGGCTCCTTGAATAATAATCAAGCGAAAACCAATCTTCCACCCACTCCCATACACCTCCTATCATGTCATAGAGTCCCCAGGCATTTGGCTTTTTTTTACCAACTTCTGCAGGCTCACGCGATGAGTTTGCTGCATACCAAAGATAATCACCGTCAACCTCATTACCCCAAGGGAAACGGGTGTTTGACCCAGCCCGAGCAGCATATTCCCACTCAGCTTCTGTAGGAAGCCTTCGACCTGTTTTTTTGCAATACTGCCGAGCTTCATGCCAATCAATATGTGTAATAGGCTGTTTTGGCTTGTGAAAAACAGAACGGTTGAAATTCATAACAGCATCCCATTTGCTCTGAGTCACCTCATATCGATCCAAATAAAACTCATCCAGACATACCTTATGAGCTGGTTTCTCCCGCGCATTATCATCATCATCTTCATACATGTAATTATTGTTGGTTCCCATCATGAAGCAACCTGATTTAATCTGTACCATATCTGAAGGCAACTCAGCCCCTAAAAGAGACTGGGGAGAAATAAACAGGATAAACAAAGTAATTATGGAAATAGCGTTTTTCATTTGGTGAATTGTACTTGTTGAAAAAGTTAGGGTCAAGTAATGAGATAAAAAAAATGCGTCTATCGGGGCCAAAAGTTGATGCCCTGTATTATAGATTTATGAAAATTTGTCGATATGCTATATAAATAAAAAATATCTATCTGGAAAACCAATGAAAAGCAAATTTTGTTTAAAGCTCTTTTTACTTATACTTTTTCTCTCCATATTTTCTAATCCAGCACACTCTTTTTATAAGAAAAAAGTATATATGGGACAATTTCAAAATCCCGCTGATTGGGAAAAACCTTATCATCCAGGCAATATTGTCTCAGCATTATTAAGCCAGGAGCTTATACAACGTAAACATGTTCAAATAATTTCAATACCCGCAAATATAAACCCAGAGGGTGATAAGTATATCGAGCCCGCTATTTTTAGTTCTGATAAAACTGGTTCCCCAGAGACCATATTTATTCAAAATTCTATTCCTGGTATGGGAAAACCAACTCAAAAAATGAGTATGGCGCAGTTGGGTGATGACCCTCTTTGGCCAATTAAACTTGGAGAAAAACCACTGGGAGGAAGTTTTGTTGAAATCAGAGGAACCGTTATCAAATTCCAGCCCGACAAAACCAAGACTGGTCTTACTACTTCAGGAAGCAGGGAAAATGCTAAACTAGAGGTTCACCTTCAGTTAGTCCAAAATGCAACTGGAAGAATTCTTAATGATAAGATATTTAAAATATCATCAAGTACTGGAACTCAGCCTTTTTCTATTGAAAATCTGAACTCTTCAGAACAGAGACACAGATCAAGTTCTATGGAAAATGCGTTGAACTCCATGAAAGCTGCATTGGCATCGTATATTTTAGAAAAACTATACTTTCTACCTCTCGAAGGAGAAATAATATCAATTAAACGAAAAGAGTTTGTACGAAAAAAAGGTGAAAAACCTATCGTAGAAGAACTGTTACTTGTTAACCTTGGTTCTGTTAATGGAGTTCGTATTGGAGACATGTTTCAGGTAAATGCAGTTGGCTTGGGCATCAACGATCCCAAGATAGAAAATGATCTGGGGGATATTTTTGTGAAGGTCGGAGTTATCCAAATAATGCAAATATGGGAGGGAACAGCCACTGCAATGCCTCTTGCAGGTAATAACTATGAAGAAGGGTTTGTTGTTCGATCTATACTCAATACGAAAAGAGGAGGAGTTTCATCATCAAATAATAGACCGCCCGGTCATAAAGAAGAGATTCCCTGGTGGGACTTTCATGGTATACGCAGTGTTAATTAGCAATATTTGGGTAAGTAGAGAAAAGCGTTTACAGATTTAGACCTTCCAAAGAGAAAGAGTCACGGTTTCCCGGTTAAGATAAGTTGTCGAAACTTATTTAACTTAAAGGAGAAACCAATGACTCA